>JBNGDO010000107.1:0-17837 GCA_049975385.1 Anaerolineae bacterium | reverse complement strand
TGTACCAGGCTTGAAAGGCCTGTGTCCTAGACCAGACTAGACGATGGGGGCACACGCGATGGATTGTAGCATAAAGGGTGAAGCTGTCAAGCTTTCGTCGAAAGCCTTTCATTCGTCATTTGGCCTGGATATGGTAAAATAGGGGTGTGACCGAGGAACGCAAAACCCAAGAAGAACCACGCCAACCGATGGGTGTTTTAGGCTGTCTCGCGGCTGGCTTTGAGATCGTTGCGCGTCGTCCCACCTTACTCATAATACCATTACTGCTCGATCTTTTCCTATGGTTGGGGCCGCGTCTTTCGTTGGCGCCTATCTTTATGGCGCTCGAGCGGTTTTATAAAGCGTTGCCCCCAACAGAGGGTATGCTGGCTGAGCTGAATGAGCAGACAATGTTGGTGTTGCCGCAGCTATTCAGTATAGCAGCTACGCGCTACAATCTCTTTGCACTATTGTCACCTGCGCCTTTATTTGGTGCGCCGACGGTGATGGCGACGCAGTTGACCTTGGAACGTCCGATGGGCGTACGCCCGGAGATCGTGGTCGCTTCGCCGTTCGCCGTATTGGGTTTGATTGTGCTGTTCGCCGTCGTGGGACTGGGCATTAGCGCGTTGTATTTACGCACTGTCGGACGCCAGGTCATCACTGAGACGGAGATGGAACTTCCCGGCCCGCCGTCGTTTTTGAAGTTGTGGGGACATTTGATCATATTGGCGTTGATCGTGCTCTTTGTCTTGGGAACCCTGTCGTTTGCTGGGTCCATTTTTACCTTTTTAATTGGCTTGATCAGCTCGGGTCTGTTCTTTTTCGCGACGACCATGCTGTTCGCATTGCTGATGTTCGTGGCCTTCCATATGATCTTTGCCATTCCGGGGATGGTGCAATTGCGCCGCTCTCCGCTACACGCGATTCAGGAAAGTATCTTACTCGTGCGTGTGGATTTCGTGAGAATCTCTTGGTTGGTGCTGTTGATCCTGGTTATTTCCAGAGGCTTCAACGTCGTGTGGACATTGCCCGATCCGGCGACATGGTCCAATCTGATCGGCATCGCCGGGCATGCCTTTGTCAGTACGGCGCTGATAGCGACCTTGTTTGTCTATTATCAGGAGCGCTGGGTTCTTCTGCCGACAGAGCAAAAGGTGCGCGCGCCCCAGGAAATACCCGCGCATTCATTGATGGGTGATTAAGCGCGAAGGGCGCGCGCGACCTTCGTGCCCCGTGTCCCGTCTACTTTAGTACAGAAAGGAAACGCACTTATGGTTCCTAAAACAAGAAATGATTCGGTAAAGTATGATGCCTCCACGATCCAGGTCTTGGAAGGCTTGGAAGCCGTGCGCCGCCGCCCCGGCATGTACGTCGGCGGGACGGATGTGCGCGCGTTGCATCACCTCATCTACGAAGTTGTGGACAACTCGATTGATGAGGCGCTTATGGGGGCGTGTGATCATATCCGCGTCATCATTGACGCCGACTCCAGTGTATCGGTGATCGACAACGGTCGCGGCATCCCGGTAGGCATCCATCCGGAGAAAGGAATTTCGGCCTTGCAGTTGGTGCTGACGACTTTGCACGCCGGCGGCAAGTTTGGCGAAGGTGGGTACAAGGTCTCTGGTGGTCTGCACGGTGTGGGCGCTTCGGCAGTTAACGCACTTTCCGAGTGGATGGTTGCGACCGTTAAATCCAATGATGGCAAAGTCTACCGCCAACGTTACGAGCGCGGCATTCCCGTCACCGGCGTAGAAGTGATCGGCAAGTGCGATCCTAAAGACACCGGTACGACGATCTCGTTCCGCTTCGACCCCACCATTTTCAAGGATGAAGAGGTAGCGTACCACTTCGAGACGCTTGCGCAGCGTTTTCGTGAGATGGCGTTTGTCACGCGTGGGGTCAACATCGACCTGATCGACAAGCGCGAAACGCCTCTTCCGCGCCGGATGACTTTCTATTTCGAGGGAGGCATTCTTTCGTTTGTCAAACACATTAACCGCAATCGTAAGGCCTTACACGATCCCATCTATGTGGAGAAAGATGTCGAAGGGATCACGGTGGAAGTCGCGTTGCAATACGCCGATAGCTTCAACGAGACGGTGCTGGCCTTCGCCAACACGATCAATACTATTGACGGTGGCTCGCATCTGACCGGCTTCCGTTCGGCGCTCACTCGCACGATCAATGATGTGGGGCGCAAGCTGTCGGTGCTCAAAGATAGCGATCCCAACCTTACCGGCGACGATGTGCGTGAGGGCCTTACCGCCGTTATCAGCGTCAAAGTGCCCGATCCACAATTCGAAAGCCAGACGAAGGTCAAGCTGATGAACCCAGAGGTGCGTTTCGCCGTCGAAGCGGCGACCGCTGAGGCTGTGGCTGAATTCTTCGAGACCAACTCACGTGCCGCGCGCCGCATCGTCGACAAAGGCCTCACCGCGTCCAAGGCACGCGCTGCCGCTCGCAAGGCACGGGACCTGGTGATCCGTAAGAGCGTGTTGGAAAGTCTCACCCTGCCCGGTAAACTGGCCGACTGCTCCAGCCGCGATCCCTCCAACAGCGAGCTGTTCATCGTCGAGGGTGACTCGGCTGGCGGTTCGGCCAAACAGGGCCGCGATCGTCACTTCCAGGCCATCCTGCCATTGCGTGGAAAGATTCTCAACACCGAGCGTGCCGGGCTGAACAAAATTCTGGCGAACAAAGAGATTCAGGCCATCATCTCGGCGCTGGGATGTGGTGTAAGTGACCAGTTTGACATCAGTAACCTGCGTTACAATCGCATTATCCTGATGAACGACGCCGATGTCGATGGCGCGCACATCACCACGCTGGCACTGACGTTTTTCTTCCGCTACATGCAGCCGCTCATCGACGAGGGCCACCTGTACATCGCGCAGCCGCCACTCTACCTGGTCAAGGCAGGTAGGGATGCGCAGTACGCCTATAGCGAAAGCGAACTCGAAACGGTGTTGAAAGCCTTCGACGGGCGCAAAGTGACGTTGCAGCGCTACAAGGGTTTGGGCGAGATGAACCCGCAGCAATTGTGGGATACAACCATGGACCCCGCGCAGCGTACCCTGGTGCAAGTGACCATCGAGGATGCCGCCGAAGCCGACCAGGTCTTCTCCATGCTGATGGGCAGCGAAGTCCCGCCGCGCCGCCGCTTCATCCAGTCCCACGCGCGCGAAGTACAGAACCTGGACGTGTAAGATTGTGTAGGAGGTTGCACAATGACGATAACGTTAGATCGGGTAACCTCGATTTTGACTGAGCCCTTTGTTCGCACGGGAGTATATAGCAGCCCAGAACAAGCCCTTAAGCATATCTTTCTCGATTACATCCAACGCCAGATCAACTGGGCGAAAGTAGAACTACGACGTTACGAACAAAGGCACGGCGAAACTTTCGAGGAATGGACGCAAGCTTTATCTGGAAAAGCTACCATCGCCGAAGAAGATGAATGGATGGAGTGGGAAGCGACTCAAGATATGCTTGCTGGATGGCAGCAAATCAAGACGGAGATAGAGCAGCGTGTATAACACTTTGCTCCGGTTGCTGCAAAATTCACCTGTCGCTCAGAATCCGCAGATCGTCGAATTGACGATCTATGGGCAGGATGCTTTTCGCTTCAAAATCCGCGCGACTGTTGATCCCACTATCACGTTTCAGGTTTGGGTGAACTACAATCCACGGCATATGCGCTACGCATACCAGTTGTTCAGATATGGCAATACGTTATTGCGTTGGGATAATGCGCCGCACTATCCAGATGTAGCGAGTTTTCCTCATCATCTTCACGACGCACAAGACCAGATATATCCCACTGCTCTATCAGGCAATCCAGAGGAAGACTTACTGGCCGTACTGACTGAGATTACCCATTACCTTTCTGCCGAGTATGCGGATATATAGGGAGAAACATAAGTGACAATACCTACGGGCGAAGAACGTAAAGTCACCCTGTCGAAAGGCGCGGCGATTGACGGCGCGCCCATCGCCTATATCGTGACGTTGGCGGCGGTCGTTGCTGTGCTGACGATGATCCCGATCCCGATCACCTTTGTGGTGGGAACGGGGCGGAATTTCCCCATGAGCCAGGGCATCTACCCGTTGATGGGCTGGCTGCTCGGTCCTGTGGCCGGCGCACTCGCCGACGGTATCGGCGCGTTGGTCGGGTTGATGATCAATCCGCAGAACACCAGTTCGCTGTTGGCGTCGCTCCTCGGCGCGGCGATGGGCGGTTTGGCGGCCGGCTCGATGCGGGCCGAGGGGCATCGTCGCCGCTGGTGGCTCCCGCTGACCGCCGTGTTCGTCATCTTCTACGGGCTGTATGCCGGGCGCGCCGTGTTCGTCAACCGGGCTGTGTGGTGGCACGTTTTGCTCGGATCGTTCATTAACTGGTCGGCGCTGCTGCTCTTCGTGCTGCCCACCCGTACTTTTTTCGCCCGTATGCTGGCGGACGCCAATCCTCGCAGCGTCGCCGTGGGGCTGTTCGGCGGCACGTGGGTGATCGCCGGGCTGGCACACCTGAGCACCGGCTGGCTCGTCTACTGGCAGATCAACTGGGCCAAAGAGGCATGGCTGGTCTTCGCCGGAGCGGCCCCCTTCGAGCACATCGCCCGCTGCATCATCGGGACGGTGATCGGCGTGGGCGTTATTTCGGGGTTGCGGGCGATTGGGTTGGTTAAACCGGCGGAGGCGGCATATTGATACGACGCCGATTTTGTGAGCAAGCAACTCCAGCAGACATCGGACGCTGATTTTCGCGGATGCACGCAGATTTTATCGCTTCGTTTACTCTATCTGCGAAAATCAGCGTCAATCTGCGTCCAAAGTCCCAGTACCATGATCAAAAGTCATATTGTTGATACTTACCCCGCCTTTTTGTCCTTTTGGGAAAAGGCGCAGTACCTCCCCCTGGATGCTCAAATCGAAGGATGGGCGTCCGACTATATGGCGCACTGGCCCGAGCTGCTGGAGAAGCAAATCCACTCCTACGCGGAGGACGGCGACGATTGGCGCGCTGTCGCCAGAGAGCGCGTGGCGCCTTTTTGGGCGGAACGCTTGCCGTCTATGCGGCGCGCGCACGAGAACCTGCTGCGGGTCTGTGCGCCGATCTACGAACGCGCGCAGGCGACCTTGGGGTTCGACCAGCCGCTCACGTTTGTGATCTACGTGGGCATCGGCTGTGGCGCGGGATGGGCGACGACATATCAGGACAACACCGCAATCCTCTTCGGGCTGGAGAACATCGCCGAAGAGGGGTGGGATGATGTTGCCGTGTTAAGCGGCATGATCGCGCACGAGATCGGCCATCTCTGGCATTTCGATCAGCGTGCGCAGGCGGGTCTCGTCCAGGGTAAAGGGCCGTGGTGGGATTTGTACACGGAGGGCCTGGCGCAACGGTGTGAGCACGTCATCGCTGGTCAGGAAAGCTATCACATGGCGGCAAAAGATGCCGGTTGGGCGCAATGGTGTGAGCAAGAGAAGTCGTGGTTGGCCCGTGAATTCCTCCGCGTAGTCGAGGTTGGCGGCGATGTCCGGCCCTTTTTCGGCTCCTGGTTCGCGATCCGTCGGCACAAGCAAACGGGTTATTTCCTCGGCTGCGAAGTCGTTCGGCAGTTGGAAACGCAGAAGACGTTACAGGAGATCGCGCTGCTGAGAGATGTAGAGTCCGTGTTTTCTGAGGCTCTCAGGGTTATCGTAGCCGATGAAAACTGATCACGGCAACCCTCACCTGCCTGCTATCCCTCTCGTCACCCTCGACACCGTCTCCTACATCTACCCCCGCGCGGAAAAACCGGCGTTGCACGATGTCACGCTCGATATCGGCAAGGGTGAATTCCTGGGCCTGATCGGCTCTACCGGCGCGGGGAAGACGACGTTCTGCCTGAGCCTCAGCGGGATCGTGCCGCAGTTTTACGGCGGACGCTTTTTTGGTCGCATCACGGTCGCCGGGCTGGACACGCTAGACCATCCGGTCAGTCACCTGGCGCGGCACGTCGGCGCGGTCTTCGAGGATCCGGAGACGCAGCTTACGGCGACATCGGTCGAAAACGAGATTGCCTTTGCGCTGGAAAACCTCAACGTGCCCCGTGAGGAGATGCTGGCCCGCATCCCCCGCGCATTGGAAGCCGTCCGCCTCGAAGGGACTGCCAAAAAACACCCCCGCGAACTCTCAGGCGGGCAAAAGCAGCGCCTGGCGATTGCCGCCGCTTTAGCCGTGCAGCCCGACCTCCTCGTGCTCGACGAACCGACCTCGCAGCTCGATCCGGTGGGCGCGCAGGAAGTCTTCGCCACGGTGCGGGAGCTGAACAAGACGTTAGGCATTACGGTGGTGATGGTGGGGCATGCCGCCGAAGAACTGGCCGAGTACGCCGATCGTCTGGCGCTGCTGGTCGATGGCGCGCTCGTCGCCGTGGGCACGCCCGGCGATCTGTACGCGCAGGTCGAGCGACTGGAAGGCTATCACGTCCGCCCGCCGCAAGTTGCCCAGACCTTTGCCTGCATGCGGCAGATTGGCGTTCCTGTTCCTACGATTCCTGTCCGCTTGCCGGAAGGGATCGCGGCGCTGAAAGCGGTCAGTCATAGGCGCATCCCGCATGTGGATGTAGAGCACATAGTGCAAAACCATGCGGGCGGGACGCCCGCGCTCCCAGGGGGGAGATCTGCGCTACTTTCGGCCCGCAACCTCACCCACGTCTACGACAACGGCACGGTGGCGCTACGCGACGTCTCGCTCGATGTGCACGCGGGCGAGTACCTGCTCATCGTCGGGCAGAACGGCGCGGGCAAGAGCACACTGGCGAAGCATTTTCTGCGATTGCTGCTGCCCACATCCGGCGCGGTCCTCGTGGACGGTGCCGACACCCTCGACCTGACGACGAGCGCGCTGGCACGCCGGATCGGCTACGTGGCGCAGAATCCCGACAACCAGATTTTCAATGCCACGGTTGAGGCGGAAGTGGCTTTCGCGCTGAAGAACCTCGAATATGACGCAACAGAAATCAAACTGCAGGTCGAGGAGAGCCTGGTGACGCTCGGGCTGTGGGAACACCGCACGGCGCATCCCTTGGCTTTGCCCAAGGGTGATCGCGCACGGGTCGTCATCGCCGCGATCCTGGCGATGCGGCCCGACGTCGTCATCTTCGACGAGCCGACGACGGGGCAGGATTACCGGGGCGCGCGCGCTATTCTCGACATCAGCAAGCTGTTGCACGCGGCAGGCAAAACCATCGTCGTCATCACGCACCACCTCTACCTGATGCCGGACTACGCCGAGCGCGTCGTCGTGATGGGCAAAGGCGCGCTGCTGCTGGATGCGCCGATCCGCGAGGCGTATCACGCGGTCGATGTGCTGGCGTCGACGCACATCGTCCCGCCGCAGGCTGTGCTACTCGCCCGTGCATTAGCGGAGGAATACCAGACCGACTTCCCTCTCCTTACTCCCGAAGAAGTCGCTGCCTGTTTTGCGAAAGATGTTTAACACAGAGACACAGAGTTTACAGAGGTTTTTTAGTGTTTTTCTCTGTGTCCTCCGTGTCTCAGTGGTTATTTTCTGGGGAGCGATGTGAGTGCGCTGACACTGCACACGGTTGAACGCGATTCATTTTTCACGCGGCTGGATTTCCGCTCCAAGCTGGCGCTGATGGGGGCTATCACGCTCGTCGCATTTGTGTGGGAGAGTCCGGTGCTGGGTGGGCTGTTGGCGCTGATGGTCGCGCTTGCGTGCCTGGCTGCGGGGGTCAAGTTTGGCTATATCCGCACGGTCGTCATCTTGCTGCTACCCTTTGCCGCGTTCATGATCGTGATGCAGGGCTTCTGGGGTGCGGATTTGGTTCGCGCACGGCTACACCGTGAGATGCTCACCCCGCTTTTCACGTTCCCTGCCTCGTGGCCGCTTATCGGTGGCGGGATGATGACGTGGGAGGGCGTGTTGTACGCGCTCAACGTCGTCTTCAAAACGCTGACGATGATTCTGGTGCTGCCCCTAGGCATTTTCACCACCGACGTCAACGCGATGGTGATCGGCATGGTCAAAATGCGGGTTCCGTATAAAATAGCCTTTATCTTCTCTTCGACGTTGCGCTTTTTCCCATTGCTGTTCGAGGAAATCCAGACGATCGTCGAGGCGCAGCGGTTGAGAGGTTTGGCCTTTGAGACGATGGGGACGCTCAAGCGCTTGTGCGTCTACGCCAAGGTCGCTGTCCCGTTGATCCTGGGGGCGCTGGTCAAATCGCAGATGCTCGACATCGTCTTGCAATCCAAAGCGTTCACCGGTAACTCACAGCGTACGTACCTGCACGAGACGCGAATGGGCGCAGCAGATTACGCCGTTATTGCTGGCTCTGTCCTGTTCCTCAGCGCCGCTGCTATCGCCTACTTCGGCTGGGGCGTGGGCAGATTTGGAGATTTGTTGATTGGAAATTGAAAATTGCAGAACCGAGTATGGATGGGGTGTGCCCCTCGCCATTTTCAATTTACCATTTGCCATTTTCAATGTTTGAAGGAGACCTATGAACCTCGAATTCACGCTAAACGGTGCGAGTGTTTCTTTGCCGGATATCTCTGGGGATATGCTCCTGGTGGATGTGCTACGCTCGGTGCTCGGGCTGACGGGGACGAAGCGCGGGTGCGAGACGGGTACATGTGGCGCGTGCTCAGTGCTGGTGGACGACAAGCTGACGAAATCGTGCCGCACGCCGGTATCGAATATCGCCGGACGCGCTGTCACCACTATCGAAGGCATTCACGCCCCCGATGGCGGCCTCAGCGACCTACAGCAGGCGTTCCTGGAATGTGGTGCGGTGCAATGCGGCTACTGTACACCGGGGATGATCATCGCCGCCGAGGCGTTACTGCGAGCTAATCCTACCCCGACCCGCGCGGAAATCCGCCGTGCTATTTCCCCGAACCTCTGCCGCTGTACCGGTTACCAACAGATTGTGGATGCGGTCGAATTGGCGGCGAAGAGAAGAATGGCGAATGGCAAATGGCAAATGGCAAATGGCGAATCACGAATTACGAGTCATGAATCACGCATCACGCATCACGCATCACCCACAACCCAAAACCCAAAACTCACTTACGTGGGTAATCCCAAACTCCAAAACGTGGACGGTCCGGACAAGGTTTCTGGGCGGGCGAAGTACGTGGGCGACATGCGCGTGCCGGGGATGCTCTACGCGAAGGTGCTGCGCAGCACCTTGCCACACGCGCGCATTGTTACGCTCGATACCGGCCCGGCGCTGGCCGTCCCCGGCGTCAAAGCCGTCATCACCCATGCGGATTTTGTGGATCACGGTAACTTCGGCTGGCCGGTGAAGGACGAATATGTGCTGGCTTGCGGCAAAGTGCGCTTCGTGGGCGAAGGGATCGCGGCGGTGGCAGCCGAGACCGAGGCGGCGGCGCAAGCTGGTCTTGACGCCATTGTGCTCGAGCTTGAAGCGCTGCCGGTGGTAAGCGATATGACCCGCGCGCTGGACGCCGGCGCGCCTATTATCCCTGACAAGCCCGCAACGCTGACGGCGGGCGGTCTGGGCGAGGGCAACCTGTGCGACCAGCACATCGTCCGCAATGGCGATCCTGACCCGATTCTGGCCAGATGTCCTGTTGTCCTGGATGAAGTCTACACGTTGCCTCACCAGGAGCACGCCTACATCGAAACCGAGGGCGTGCTGGCGATCCCCGAGCCTGACGGTGGCGTGACGCTTTACGCCAATAACCAAAGCCCTTTCATCAACCGCGACACCACGGCGGCGGTGCTTGGTCTGCCCGAAGACATCGTTCGCGTGATCCAACCGCCGGTCGGCGGGGCGTTCGGTGGCAAGGACGACACGCTGTACCAGACCACGGCGCAGGCGGCGAAACTGGCGCTACTCGCCGGAAGGCCCGTGCGGCTGATTTTCTCCCGCGCCGAGTCGATGGCGGCGTCGTACAAGCGCCAGGCGGCGCGGATTCACCTCGCACTCGGAACGGATGCCGATGGCATGCTACAAGCAGCGAAGGTCGAGATGCTGATGGACAGCGGCGCGTATGCATCGATGACGCCGATGGCCTCGTGGCGCGCGACGATGCACGCGGCGGGCGCGTATCGCTATCGCGCCGTCCATGTGGATACGACCGCCGTTTACACCAACAACGGCTTCTCCGGTGCGTTCCGCGGCTTCGGCAACGTGCAGGCCGGCGCCGCCGTGGAAATGGCGATCGATGAGCTGGCGCATCGACTCGGGCGCGATCCGTTGGATTTTCGCCTGCAAAATTGTCTCTGTGAGGGTGACCGCACGATGACGGGCGATCCCATCGACCACGAGGTGGGGCTGGCGGCTTGCCTGGAACGGGTACGCGAGGCATCGGAGTGGGAGGACAAGCGTGCCGCCTATGCACAGCAGCCCTCGGACGCTCTCCGCCGCAAGGGGCTTGGCGTGGCCTGCTACTTCCACGGCAGCGGGCTGGGCGGCGAGGGCCACGACTTCGCCGTCTCGACGCTCGCCATCGATCCGGACGACGGCATCACACTCACCTCCGGCCTCACCGATTACGGGCAGGGCAGCCGTACCGTCTTCAGTCTGCTGGCGGCGGAGATCCTGGGTGTGGATATGCAGCGGGTTCGCATGCTACGCCCCGACACGCACACCGCGGTCGACTCCGGCCCGACGGTGGCCTCGCGTGCGTCTATCGTGGGGGGCAATGCAGTGCGCGTGGCGGCGGAAAAGCTGCGGCAACAACTCACGTTCGCGGCGGCGGATGCACTGGACTGCACGCCGGAGCAACTCGTGCGCGACGGCGAATGCTTCATCGGCCCGGACGAGGAACCGCTGACCTTCGAGGCGGTGACGGCGCACGCCCGCGCGATGGGGCTGCCGCTTTCGGTCGAGGGTAAGTGGGAAATTCGGCCTATCCATTGGGATTTCGAGAAGGGCACCGGCGAACCGTACTTCTGCTACGTCTTCGGCGCGCTCGTTGCCGAGGTGGAGGTCAATATGCGGACGGGGAAAATCGCCGTCTCCGGCATATGGGCAGCGCATGACGCAGGGAGAATTCTCTATCCCAGCGGGGCACTCGGCCAATTCTACGGCGGGCTGGTGCAAGGACTCGGTTACGCGCTCACAGAACACTTCCGCTATGAGGAGGCCGTCCCGCAAACGCTGGGACTCAACCGGTACCGCATCCCGCGAGCGACCGACGCGCCGGACATCGATGCGACATACATCCAGACTATCCTGCGCGAAGGGCCTTTCGGTGCGAAGAACCTCGCGGAACCGGTGATGGTCGGTGTGACCCCAGCAATTGCGAATGCCGTCTTTCAGGCGACGGGACAGCGGGTGAGAGCGCTGCCGGTTTCCATAAAGTCAGTACCATCTTCTCATTGACTTGCCGGTGTTTTGATTGTATGGTTAAAATTGTGCTTTGGAAGATATGCTAAGGTAGGTTGCCAGGAAAGGAGAGATTGGATGAAAACGTTTAGGTGGATCAATCGTTTTGCACTGCTGATGCTTTTGCCGTTGCTCTTTGGTGTAGGGTTTGTTGCCGCTGCCGGAAGCGACGCGCCAGAAGCTCCACAGGCGCGCTCAACGCCCGTCATCATTGATCATACTTCTACAGACATCACTGCCGTGCCACAGGAATGGATTGAGGAGGCCAAGCGCGTGCTGCACATCGCGTATGGACATACCTCTCATGGTAGTCAGTTAATCAGTGGGATGAACGGGTTGATCGGTTTTGCCGATGGTGGCGGACTGGGACTCGCGCTTCCCGATGGCATTTTTGCCTGGAACGAGGGTGGCTCGGATGGCGCGCTTGATCTGGATGATTATGCTATGGGCGGTGATGTGGGGTATTACCCGGATTGGGTCGACAATACCTACGTCTATCTGGGCGACGTCGATCCTGATACCGGACGTGGGCAGAATCACCCCGATGTCAACGTCATCATATGGTCGTGGTGCGGGCAGGCCTCTGATCGTACTGCGCAGCAGATGATTGACACTTATCTCGCGCCGATGACGCAGCTTGAACTGGATTATCCTGGCGTTACCTTTGTCTACATGACCGGCCACTCGGATGGTACCGGTGAGGAGGGCAACCTGCACTTGCGCAACCAGCAGATCCGCGAGTATTGTATAGCCAACAACAAGGTGCTGTACGATTTCTATGACATCGAGTTATATGACCCGGATGGGAATTACTACGGCGACAAGGCTGTTAACGACAACTGCGATTACGATTCGAATGGCGATGGCTCACGCGACAAGAACTGGGCGCTGGACTGGCAAGAGGCTCACACACCAGATGTAGATTGGTATAGCTGCAGTTGCGCGCACAGCCAGTCGCTCAACTGTAACCAGAAGGCGTATGCTGTCTGGTCGCTATGGGCGCGCCTCGCCGGATGGGATGGCGGGATCAGTGCGCTGGATGCCAGCAAGACCGCTTCACAGGCCGAAGCGACGCCGGGTGAGACGATCACCTACACCGTCGCTATCCAAGCCAGCGGGACGC
The DNA here is from genome assembly GCA_049975385.1 of Anaerolineae bacterium. Classification (GTDB taxonomy): domain Bacteria; phylum Chloroflexota; class Anaerolineae; order B4-G1; family SLSP01; genus DSWT01. The sequence goes on along the minus strand of JBNGDO010000107.1, from coordinate 5,357 downwards.
CGCCGACCGAGACTGTGATGCTCAGCGACACAGTTCCCGCAGGACTGGCCTACATCCCTGGCTCTCTCGCGGCTACCTCTGGCGCTGTGGATGACGCCGCTGCGCCCGCGCTTGCTTGGACGGGTTTGCTCACGCCCACGCCCGCCGTCACCGTAACCTACGCCGTCACTGTCGCTACCACCGAATGGCGCAGCATTACCAATACTGCCGTCATCACCGCTGAGGGCCAGGAAGCACTCACCCGCACGGCTACCGTGCAAGTCGTACGCCCTGTTGATTATCCTGATCTCACACCGTCGTTCAAGACCGTCTCTACACCATCTGCCTATCATGGTGATCGCGTGACGTACACGGTCGGCATCCGCAATGCCACCGGCCCGTTATCCCTCACAGCCGTTATGAGCGACGTGATCCGCCCGGGCCTTGCCTACATCCCCGGCACGTTCACCGCCACATCCGGCGAGGTTGACGAGACGCAAGCGCCCCTATTGCAATGGACGGGCGTCCTTTCACCCACACCCCATATCACACTCACCTACGTTGCCGTCGTTACCTACACCGACCCTGGTAGCACCTTCATTGTTCCATCTGTCGTCGTCAACGAGGCCAACATCGCCGTACCGGGATACCAGAGCATTACGCGCAGCGTCACGCTCAAGCTCAACATGTTCCGCGTCTACTTGCCGATTGTGGTGAAGTTAGAGTAGTTTGCGAAAAAAGCGCCGACTTCCTTTGCGTTTTGCCAATAATCATGGTAACATATTTTTATAGTATACGCAGGAGGTCAGCATGACAACATCAGACAGTGAACAGGTGGAAGCAGGCCAGCCCGCAAAGAGCGCCTCGAGTAATAGGCGCGGGTTTGGTCCATTCTGGAATGCGTTCAAGAATATTGCCATCATCTTCTCGTTCATCGTCAACATCATCCTGGTGATCGTCTTACTTTTGGCACCTGAGCCTGTGTTTATGGCCAAGAGCCAGGTTGCCGAACCGCTGTTGCTGGATCTGGACAGTGCCTTTGCCGCCTTGGGAGAAACGCGCATCGAATCCACCGTCTACATCACCGACACGATGCCGGTAGTGTTTGATCTGCCGCTGGCGCAGAACACGCAGGTTGTGCTGGTAGAGCCGGTACCCATCCAGGCACCGGCCACGTTTATCTGGCCGGCCGGTGGCGGAGCGATTCACGGTACCGTCCAGCTCGTCCTGCCAGAAGGTCTGCCGTTGCCCGTCTCCCTCAATCTGATGGTGCCCGTCAACACGACCGTGCCGGTGGTGATGCAGGTGCCCGTCGAAATCCCGTTGGCTGAGGCAGGGATGGCGCCAGCTATCGAACAACTGCGGGCCGTTTTCTCGCCGCTTACCGGTGCGGTGCAAAGTTTGCCCGATTCGACTGAGGAGCTCTTGCAGCAGGTGGTCGAAGGCACTCCGTAAATGGACCAACGGCCCATTTGCAATTACGAGGGCTCCTGCTACCGTACGGAGTTCTGGGACACCACGCGCGCCTACGAGGATGCTGCTGAACGCATCGCGATGCGGGCGCTGTTGCCGCCACAAGGGCGCACGCTCATCGAAATTGGCGCGGGGTTCGGACGCATGGCCGATCTCTACGCGGGCTATGAGACGGTCGTTCTCTTCGATTACGCGCGCACGCAGTTGGATCAGGCCGTCGAACGTCTCGGTGAGACTCGTGCTGAGGGAGACCCACGCTACCTCTTCGTGCAGGGAGATTTCTATTGTCTGCCGTTCGTTGCTGGTCTTTTCGACACGGTGACGATGGTGCGCACATTGCATCACGCCGCCGACGCGCCCGCCGTGTTGCGCGGGATTTCCGATATTCTGGGGCCTGGGGGGGCGTTCATCCTGGAATTCGCCAACAAGCTGAATCTCAAAGCCATTGCACGCTACCTCCTGCGTCACCAATCGTGGTCGCCTTTTGATCTCGAACCGGTCGAGTTTGTGGCCCTCAACTTTGATTTTCATCCTCGTTGGATGTGGAATCAGTTGGAATACGCAGGATTGCGCCGCGAGGCCACGCGCACCGTTTCTCATTTCCGCATTGATTTTCTGAAACGCCTCATCCCCACGCGTCTTTTGGCTGCTCTGGACGCACTGGTGCAGCCGACCGGGGCCCTCTGGCAGCTCAGCCCAAGCGTCTTTACGCGTGCGCGGGCAGGTGCGGGGAAGAACAACGCGCCTGCCGGTACGTTCTTCCGCTGCCCGGCGTGTGGTGCACCGTTGGGCGTTCCTCCGCAGGACGCGTTCCACTGCGCCTGCGGGAAGGTCTGGCGACGCGAGGGCCACATCTACAACTTCCGCGATCCGGTTGGCTGATATGTTATAATGTGTTTGCTCCGGTCGCGGTGACCCAGGGCCGGAGCTAACGAACTGAAGACGAGCAGGGGAAGTCCCCCTGCTCGTTTTGGTAAAAACAAAATCTTTAGCTTTTTTAAGTCGAGATACAATGCAATGGATTCGTGATTATCAACCTGATCCCGAGGCGGCCCGGTTGTTTCGCCGAGCGCTCATCATTACCCTGGGAGGCAACATCCTTTTGGCCGTGGGTAAAGGCGCGGCAGCCTATCTCTCAGGCAGCGTGGCGTTGTATGCTGATGCAGCCAATTCCGTCTCGGACGTTTTTTACTCACTGCTGATGGTCCTCGGGCTGTGGATGGCGCAACAGCCACCGGATATCGGGCATCCGCAGGGTCACGGACGATTTGAGCCTATCGTCGGACTATTGGTCGCCGCAGCCATGACGTTTGCCGGATACGAAGCAGGGCGCACTTCCATAGAGCGATTTCTGGGTGGGGGATTGGCGCTGGAGCTTGGTTGGCCCATTCTGGCGCTGCTGATCAGTGCTGGTGTCAAAGCGGCGATGTACGCTGTGATCCGGCGTATCGCTTCCCAGGTTGCCAGCCCCACACTGAATGTCGTTGCACAAGACAATCTTTCCGATATGCTCACGTCGGGGGCGGCGTTCATCGGTGTCCTCGGATCCCACTTTCTCCACCCGTTAGCCGATCCCATCGCGGGTGTGCTCGTTGCGCTGTGGATCTTCCGCGCAGCGTTTTCGGCCTGGAAGGAAAATCTCCGCTATCTGACCGGCGCAGGCGCTTCGCGCGAAACTCGTGAGGAAATCGCCGCTATCGCCGTGCAAGTATCTGGAGTGCTTGGTGTGCATCAAGTGATCACCGAATACGTCGGTCCGCGTCTGGTGGCCGATTTGCACATCGACGTGGACGGACGCACTTCGCTTTTCGAGGCGCATCGCATCTCAGACACTGTTCAGGCCAAATTGGAGGCGCTGTCTGAGGTGGATCGTGCCTACGTTCACGTGGAACCGTGCCAGGAGCATCCAGAGGGATGTTTTGAGTCGCCCGGAAGTCAGGTATAATGACGTCTGTGGAAACTGAATCTGCTGCAGATACGCGAGCGCAGGCACTTTTCACCTGGCCTACGCTGTACGGTTGGGGCTTCCTGCCCGTAGCCGCCGTTCTGGGCGGTGCGTGGGCCTTTGCCGTTCCACTCAAAGGAGATGTTTGGATTGCCGTTCTCACGGCTTTAGTGCTGGCGTTGGCGGGCTGGCTCCCCTTCTGGCGTGCAGTGACGCGCACTCCTTGGGGAGAGACCTTTGCATTGTGGCGCACCTGGCAACGGGAAGCCCCCTTACCTCTCTGGCCGTATCTCCAACCGGGAACACCGGGGGCAGCCCTGCATCGTGCTTTGCGGCAGGCGCGCGCGTGGTGGCATGAGGTAGGGCGGGCGGCGCTGGTTGCGCCTTTGTGTATGGCGGTGCTGGCACTCGGTGTCAGCGTGCTGGCGGCGTTGATCCTGGGTCGCAACGCGCTGATGCTGACGCTGGCGATGATCGCCTGGACCGAGATCGCCGTACTCTGGCATGAGGGACGCGGCGACGTGGGTGCGGCGTGGGCGGCAGGTGCCCTGGTGGGATTGCCCTGGCTGCTCGGTGCGTCACTCAGCGCATCGCCCGGCGACGCAGCGACATTGCAGCCGGCGCTTTCCGCGCTGGCACTCACCCTGTTGGTAGCGTTTTACGCATATCCCGGACCCTCGGCGGCGCTTGGGCCGTTGTTTGGCGGCGGATTTCTCGTTTGGCAAGGGCAGTTCCTTGCCGCGGGAGGGTTGCTACTGCTGGCGTTGCCGGGGCTGTTGTTACTCCTTCAGCGTCCGCCAACAGCGATGTACCGCCGCGCGCTCACGCCGTGGCTCCTGGCGATCATCTTCTTGACGGCCTGGGCATTGTAAGATGGGCTGGGTTGTGGGCGCTGTTGTGGCGCTGGTGTTGATCGCGTTCCTATACTGGCAGCTCATTTTGGCCGAGGGCGCGTACCTAGGCCGCCGGGTGGTCATCATGCTCTACGATTGGTCTGCCCGCATCTATGACCGCATCAAAGGCTACAATCCCGGCTACGAACAGTGGTTCCTGGGGCTGCCGCTGAGCCGGGCCCTCGCCGATTATCCCGATCCTCTGATCCTCGACGTGGCGACCGGCACGGCACGGCTGGCACGCACGCTCTTCCGGCAGAACAGCTTTCGCGGGCGACTCATCGGTCTCGATCTTTCGCGCAAGATGTTGCAACAAGCGGTGCGTGAAACTGCGTTGTGGGCCAATCGCATTACCTTCATCCGCCGAGATGCCAGCGAATTGCCCTTCCCCGATGCGACCTTCGACGCCGTTGTTTGTCTGGAGGCACTGGAATTTATGCCTGACCCCGATCAAGTGCTCCGCGAGATGATGCGCGTGCTGCGGCCTGGCGGGGTTTTCCTGATCACCAACCGTATCGGCAAGGACGCGCGCTGGCTACCGGGACGCACGTACAAATCGGAGGCGTTCGAGGCGAAACTACACGCGCTGCCGCTGGAGATGGTGCATACCAAGCTATGGCAAGAAGACTACGATTTGGTCTCGGCGGTCAAGGTTGGTGCGCGCGGGCCGGCCACGCCACGACGGCTCGAGGATATCCTGCGCTGTCCGCGCTGCCGGGAGCCGATGCACCGTGAGGATACAGCCTTCCACTGCGAGAACGGTCACACTTTTCCCATCACCGCCGAGGGCATCCTCGATATGACGCGTTGAAATAACCTTGTGAAGGTTGCGCTGATCTTCTGGTTTCGCTAGTCCTCATTCAACCTTCGCAAGGGTTCTTGGATTAAGCAGATTTAGTAGATAGATATATTCTGTATTGTCAAAATTGCCATTCAATGCTATAATGGTAGTTGTATCATTCCGATGCGGCAATAAGAATCTATCCGAAAATTCACCGGGCGTGGTATTTTGCGCCTAAAGGCGCGGGTGAAAGGGTGTTTTTGCGCTTGCGGGCACTGCCCGCAAG
>JBNGDO010000106.1:0-18290 GCA_049975385.1 Anaerolineae bacterium | reverse complement strand
CGAGCGTCGCGCCCAACGCCAGCATCTCCTGGGCGATGGTCTGCTGCGCCAGCGTCTTGTTGTAGGCGTATTCCAGTTCCAGCGCGCGGGTCACGTCGGCCAGCAGCGCGTAATCGCGGGAGACGGTGTTGAGCGCGTGCCAGCGCGGTACGCTCAAGCCGCCCATAATCTGCTGCTTGATGTACTCGCGGTCCACCAGGCGGTTCATCGCCTCGCGCACGCGCGGGATGGCGAAGGGGTTGAGCTTGCCCGTGCCCGCGAAGATCGGCCCGGCGGGGTTGAAAGTCAGTTCGTTGTAAAGGCCGTAGGTGCGATAGCCTGCCAGCGTGGGGGCGTCCGTAATTTGCTGGACGAGGTCGGGGTCAGAAGTAGCAGCGGCGTAGATGTCGAGTTCGCCGGCTTCAAGGCGGGTGACGGCGTTCCCGGCGGAGGGTTCGGTTTGCACGACGATGGCGTCGAGGGTGTACACAGCGGAAGAAAAGGTGCGCATTCTGGCCTCACTACCGCATTGGTCGGCAATGACGGAGAACGCGTTGAGCATTATTTGGGCGCTGCCAATGTCGGGATCGACTTGGGCGGTGAGTGTGACCGTGGTCATCGCACCCGGTGCCATCGTACCCAGCGCGCAACTCACCTGACCGCCCCAGCCGCCATCGGTGATACTGCACGTTCCCGCCGGTTCGACGGTGAGAGCGCGCTGCTGCGGATCGAGGGTGTTGAGCAGCGTCACGTTGGTGGCATCCGCTGCGCCGGTATTGCTGACTACCAGCGTATAGGCAACGGTTTCGCTCGGATTGACCACCAGATCGGACGCGTACTGGACGGCTTCCAGCGCGGCGTCGGGATACTCGTCTGCGCCGATATCGTAGCCCCATCCCATCGGGCGCGACTGCCAGTCGATGTCTTCCAAAACGTCCGGCATTGCCATCCCGCCATCACGGGCCGGCGACCCGGCGGTAAGATGGAAATCCCGCGTGTCCGGGTAGACGAACAATGGATTATCGGTAAGCTGGTTCTGCGCCAGGATGGTCGCCGTTCCGTCGGTGGTGACGGTGACGGGCGTGTTGTACCAGAGCACGTGATCGAGATGGATCGTGATCGCGCCGCTGGCGTTGATGCCCACACTTTCGCCGTAAATGATCGTGTTCACGATGTCCCACGCCTGGTCAAAGGGTTCCCAATAGGTGGCGCAAATGGCGCTGCCGTCGCCGCCGGAGTTGTAGGCGATGGTGTTGTGCGCCAGATAGGGCGACGCGCCAAACGTGTACACCGCGTTGCCGCATTGGGATGCCTGGTTGTCGTAGATGAGGTTGTTGTAGATTTTGGCGTTGCCGCCCTGGAAGCCCAACGCACCGCCGCGTTCCGCGGTATTGAACTTGAATTCGTTCCGGTCAACGGTGGCGTCGCTCACCAAAAGGAAGATGCCACCGCCCGCTACCCCGCCCCCACCGCCGGTAGCCGCATTGCCCTCGAAGACATTGCCGATGACCGCCGCCGTTTCAAATTCCAGGAATACGCCGCCGCCGCCATACGCTGTGTTATGGCGGATCTGATTGCCGAACAGCCACGGCCCACCGGAATCGCCGAAGTCGGTACTGTAAGCATGGATGCCACCCCCACTGCCTTGCGTCGTATTGGAGTAAACATCGTTCGACTGAATCCAAGGTTGGCTATCCCACAGAGACATCCCACCGCCACAATTCGTTGCGGTATTGTCGGCGATGAAGTTCTCCGTGATCTGCGCGTCGCTTTCCATCAGATACAACCCGCCGCCGGTGATGGCTGTGTTGGCTGAGATCGTATTCTGGTGAATGTTCGCGTGCACGTGGGCACTCAACGCCAACCCACCCCCATGCTTTTCGGCTGAATTGCCGCTGATGGTGTTGCCAATGAGCGTCGGGTAACTGTCCACACCACCGTCGTTGCCTATTTCCAGACCACCACCGGCGCTGATAAAAACATCCGGTGGACCAGGAGCGCCAGATTGTACCACCGTGTTTCCGGTGATGGTATTACCGGTGAGCGTGGCATCGCTACCCCACAAGGTCGCGCCACCGCCCCAGTTCGCCGTATTGGCATAGATAGCATTAGCGTTAAGGGTCGCTGCCGTGCGGTCCACGTACACGCCGCCGCCCTGATGCGCCGTATTGCCATAGATCTGGCAATTGTTCAAAGTGGGCGTGGCGTCAATGATGAACACGCCGCCGCCAGCATCCGTAGCCCCGCCAGCCCGGTCGCTGCCGCGCAAGTCACGCGCGTCCCCGCCGGTGAGGTGGAAACCCTCTATGGTAGCCTCACCAACGATAACGAGCGCCCGCCCGCCGCCGCTTGCGTCAATGATAGTAGGATTCGCCAGCGGGTCGGACACGTCCCAATCGGAGGTCGAATAGCCCCCGCGCAGTGTAATGTTTTTGTCAACGTAGACCACCTGCCGGACGACGCTTGGCCCATAGTAAACAAGCGGCGCGGCATGGTCGTGCAAATCGCTGTATGTCCCGTCCGCCACCTTGATGATGTCGCCGTTGCTGGCGGCGTCTACGGCAGCCTGGATGGAGGTGAAGTCGCAGCCGGACATGCAGACTTGCAATTCTGCGGCGGTCTGCGCAGCGGCGGGCGACTTGGCGTGCAGCAGCATCACCGTCAGGCCAAGCAAAACCAGGGCCATTATCAAACTGATCGATATGCCAATACGTCGTGTGTTGCGGTTCATTGCTCCCTCCTGTTGATTGCTTTGCTGATGATTGAATGATGTTTTCGCGCAGATCTGCCGGGCTATAGAGGCGCACTGCTGAAGTTTCGTAACGGTGCAGGTGTGGGTTTGCCGGCTTCGAATTCAAAGCGAATAAACGAATGGGCGACTGGTTAACGTGAGTTTTTGGTCGAGCCGAGACCTGAATTCATTGATTGATTCGCTCCCCGATTCGTGGTAGACCTGCGATCTGAATCATTACGAATCGCGGACACAAAGGGCGTGTGATGCAGATGGCAACGGTGGGGTGCGTGTGTTCGTACTGTTCTTATTGTAGCATGGATTTCGTTTCTCTGCACCTTTACGCGCTGTGCGGGTGTGCCGAATCCGATTGTCTGTGGGAAACAACGATCAGAGGCGGTGCGCAGTGCGCACCGCCTCTGACTTGGTGAATCCGAACGGGGTTTTGAGCCTAATCTATTACTTGATTTTCTGAACGGCCAGACGCTTGTAGCTGAAGCCGAAGCCGAGCATCAGCAGCCCCAGGCTTGCCAGGATACCACCGAAGTAGACGTTGTAGTTGATCCCACCGGTTTCGGGCAACAGAACGGGCGCGGGCTGGGCATCAACGCTAGGCACTGCGACCAGCGCAGGTTCGCCACCCGCCAGGCCCATTGCGAACACGGTGTAGACGACGCCATCTTCCAGCCTCAGGCCGGGAACGCTGAGCGCAACGGTCTCGGTGCCAGCGACGCGCACTTCGAGGTTATACGTACCGGCATCGACGGGCAGGTAGTCGCCAACGCCCTTGAAGGGAATGTTGCTGAAGAGCACCGGGCCACCGCCGGCAACCGCGATGTCAACTGCGGGCGCATCGGGCGAAGCGTGCACGAAGCGGACGTGCGCCTTGCCGGCAGCAGGCTGCGCGTTGTTGTCCACCAACACCAGGGGTTCAATTGAGTCGAGCGTGTTCAGCGCGATGATGCTGTAGTCGGTGTTGTTCTGCAGATCGAGATCGGCCGCAATCACGACTGGCTCGGTGGCGCCAGCGGGCACGATCTGGAAATTGTGCATCCCCTGCGTCAGGGTGGCATAGGCCGTTATGCCCTTGAACGGGGCGTTGCTGAAAGCAACTTGCCCATCGGCCCACACATCGACCGCGGGCGCATCCGGCGAGGCGTGAATAACTCTCACGCGCGGTCCACTCTCTGCCAAAGCGGGGACAGCAAACAACAGAGACAATACGAGAACTGCATTGACGAATACTAAGCGTTTCATTGTGTACCTCCATAGTACTGAGAATTTAGATTTTTGATATTGAACATATTGTTCTTAATTATCTATATTATATACTATGTTTATGTTTGTCAATACTTTTTCGACACCAATTTTCAAAATTGGTCATTTTGTATATGTTTTGAATACATAGCTGAACGGAAAACAGCTTGACAAATCGCTTAAGCCATTGTACAAGGTGTTGATGATACTCGATCAACCTGCGTCCACTGGACGCTAATAGCTGCCCGTGGAACAACGAAATGCTGCTCAACGGGTGAAGTTCTGATCAACAATGAAAGGCTGCTTGCTTTGGATGATAATACATTCAGTGCTTTGATATTGGTCTACATAATATGGACCGCTTTCCTTGGCTGGATAGTCTATCAGCAGTATCTGGCATGGCGCTGGGGACGCGCAAGCCAGAACTGGCCACAAACGACCGGGCGGGTAGCTGTTTCCGGCACAACGATTGCGAGTTCCAGGCGTCGGCTAAAACTCGGCGTCAAGGTTATCTATGCTTATGTGGTGGATGGTGTTACTTATAATGCTAGTCGTATCAGGTTCGGGAATAGATGGTTTGTGACGGATAATGACGCAAGACGTATCGCTGCGCACTACAAACCTGACAAAACTGTGAAGGTCTTTCACCATCCAGAAAACCCCAGGTTAGCTGTGCTACAACCCGGAATTGACGACCTCATCCAAACGATTGAAGCCATCGGGGTTGTGCTGGCAATGCTTTTCTGGCTGTGGTGGACCTGGATAATCCTAAGATCTCTATGACGGGGAAATGCGACCTCAAGTGACAAGGCGCGGATTGTGATCCGCGCCTTGTGTTGTTAGGAAAACGTAGAGGAAGTACTTATCTACCGATACGTCCCCAATGACAACCCCTTCTCGATGAAATACTGATACGTATCGTAATATACCGTGTTGGGGATCGAGTGATCGCTGTGCAGGACGTAGCCGTAGTTCTGCATCACGGTGGGGATTTTCGCCTCTAGCTCGGCGTCGATGACCACACGGTCATTAGTGTAGAGCGTGCGCACGTCGATGCCGCCCATAAAGGCGATGCGGTCGCCGAAGTCCTTGTAGAGCTTGAGCAAGTCCATCCCCGCCTTCACTTCGATGACTTGCAGGCAGTCGATGCCCGCCTCGATCATCCCCGGCACCAGCGGCTCGACGTAGCCGCAGGAGTGCATCACCACCGGTTTGCCGTGCGCTTTGGCATAACCGACGCTCAACGCGTGGGCTGGCTGCACGATCTGCCGGTACATGCGCGGCGACATAAACGGGTGCTGTTTGAAGCCCATATCCTCGTAGTACCAGATACCGTCGGGCCAACCTTCCTCGGAGAAGAGGATTTCCTGCAAATCCACGGTGAGCTGCGCGTAGGTCATCGCCATATCCAGCACCCAATCGGGATCGAGCGCCATGCCCATCAGCATATACTCGTGCCCGACGACGTCCTTCATGATCTCGAAAACGTTGACGCCCGACCACATGTAGAACCGTCCCGCTTTGCGCGCGCGTTCTTTGCCCTCGCGGTAAGCTTCGAAGTTGATACGTCGCCGTTTTGGCGTGAGCTTGGGCTTGATAAGCGTCTCCCAGCCAGCCCGATCCTTGACCGTGAAATCGACGTGCTCTGGCGTGGCGTCGTGGAGCTTGTGCCGCCGTAGGATCGCACCGTTGCCGTCTTTCGTCAGCACCGTCTCTTCGGTCTCCTCGAGGATCTCCGGCTCGTAGTCCAGGTCGGCGACGACGTTGAAGGCCCAACAGGTCTCCATATCGAAGCCGAAGTGGTCCGCCAGATTCTCGTCCGGCTGGATATGCCCCTGTTCCGCCCACACCCGCTGCGTATCCGACCAGAAGTGCTCAAACAAGCCAACCCGATCCACAGGTTTGCGTTGCAGGATGTTGCCAATACGCTCGACGCCGGTCATTTCATTCATGGTGTATGCCTATAGTCTCAATTAAACCGGGACCAGACTACAAAAGTCTCATCTCTGGTCTGTTCGTGCACGTTGCGTGTTCAAAGCAGATTCTTGCCAAATCAAGCCGTTTGTGAGACTTTTGTAGTCTTAGACTAGCCTGATAGCCGTTCCATAAGCAAAGTGAGGCCCATGCAGGCCACGCCGGCGATAGCGGTCTTTATGCCATAAACAAACTTGTTCTCTTTAGAGATGCCGGCCAGGTAAATGCCCAGGCCGAAGAGGGATAACAAGGCCATACCCAGTGATGCATAGAAGGCATAGTCAATAGAGGGAAAGAGCGGTGCAAAGAAGAATGGGATGACGACCAGGAACGCCGATAAAAACGGGGACAATCCATCGACAGCGGCGACGGTAATCACTGCCGAGCGGGCAGCTTTACCAATCTTAGTGTCGTTCAGATCGGTAAGCGTGCTTTTTCCAAGCTCGGTGATCTCGTGACGGCGCTCGGCCGATTCTGCTAAATAGGCGCCCCATCCACCGGAGATGCCAATGGCCAATGCTGTGGACAAACCGGTAATCAGGACAACCGTGGCATCCTGAACCCCAACGACGAAGCTCCCCATTACCACACCAACCATCGTCAATACACCGTCGAAAGAGTTGTTGGCAAAGGCCCGCCGTGCAATGCCGCCGGCACCGGAAAGCTCGGAATACTCACGCCAGAGCTGAAACCACTCCCGAAACGGCCTGAAAAACCAGTGCAGTCGCTGTTTCAGACGAATCGAGGCACGCTGCGCCTTTGTGTCATCAACGCTAGTACGACTCTCCACCTCCTCGCTATCAACCAAACTACTATCCATCACTTGATAACCTCCATAAAGTTTTACCGGGTCTGGATCGTATCTCGAAACTCCCCGATGATACACAGTGCCAACATAGGCAGTTTACTTCTGTAACCTTACCATAAGTTAGCTTTATTACCAGATGACTGTCTAGACGGGGTGTGTTTCAGAATGGGGGTGACGCCTCAATCGATGGACCATCGTCAGAAGACAAGACTACAAACTGCCCATTCTGAACCGCACCTGTGCAGTTTTGGCCTTTGAATACTCGGCTTGTTGAGCCCCAATCGGGCCAAAACTGCCACAAGACCGCAATTATCAGACGCTGATCTGACTATTTCCCCCGAAGTGAAATGCACCCGTCTAGACGCCTATGTCATACAAAGGTATAATGCCTACACGATGCGCTATCGGTCAGGAGTAGGGTATGGATCATAGGTTTTGGGAACGGTTGGACGATTTGGTGGCAGAGAACAGGATGGTCATTGATCGACCCAAGGGGACGGCGCATCCGCGTTATCCAGAGTTCATCTATCCCCTGGACTATGGTTACCTCGAGGGCACGCAAGCTATGGACGGCGGCGGTGTGGATGTGTGGGTGGGGAGCCTGCCAGAGGCGCGCGTGATGGCCGTGATCTGCAATGTAGACATAGTGAAGCGTGACACGGAACTCAAACTGCTCCTGGGCTGCACGCCGGAAGAAGCGGAGATGATATTGCAGACACACAACAGCCAATTCCAGTCGGCGATTTTGGTTCCACGACCGAGTGGTTAAAAATGTAGCGCAGGCAAGACGCCCGCGCTATAACTGAAGGAGGTAAAGTATGGCGAAGAAGTGTTGGCGAATGATGGTGATCGCGATGTTGCTGTTGGTGGGCCTCCCAACGCTGCCGGCGGGTGCGGACACTCAACTACCGCCGCCGCATATCGGCTATGGGATGATGCTGGCCTATCCACCGACTGGCGTAACGCAGGTGAAGGCGGTAGGTTTCGACTGGTACAAATACTTTGTCCATTGGAACAGTGTTGATCCTAACCACAATGGCAGCTATGATTGGAGCACTGTAGATTGGCGCTTGGATGAGGCCTGTGCCAACGGCCTGCACTTGCTTCTGCGTGTCGAACGTGCTTCGGCTGACTGGACGCCGATCCAGGACAGTGAGATGGCTGCCTGGCAGGCCTTCTTTCATGCGCTCGCGGCGCACATCGCACAGAAACGCGCGACCTGCGCCACACCTTACCGTGTCGCCCTGGAAATCTGGAATGAGCCGAACCTCGATTTTCAGTGGACTGGCGAGCCGCTCAATCCCTCACGGTACACGGAGGTGGTCAAACGTGCCTACCAGGGGGTAAAAGCCGCCGACCTCACAATCCCCGTCGTCGCCGGGAGCCTCGCGCCTACGGGTGGGGATGGCGTCAATTCGATCAACGACGTGGATTTCCTCGAGGCGATGTACGACAGTGGCTTATCAGGCTACTTCGACGCGATCAGCATCCACAATTACGGCTTTGGCGGCACTCCAGAAAATAAGGACTGGGGATCAAGCGTCGTCAACTTCCGCCGCGCCGAGGACATCTACGCCACAATGGTCGCCCACGGCGACGGCGACAAGGCCGTGTGGGGAACGGAGTTCGGGTGGCTGCTCGATGCTAGCCTCGAAGGGCACCCGGAGTGCATCCCGTACTGGGAGAGCATCGGTTTCGCGTGGCAGCGCGTCACGGCTGAACAGCAGGCGGACTACCTGCAGCGCGCGTTTGCCTACGCCGACACCAACTGGCCCTGGATGGGTGTGATGATCGTCTCCAACCTGGACTTCAGTGTGACAGGCTGGTATGCCCCATGCGATCCGCTGAACTGGTTTTCGATCCTCAGGCCCGATGGCTCATCGCGCCCGGCCTATACTGCCTTGCAGGAGATGGACAAACGCCCACGTTCCTGGATTGCGTCGGGGATGTCCGTCGATCCGGCTGCGTTCGATTGGTCGGTGCGCTTGCGCGAGCGAGGCGTGATGACGGAGACGGTCACGGTGTTGAGTGATAACGCGCACTTTGCCTGGAGCGCCATCACCGACACCCAGGGACTGCCGTTCACGATCACCCCCACGCTGGGGATATCGGGTGAGATATTCGAGGTCACTGTGGATGCCCGCGACCTACTGACCAGTACGTATACCGGTGTGATCACCGTTACCTCGGCGAATGACTTGGTCATGCCGCGTGTGATCTCGATCCCGCTTGAGCTTGAGGTCTGGGCTGCATGGGGTATGGATGTGCGTCCTCCCAGTCTGAGCTGGATGATGGCGGTGAGCGACACATATCCGGTTTCGGCCACCGTGGTAGTGGAGAACACCGGGGATTATGAGTTCGACTGGGCGGTCGCTGAGGCGAGTGAAACATTGACCATGACCGTCGTACCTACCAGTTCTACGCAGACAGGCACGACCTTTATCCCTGGGGCGTTTCAGGTCTTCGTCGATCCAAGGGGGCTGCCGCTAGGCGTGTACACGGGCACGCTCACCGTCACCACGTCAGAAGCGGCGGTGCCCGAAAGCCCCTTTGTCCTGCCTGTGACTGTCCGCATCGTGGAGCAGCTGTACAATGTGTATTTGCCGTTGGTGATGCGGGAAAATTGAGCGTAGACGGTAAACGGAAGACGGGGCCTCTGGTGAGGCCTCATCAGAGGCCCCGTCTGTTTTGTTTATCATCCCAGCATTGTTTGCCTAGCTACGAATTTCCGGCGATGCTGTTCACTCCACCGCTACCAACATCCCTCTATAGAGCAAATCCAGACCTTCATAGATCAAATCGCACCCGCACGCCATGGTCGTGTCCGCGTTTGTTTCTGTGACAAAAGTCTCCAGAATGCACAGGCGGAAAAAATACGTGATCAGCAAAGTGCCGGCAAGCTCAGCGTTTATGTCTGGACGGAAAATGCTTTGTGCCTGTCCTTCGCGGATCAATTCCGCCAGCGCCAGAGCCGCCGTGGGTTGGTTGGGATTGAGGTACTCTGGCTTGGGATGCGTCATCGCGTGGGCGAACATCCGCCGGGCTAAATGGCGGTAGGGCGTCAGTTCCTCCCAGAGCGTCTGGAACAGCAGCCGGATGCGCTCATCGGCGCGTGCCTCCGGTTCGGGCGGCGCGTTGAGCAGCGATTGGATGCGGCTGTACAGCAGTTCACCGAGCAGACACTCTTTGCTCTCGAAGTAATTGAAGAACGTCCCTTTGGCAACATCCGCAGCAATGGCGATCTCCTCGACGGTGACAGAGTCGAAGCCTTGGTTGCGGAAGAGCCGTTCAGCTTCTTCCAACAGACGACGATGCGTGCGCTCCTTGCGCTGTTCCCAACGGGATGCGGTTTGGTTTGGTTTGTTTGTCATTTTTGACCCTGGTCATAGTTGACTCCGGTCATTATACCACGAAACGTGAAGCGCAAAACGTAAGGCCGCTACATTCGTTGCACTTTGCTGGCTCGTTGCTCGGTCAGTTGGCGCTGAATTTCAGCGTAGCGCGCGCGGGTGATGGGGTAGAAGTAGGCGACGATGATGGAGATCCCTAAAATCACGGCAGGGACGACCGAGACGAAGATGCGCAGCGCCGTCAGTGCCGAAGCGGGTTGCACCGGGAAAGGATCGGCGTCGGTGGGTTGCACGTACTTCGCCCACTGTAGTACGATGGGCAGTACAGCCAGCACCACCATCCGTGCCAGTTTGTCGATGAAGACGGAGATGCCGGCATACGCGCCTTCCTGTCGCCTGCCACTCATCAGTTCATCTACCTCCATCACGTCGGGACTGATGGCATTTGGGAGAACGTGCGCCGAAGCGACCCCCAATCCCGCCAGCGCTGCGATAATGTAGATAGGGACTTTCGCGCCTTGCGGAACCGGCAGCAAAGCGAGCATCACCAGCACCCATGTCGCTGTCGTCACAATGTAGGCGCTTTTCTTCTCCATACACTTCGCCAGCCAGTTAATCACTGGCAACAAGAGTAGCGCCACAGCTAGGATCACGCCTTGCACGATGGAGGTCTCGTCCTCGGTCATCCCGCTCCAGTAGATGAGGTAATAGGCAAACACCGCCTGCACGATCACCACGGGCATCCAACTGAGGATGCGCAAGGCGAGGGAATACCAGAAGGCCGTGTTGCGCATCACGAAACCGGCTGCCTCGTGTAAGGGAAGCGGCTTCGCCGCCTGGAATTCTGCGCGTTCCTTGGTCCCGAAAAACGTGATCAGCAGCGGTGGGATGAAGGTGAGACCGCTGGCAATGCCGATGGTTTGATACGCTTGTGGAGAACGTGGAGGGAACATCGGAAAAACGACCAGGCCGAGGAAGAGTGGTGCCGCTAATCCTGCACCAATGGACACCGCCATCCGGTAGGTCACGAGAGAGGTGCGTTCGTCGTGATCCAGCGTCAACTCCGGCATCAACGCGCTGTAGGGGCAGCCGATGGCAGTCGCCGCCCCTTCGTAGAGGATGTAGGCGATGGTGTAGTAAGCAAAGAGAAGCATCTGGTTCTGTGTCGGGGGGATGAGCCATAGCATTGCGAAGAACACACCGAAGGGGACCGCGCCGAACAACAGGTAGGGTCGCCGTCTGCCCCAACGCGTGCGCGTGCGATCCGAGAGGAAGCCGAACAGCGGATCGTTCACCGCGTCCCACAGCGTGACAATCAGCCAGAAGAGACCCACCAGCTTCAAGTCTAGGCGCACGATGTCCGTGAGGAAAATGCTGTACCAGAAGGGGATGATGGTTCCCGGTCCTACGGAACTACCCAAGTCCCCGATACCATAGGCGGCCTTTTGCCAGAACGTGAGTTTCTCGCTGATGTCTGCCGTACTCATAAGTGTCCCCTCGAATGAAGATTTGCTGATGCGCCGATTTGCTGATTTGCCTGTTCGAGCGCCAATTTATAAGTCCAGCGTATTCTATCATTGCCCACCCCGAAGACAACTTGGGGGTAAAGGGGTTTAGAACACAGTGTGTGCCGTGTGTCGCCGGCGTAGGGCTACGATCAGGAAAAGACTCGCCAAGGCCAAGTTGAGGTAGGCAAACCCGTCGCCGATGAGTGCATAGCCTGTTTTAACGCCGCCGGTAGGCACATCGGTCAGCATAATGCGATCCTCTGTGGTAAAGTAGTCTTGGTAGCTCAGTAGGCGACCTTGATAATCCACTGCCATAGACGTACCGCTGTTCACCTGCCGGACGACGGACATGCCGTTTTCCAGCGCGCGGAACAGGCCCACCTGCGTGTGATAAGGTTTGATCGGTTCCCAATCGAAGGCAGGCACCAACATGATGTCCACCCCTTGCTTGCCGGCCTGGTGGATGAAGCCAGGAAAATCCATATCGAAGCAAATCGCGCCGCCAATGCGCCCGTAGGGGGTATCCACGCTGTGAATCACGCCATCGGAGTCGGTGGGATACCAACTCTTGGTCTTGGTGTAGGTGTAGGCAATCTCACCTTCCGGCGTGATGAGGGCCAGCGCGTTGGCGGAGGTCGCCTCGCCATACTGCAAGACGATGTAAGCGGGCATCAGGTAGATCTGATGTGTCCGGGCGAACGCTCGCGCCCGCGTGAAGAAGGCGTCCGCGGTTTCGGGATAGAGAACGGCATTGCCCTCCGACCAGAACACGATTTTAGCGCCACCGACGACGGCGCGCTCGCTGGCAGTGAAGAGGGCGTCTTCCAACTCGGCAGCTTCGGCAGCGTAACGTTGCGCCTCACTGGTCGGCGTGCCCCGGTCAATGACCGCATCCCAGTAATCCCGTGGATGCGGGACGGTGACGCCCGCCACGCGCACGGTCGGCGCGTCCGGCGCGTGCGTCAGCCGGAATCCGCCCACTGCCAGGATCAGGCTGAGACTGACGGCAAAGACAGTAACGGCGCTACCCGCTGCTTTGAGATCAAATCCCCTTTTCCACACCAAGTTGACAACGGCGGCGAACCAGCACATCACAAAATCCAGCCCCCAGATACCGGCCACGGTAGCGAGTTGGATGAACACCTTGGCCTCGAACTGCGTCGCGGCGGCGGAAAACGTCGTGCCCAGTGGCGACAGCCCCAGCAGGTAGTCGGTTGCGACGTAGATCGCCGGGTAGACGAGCGTGGCGAGGCCCGGACGCATCCGGCGCGCTAGCGCGCGATCGAGGGTCAGCGCGAGCAAAAACGGCGTGGCCCGGATCAGGCCGATGCCGATTTCCGCTGCAAGCGAAAAATCCCAACTGCCGGTGATGTTGGCGAACAGCGCCAGCGTCATCAACGGGATGGCCGGCAGCGTCGCCGTCCAGCGATTCTGCTCGCGGAAGAAACGCATCAGGAAGACCGGCGCAAGCCATACGGCGAACGGCGCATTCCACCGCCAGCCCATAAAAAAGAGAAAGATACAGCCGGCAATGAGCCACAGCAGGTTGGGATCAAACCGCAGTTGTTTCTTGTCATTCACGTGAGTCTCCTTCTTTTGCAATGAAATTGGACGCATGATTCACAAACGCATCCACGCGCCATAGCTTCATTGTCTATGTTTAGGAGACTCTGTCATCCCCCAAAGGGGGTATTTGCAGGGAGTATTACATTAACATCCGGCGTTTCAGCACCCGGCAGATTGCCAGTCCCACCCAATGGCGGTTTTCCTACATAACATACCTCAAAGTGTCAACGCCGAAATCCAGATGTGGGCAACGCCGAACAGCAGTGCAGCGCCGAACATCCACCAGGAATTCATCAAATAGGACGAAAGGATGAAAAGCGCGATGGGCGCTACCGCCATTGGCACGGGAATCCCCAGGAAAGGCGCGCCGAGTAGGGCAGCGGCCCGCCCGCCCGCGAAGTATCTGATCCAGCAGGCGTAGTAAACGGCCAGCGCCAGCCCCATGCCGATCATCACCGGCGTCGAGAATCGCTTGTGCCAATCCAACGAAAAAAAAGAACGGCAAGACCAACGTCGCCAACCGGCCCACGTTCTCCAGAATGGTCAGCCACAGCGGTTCGGAGACCGGCGGGCCGGCCTCCGCTTTGGGCATGGCCATCCACACCACATTCGGGAGCATGATCAGCAGTGGAATCAGCGCGCCGGATTTGATCGTGATACTCAGATTGCCTAAGATCAGATGCATGTTCTGTTCTCTCAGCGGATCAGCTTCATTGTTCGATAAACGGCTGCGCGAAGCGTTGTTCGTAGACGCCGTTTTCCTTCAGTTGATTGTCCCAGTACATCGCCAGCAAGGGCGTTTTAGACAGCACCTTGAACAGCGGAACCAGGTAGCCGGGATAGCGTTCGCGTCCGGCCAACTTGCGCACGGCATCCGGGGCAAACTGTCCGGTCTCCCGCAAACTTCGCCCCAGTGCGATCAGTTGGTCGAACAACTTGCGATTCATCTTGTCCGGCATCAAGCGGATGCCCTCGCCGCCGCCCTTGATGAGCGCGCCGAGGTACGGGCTGCCGAGTCGCGCCGCCAGTTTCGCCAGGTAGCGCTCGACGTGGCGCATGTGCGTGGATTCCGGAAAGCCCGATTGCATCACGAAACCGAGCGGCGGATTGTCGCTCCGCCCGCGCAACGGTTCCAGCGCCTCGATGAACGTTTTGACGATGCCCGGCATCGCGTCGGTGTAGAGGGGGAAGCCCACCAGCACGGCCTCGGCGGCGGCGAACGCGTCCCGGTAGCGGTCGAGGTCGTTTTGCCGCACCAGATGATAGGTCTCGGTAATCTGCCCGCCGGCAGCGGTGAAGCCCTTGGCAACCTGCGCCAACATCACCGGCGTGTTGCCCTTCGGGCCGCGCGGTGAGCCATTGAAAATCGTGAGCTGCGCGGGCGGCGTGATCCGTGTCCCAGGAAGCGGTGGCAGGTTGCGGTCGAAGGGTACGCCGCCTGCCGACCCATCCACGATGGCGCGTGCAACTGCGTCTACCGGCTCTTCCGTCGTAAACGCGAACTCCAGGCGGCTCTTCATATTCAGCGCGGTGCGGCTGAAGATGTCGCCCACGATGCGCAGGTCTTCGGCATCGGTGTCCGCTTCCTTTGTAAGAGCAGCCCCACGCGCGGATAACGGTCGTAGCGCGGACGGTGGTGCGCCTCGCCGTGAACCACTTCGAAGTACGGGTGAATCAGCGGGATAGATTTGTCCATCATCTTCTTCAACGTCGCGTCGGGGAAGCCCATACGTAGCGGCGCGGCCCACAACAGGAAATCGCCGTTGATGACGGCGCGGCACACGTCGTGCGAGGCATCCTTGACCACGCACTGCCCCGGCGTCTTCACCCAGCAGCCGAAGCAGCCGGTGCAGAACTTGATGTCCAGGTCGCGCAGCGTAAACGCCGTCACCGCGTGGCCTTCTCCCATCAACTTTGCCGCGAGGCGGGTCACGTATGCATTAAACTCCCCGTTTTGGGGATCGCCATTGCCGTTCATAATCGTGATTTTCATTTTTATGTTACTCCTCACTTAAAAAATGAGCCGGGATTGGGGAGCGAATCCCTACTCCCTACTCCTTACTCCCTACTCCCGCCCACTGCTAAACGAATAATGAATGACGCTTTTGGGACACACATCCACGCACGTCCCACACAGGATGCACTCGCTGTGCTCCATCGCGCCTTGCTGGACCAGCCCGTTGACGTCCAGGCTCATCGGGCAGTTCTGAGTGCATTTCTTGCAGTTGATGCATTTCTCAGTCTCAGCCTTAAGCCGCATCGCGGGCCAGTTGCCCAGGTTGCGCAGCTTGCGGCCCAGGATCATGAAAGGAGCCATCCAGCAGATCGTATGGCAGCCCGCCCGCCGCCCGACGAAAACCGACAACGCCAGGAATATCCCCACGACGATGTAGTACATGATATACTTCCAGGGTTCATCAACCGAAACACCACTCTCGGTGAGGTGGAAGAAGTCCACGCGCTGGTAGCCACCGGCCCGCACGACCATCATGACAATGATGGCGAGCCAGGGAACCCAGATCAACCACTTGATCCAATCCACTTTACCGCGCACGGGCTTGTTGTTGATGGCGAAACTGACCTCGCCCAACCCCGCCGCCGGGCAGACCCACCCGCACCACAGCCGCCCCACGAAGAGCGCGGAGAGGAATTGCAAGCCAAACACAATCAAACTGCCGTTGACGATGCCCTGTGCCGCTCCATTGATGATGACGTAGGGCGAAAGGTAGTTCATAATGACCGGAAAGAGCAAGAGCGAGACAATGATCAACGCTTTACGAATCCTTTGTCGCGGTGCAAGCTGTGACATCGCAAGACCTCCTTAACGAATGAGCGAATGAGCGAATCAGCGAATCAGCGAGAACTTCCTTTATCCTCATTTCCCCCGTCTACCGTCTACCGCGCCGGCATTTCCCCATTCTTGATGCGCCGGATCACATCTTCCAGCCAGTCGAGATTGGCCTGCGCCGATTTGAAGCCGGCTTCCAATGTCAACATCCAGCAGTAGAACTCGCGCGGCGATTCTATATATACGCGGTAAGCCTCGACCTGTTGCGGAATTTGCTCGTACACGTTCAGGACGCCGCGGACACGTTCAGCGGCGCGCTCGAACATCGTCACGATCTCGTCGTCGGATAGCTGCCCGGCGAAGAAAACCTGGATAAGCGCCGCATTGTGTGGGACGTGCGGGCGCACCGGCGTGAGCAGCCATTGGTGCAACGCTTCCTGTCCGGCCCCGGTGATGTGATACACCTTGCGGTCGGGCCGGTCGTCTTGTTCGACGACTTCCATCTCCGCCCAGCCCCGCTCGGTGAGGCGGCTTAGCGTGCGGTAAATCTGGCTCTGGTCGGCAGACCAGAAATGCTGCACGGACGTGTCGAAGATTTTCTTCAGATCGTAGCCGCTCAACGGTTTGTAATTCAAGAAGCCCAAAATCGCATATTCCAAAGACATTGCCGGTTCCTTTACACGTGACGAATCAACTATATGAATAATACAATATAAGATTAGTCCTATAATAATAACACCTTAGAATTTGTCAAGAGGGCTTTGTGGCGATTGTTCAGACCCTGGGAAGAGCGTATAATAAGGGTAGGGGAAGTGTAGATGAGGACCAGGGTTCGGGAGTTTGTTGATACAAGCATAAACGGCGTCGGAGATTGGGCACTCTTGCTGAGAGGGTTATAAGGTGCACCTACGAGATTACTGGGCGATAGTGAAGCGTTGGTGGTGGCTGATGCTTGCCTCTGCTGTGGCGGCTGCCGGATTGGGCTACGCCAGCACCTTACGGATGCCGCGTATCTACAAGGCCACGACAACGGTGATGGTAGGACAAGCACTGCAGCAGGCCAACCCGACCAGCGGCGATATCTATATCAGCCAGCAGCTGGCAGAGACATATGCACAGATGGCCGTTCGTCAACCCGTTCTTAGTGACGCAGCCCAAGCCCTGGGCTTGGAATATACTCCGACGGCTGATACTGTCTCTACGCGGTTGATAGAAGGTACGCAGCTATTAGAAATCAGCGTCCGCGATAGCGTCCCCGAATCGGCACAGGCACTCGCCGACGAAATCGCCAATCAGTTGATCCTGCAAAGCCCCACTGGGCGTGAGGAATCCGAGCGCCAGACCTTCGTTCAGCAACGGTTAGCGGAATTGGAAGCCAATATCCAGCAAACTGAGGAAAGCATTGCCGAAGAGCAGGCCAAGCTCGAAGCAGCGAACAGTGCTCGCGCGATCCAGCAATATCAGGACAACATCACTGCTCTCGAACAAAGGCTGTACACCTATGAATCCACTTATGCCTCACTTCTGACATCGGCACAGGGAGGCACCAACTACATCTCCATTATCGAACGCGCGACTTTGCCCGTACGGCCTATCAGTCCTAATGTGGCGCAGACAGTGCTGGTTGCGGCAGCCATCGGGCTGAGTTTGGCGATAGGAGGCGCCGTGCTCATCGAGTTTCTCGATGATACTCTCAAATCGCCGGATGAGGCTGCCCGGATCACCGAACTTCCTGTGCTGGGTACCATCGCCCGTATCGAAGGCGGGAGTTATGCGGATAAGCTCATTGTCCACCAGCAGCCCTTCTCCGCGGTTGCCGAAGCCTACCGTGCGTTGCGCACCAACATTCGTTTCTCCTTCGTCGATCGATCTATGCGCACACTGATGGTGACCAGTCCTGGGCCCTCAGAGGGGAAAAGTCTGACGCTCGCGAATCTTGCTATCGCGATGGCTCAGGCAGGATTACAGGTCATCATGGTCGACACAGACCTCCGGCGTCCTACGCTCCACAAAATCTTCGATGTCTCCAGTACGGACGGATTGAGTAACATCCTCTTGAGCCCAGAGCTTGAGATAGCAGCTCATCTCCAGGACACAGGCGTGGAAAATCTGCGATTATTGCCCTGTGGTCATCTTGTGACTAACCCCGCTGAGATACTTGGCTCGGAGCGGATGGGGCAGGTGATTGAGGCGCTTTTGGGCGAAGCCGATTTGTTGCTCTTTGATAGCCCGCCGGTTTTGGTGGTGACCGATGCTGCGGTCTTGGCCGCGCAGATGAAGGCGGGCGGTGTGCTGTTAGTGGCCAATGCTGGCAGCACCCGCCGGGAAA
>JBNGDO010000105.1:0-18462 GCA_049975385.1 Anaerolineae bacterium | reverse complement strand
CGTCCCGCCTGCGTCAATCCACTGCGCAATGAGGGCGAGTGTTTCCGCCATCGTCACGTCGTGAATCGGCACGCCCATCAAGGTGCAGGCCGGCGCGCGCTGCTCTGGCGCAGGAGCTAAATCAGATTCAACGCCCAGTCGCTGACCAGCCAATAGCGGAAATCCTTGCCGTTGGATGTTTCGATGCTGCCGATGACGCCGTACCCTAGCGCGATGAGGGGGAAGACCAGCAAGACTGGCGTGAGCAGCAGCGCAATGGGGATGAGCAAGATGCCCACCAGGATCGCGCTAAGCGCTCCAACGATGGCCCACATAATGCCGATCAACACGCCGCCACCGGCCCAGAAGAGCAATTGCATAAGAAATGCCTGCATCGCCTGATACGCCACGTAGCGCGAGCGGTCTTTGTAGATCAGATAAATCAACAGCGCTGCTCCGACGCCTAAGAAGCCGGTGACGAGGTTGAGCAAGACGCTCAGATGCGCCAGCATCGCCCAGGTGCGCTCGTCGGCGGGCGAAAGCGGCTGTGGCGCGGACGGTGCTGGAGCTGGCTGCGGTGGCGTCGAAGGCGCTTCGGTCGATTCCGCGTCAGGTTCTGGTGTTACATTATAGAATTCTTTTTCGGTATTCATTGTTCCTCCCTGAATTTGTCATAATCATTGTACGCGGCTTTTTGGCTATCCTGGCGCAGGTTAGGCTAACGATGCTGTTGACGATTTCGTTAGCCCACCTTTGCAAGCATCCTTTTTTGAGCGCGCAATGTCTATGTCTAATACGCATGCCTGGAAGGAAGGTTGCACCGGGGCGCGCGTCAGGATGACGGCTCATTCTTCCTCGAATTTTTGTACCTGGTAGATCGAGACTTTGAGGTCAGGCCAGCGCCAGGCATTGGGCGGCAGGCCGGCCTTGTAACACAGGTTACCGAGGAAGTCTTCCGGCGACGGCAATTGCTCCCACACTTGAGGCAAGAACGTCGCTCGGTTCCAGCCGCGCTCGATGAGCACGCCGTCGATGTTAGGGCGCAGCTTGCGCAGGAGATCGTCCGGCCCATCGAAGTCCAATGGCTCCGGCGCGGTCAGCACCGAGACCTCGACGACGATATTGTCCAACTCCGTGGCTTTTACCGGTGGGAAACGCGGGTCGCGGAGGGCGGCGGCGATGGCATTCTCGCGCACGTCCTCGATGAGGGGGCGGCGCGCCTCCAGTGAGCCGATGCAGCCGCGCAGGTCACCACGCTGCGTGCGCAGTGTGACGAATGCCGCGCCGGGCGCGGTGAGCCGGGGTGGGGGATCGGGCAAAATGCTAGAAGACTTGGCACCCACTGCCTTCGCGATCGTCGCGCGGGCCAATGCGAGCAGGTAGTGGCCTTCTTCCGAGGTCAAGGGTTCGGTGGTCATCAGGCGACCTCCTCGTAACCGACGGCGGCGTATCCGACCACACGCCGCGTATCACCGGTGACATCGCCGGAAGTGCGGTAGTCCAACAAGTGGGGCTGCCAGCCGTATTTGTCCGCTAACAGCATCAACGCGAGCGCTGGGGCTTGCCCGCAGGCTTCGCCGCGCGCCGCTTCACGCTGGTCGCCGTTGAGCACTGCATCCAGGAATTGATGGTCGAGTGTGTGCGCCGTCCGATTGTCGTGGAAGTGACTCAGGTCCGAACTGACGACGATGACATCGTCCGGCTCGAGGAATTCGTCCAACCTACGGCCCACGAGGAGCGGGTCCACGTCGCCGAAGAGCAGTGGCACGACAGGTGTATCGGGAAAGGTGATGCGCAAGAAGGGGAACTGGACTTCGAGGCTGTGTTCCTGCGCGTGTGCGACGTTGTATGCGGCAAAGGGTGCACCGGAGTCGATCAGTGCGTGGATTTTCTCGCCATCCAGTGGATGTGCGCCAAGTGGGGTATCGAAGGCATCGTAGTCTGCCAACGCCACACCTTTGAACCACACGCGATGGGATGGCCCCATCACATAGATGCGCTTGGGGGGCGTGGCGCAGTTGAGCAGCGCTTTGTAAGCAAAAGCGGCAACTGGCCCGGAGTAAACATAGCCAGCGTGCGGTGCGATCACGGCACGTATGTGGGACAGCTCCGGCGGGGTGGCTTGGTCGAGATAACCGGTGACGGCCTTACGCAGCACGTTTGGCGCATCCGGGTAGAACATGCCCGCTACTGCAGCGGGGCGTATCGTTTCAGTCATAGCAATCCTCCTTAACTCCAAACACCGGGAATCCGCGTGTTGCACGTGGGACATACGCCCGGCGTTACCCAATGTACACGGGTATTATATCCATAGCGTTCGATCAACACGGTGTCACAGGCGGGGCAAACGGTGCTTTCGTGCTTGGCATCGAGCACGTTGCCCAGATAAATGTACCGGAGTCCGGCGGCTTTGCCAATGGCGTAGGCTCTTTCGAGCGTGGCATTAGGCGTGCGAGAACGATTGAGCATCTGGTAGTTGGGATGGAACGCGCTCAAATGCCAGGGAATCTCCGGATCAACCTTTGCCAGCCACACCGCTGCCGCCCGCAGTTCCTCATCCGAATCGTTGAGGCCGGGAATTACCAGCGTCGTCACCTCGATCCAGATGTCGGTCTCATGGGCGATGGCGGCGATGTTACGCTTGACCGGCTCGAGCCGCGCGCCGCAATACTGCTCGTACAGTTCGTTTGTGAAGCCTTTGAGATCGACATTGATGCCGTCGAGATACGGCGCAAGGCGTTCCAATGTTTCGGGCGACATAAATCCATTGGAGACGTAGACGTTCTTGAGGCCACGCTCGTGGGCCAATTTCGCCGTGTCGTAGGTGTATTCGAAAAAGACGGTTGGCTCGTTGTAGGTGTAGGCGATGGAGGCGCTGTGATGCCGTAGCGCGGTCTCCACCACTTCCTCCGGTGGCAGAGCGTCTCTGACACTATTGCGTCGCGTATCTATCTGGCGAATCTGTGAAATCTGCCAGTTCTGGCACCACGCGCAGCGCATGTTACATCCATACGTCCCGATTGAGAATGCACGGCTACCGGGGAGAAAGTGGAACAGGGGTTTCTTCTCGATTGGATCGACGTGGGCCGCAACGGCGCTGCCGTAAACGGCTAGGTAGATTTTTCCATCGCGGTTGACGCGGACGCCGCACTTGCCCCAATCTCCGGGATGCAGCGTGCAGTAATGCTCGCAGACTCGGCATTGCACAGCTTGATCTTTCAACGCGCGTACCAGTTCCGCTTCTTTCAACATGCCGGTACTCCTTTGGGATAGTCGCGTAGTCAATAGTCAGATAGTCTGGTAGTCAATAGTCCGATAGTCCGGATGATTTGGTGTGTCACCGGTGATACATCCGCTAGAGTCCTGTGATCAACGCCACAATCAGGATGACGAGCAGTAGAGCGCCCGCGACGGATAGCACAGTCGTCAGCGTTTTCTTTTCCTGCGTCTTCTGTTCGATCAGACGTAGCCGCAGTGCCTCGTGCATCTCGCGCTCTTCGGCCAGCATACGCTCCATGCGTGCCTGCGAAGCAGCCGTTTCGATGGCCTTGATTTGCCCGGCCTCTTCCATTTGCTCGTTGAGCCGGCCCGCCACGCCCAGATTGTCGCGCCTGACAATCCACTCGAGGATGTCGAGGGCCGCGCCGCACTGTACGCAGTGTTCATCATCGATCCAGTTAACGGTATCGCAGTATGAGCAACGCCGCGTAAGGGCGACGCCACACTTGCGGCAAAAGCTGGCCGACTGTTCATTGAGCGTATCGCAATAGGGACATACGTGACCTGGGTTATCATCTGTCATTGTACGATCATTGTCTCTCGATCCTGAGTCACAAAAGCCCCGGCAAGATACCGGGGCTGCGTTGTGAAGCTTTGCCGTCGCGCTTGCCAAACCGCGAGGGACAAAGGGTTACCTATGCCCAGAATTACAAAGTGTCTGGCTGCGCCTCAACGTCCGGTTGAGCTTCTTCAGCTTCACTACCGGTAACTGCCTCATCCTCTGTCGCTAAGGCTTCTTCCACTGTTGCGTGCTCCGCCTTTGCCTCAGACTCCGCCACTTCTGGTTCCGCCACTTCTGGTTCCGCCATTTCCGGCGCCGCCGTCCCCGGTGGCGCTGACTTGGCTTGCTTGACGCTAAAGGCAATGCGCCGTTCGTCCGGCTGCAAGGAGAGAATTTTTACCAGATGACGTTCGCCAATTTTGACAACATCTTGCGGGCGGGCAACCTGGTGATTGGCCAATTCCGAAATGTGAATCAGCCCTTCGATTTCTGGTTTTTCAACCAACGCAGCAAAGGCGCCAAACGTCGTCAGATTGACAATGGTGACTTCGACAAAGTCGCCTTCATTGTAAATATCCCCGAGGCTTTCCCAGGGGTCGGCAGTCAGCCTTTTGAGGCTCAGTCCCAGCCTTTCCTTTTCCAGATCGATGTCCAAGACATAGACATCCAGTTCCTGGCCTACCTGCACGATTTCCTGTGGCCGGGTGACGCGCTTCCAAGAGAGTTCGGAGATGTGCAGTAAGCCATCCACACCGTTGACGTTGACGAAAGCGCCGAACGGCACTACGTTATTGATGATGCCGCGCGCTACGGCTCCTACTTCGAGCTTCTCCAGAATGCGGCGTTTGACCACTTTGCTGTCGGCCGCGCGCCGTTCGGAGAGGATCAGCCGGTTGCGCTCCGGCGTGACCTCGATGACGCACAGTGTCAGGGTTTGACCGAGGAGCGCTTCCCAACGTCGCTCTGATTCGCCACTGTTTTGATGAGCACGCCAGTTCGGCAACAACTGTGAACCGGGCACAAAGCCGCGTAGCCGCCCTAAGCGTACAATCACGCCACCCTTGTTGATGTCGACCACTGGTAGGGACACCGCTTCTTCGCTTCGCAGCAGTTTACGTGCCCGGTCCCAATCACTCTGCTGCGCCGCCCGCGCCAACGATACGAGCATCGTATCATCGTCATTATTCTTTTCGATTACATAGACGCTCACGCCCTGGCCCGGCTTGAGAGCGCAGAGGTCTTTGGGCATCATCCTTTCTACTTCGCGCGGATGAACGATAGCATCACACTTGCCCCCGACGTCGATAAGAATCGTTCTATCACTAACAGATGCGATCACACCTTCGACTACATCGCCATGGCGATACTCATTGGTTTCCATATACTGGTCCAAAAGCACACCCATGACATCTTGGCCGACGCCTGTTTCCGAGGCGGTTCCCTTCATCGTTGATTTCTCCTGGCCGTGATTAGTTTCCATCTCTTATTATAGGCAAGTTTTTCTAGACGGCAATTTTGTGCACGAAGTGATTTTTCTCTCATACATACCTGATGAACTTGCTGCCTCATTCCGCCGGTGTGATGACCAACGGCACCGCAGGATTTCCAGGCGCGACATCCAGTGTGGGCACGGGATCATCGAACCACACACTATATAGTTCCTGATACGTGCTGTCCGCTTGCAGCGTCGCTAACGTCAAATTCACCAGATCACGGTAGGCTGAATCTCCCTGCGGCAGGACAATAGCGACTGGGCGGTAGGTGTAGCGCCGGTCAGTCATCGCAAATCCCGGCTGCGTGAAGAGGATTTCCAAAAACGCACGTCGTTCGGATACAATCGCGGCTACTTCCCCCTGTTGCAGACCCGTGATGGCAGCGGGGACATCTGTGTATTGCACGGTTGATAGGCCAACGCCGGCCGCCTGGGCCAAATTGGGCAAAACGCGCTCGCCTTCCGATCCCGCCAGCACGCCCACAGATTGCCCACCAAGCGCCGTCAAATCCGCAACCGGGGCGGCGGCCAGCGAGAAGATGCTGACACCATCGTCGATAATCTGGAGTGAGAAGTCGACCTGCAATTCGGCTTCGCGGGTATGGATCCAGTTGCCGACGAGCATATCGACCTCGCCTTGGGCCAGTCGGGTGAAAGCATCTATCTCGGTCACGGGCACGAAACTGGCGGCCTGACGACTGCCAAGCCACCGTTCGGCAATACGTTCGACCAGGCGCACTTCGAAGCCCGTGGGGACGCCATCGGCACGGTTGCCGCTGTAGGGCCAACGGTCGGTGAAATAGCCCACCGCCAACGCGCCGCGCCCGCGAATCCGCGCCAGCACGTCCAACGTGGAAAGTTGCTGGGGTGCCTCTGTGGCTGTAGGAGCCGGCGCGTTGCCCGGCAACAGTGCAATACTCGGCGGCGAGACACCCGGTAACCAGCGCGCGTAGAGGGCGTCGCGTGTGCCGTCAACGGCCATATCCTGGAATGTGAGTGTCACCAGGTTGGCGAAGAAGGGGTCATCTTGACGGTAGGCCATCGCCATCGGCTCCCACGTTGTCTGCGCTACGACCTCCGTCCCTGCTACCAGCCGGCGCGCGCGCTCCAACCGGTGGCGCATGTCGCCGTAGACGTCGATCTCGCGCGTGCGCAGCGCCTCGATGGCGTCGAAGAAGTTATCGTAGCTGACGAACGTTTTTGAGACCGGAACCGTCGCATCGATCGTCGTTCTGCTGTCAGTCCACGTCACTACACCGATGCGCCTGCCCCCCAAACCGGTGACGTCCTGGATGTTTGCATCGGGAAAGGTCAAGAAGGCGAGACCGTCCATAAAATACGCCGGGCTGAAATCGGCTTGCATCTCCATCTCCTGCGTGTGGATGATGCCCGCCAGCACGATATCGACCGTGCCATTGGTCAGATGTTGATACGCCGAATCGGAGCGCACCTGGCGGAAACGCACGGCATCGGGGTTGCCGAGCCAGCGGCGGGCCAATTCGCGGGCCAGGTCAATCTCCAAACCTGCCAACTCGCTGTTGGCAGTGATGTAGGAGAGTGGTTCCAGATCGTAGCGCACGCCCACCACCATCTCCCCGCGCGCGAGGATGCGCGTCATGGTCGCCATCTGCGGCGGGAACGTCGCCTCTGGGGTCGGCGCGACGAAAGCCGACGGTAGTTCTTCTTCCCCTTCCGGTTGGATGATCAATCCCAGTATATCCTCAGCCTCTGAGCATCCGCTCAGCAACACGAGTATTAATAACAAAAACAAAAACCGAAAACGGCGCATCTTGTCCGTGCCTCCACTAGGAAATCGCCTGGTTGCCAGGCTTCCCCAAATGTACCACAAAGGTGGGGAATGAGAAATGGAGGAAGGGGGTAAGAAGTAAGAAGTAAGAAGTAAGGAGTAAGGAGTAAGGAGTAAGGAGTTTGCTGCTCGCTGATTCGCTCATTCGCTTATTCGCCGATACAGGGTGTGATCGCGGATATACATTTCAACGGGTGGAGGGACGAGATAGCGCAGGGGCAGGCCGTTGCGGACGCGCTCGCGCAGGTCGGTGGCGGAGTAGTGGACCGGCGGGACATCCAACCATACCAGGCGTTCGGCCAGCAGCGGGAGCTTCGCGATGAGTTCGGCTGGATCAACACGCTGGCCCATACGCGGCATCACCGCTAAAGACGCCTGTTCCAAGATTCCCCGGGGCTGGTACCAGGAGGGTAAATCGTGGAGTGCGTCCTCGCCCAGCAGAAAGAACCACTCCGCGACGTGTGGATGTTGAGCTCGCAGCAAGGCCAGCATCTCCACACTGTAGTGCGGGCCAGGACGTTCAATGTCCACGCGGGAGAGCGCGAAGGCGGGATTATCTGCAATGGCGGCGGCGGTCATCGCTGCGCGGTCTTCGGCAGGCGACATCGGGCGGTTACGTTTGTGCGGTGGCGCGCCTGCCGGGACGAAAAGAACACACGATAGTTCTAATTGCACCCGCGCGGTTTCCGCCAGGGCCAGGTGTCCGTAGTGCGGTGGATCGAAGGAGCCACCGAGGATACCAAAACGTGATACGTGATGCGGGATGCGTGAAGTGTTCATGGAGAGTAAAGAGTAAAGAGTAAAGAGTTAGGATGTTCTCACTACCTATTTCTCATTACTCGTTACTCATTTCCTATGGTTTTCCTTTCAATCCCCGCAAGACGCGTTCCACGGTGAAGGGGAAGCGATTGTACCACACGCCGGTCGCGTTGCGCAGCGCGTGGTGAAGGGCGGCGGCTACGGCGATGAAGGGCATCTCGGCCATACCGCGTGCACCCCACGGGCCGTGTTCCTCCGCGTTTTCGATGATGATGGGGATGAGGCGCTGCGGGATATCCTCAATGGTGGGGATCAGGTAGGTGCTGAGGGTGTTGGACAGTGGATGGCCATCGCGTTCGACAAAGTGCTCGGTCGTGGCCCAGCCCAGCGCCTGGATCACGCCGCCTTCGATCTGTCCTTCCAGCAGGCGCGGGTTGATCGCCTGCCCTACGTCGTTGGCGCAAGCGATTTTAGGATACGTACATTCACCAGTCAGTGTGTCGACGACGACTTCCGCAGCAATAGCTACGTAGCCATAGGCGAAGTTGGGGTCGCCGTAACCGGTGTGCGGGTCGATCTGCGTGGTCTTCGGCGCGAGATAGGTGTACTCTGCTTTGGCCGGCCGTTCCTCGGCGTGCCATTTCTTCAACGCCGCTGCCGCTGCACCACGCACGGCATTGCCGATCATGAACGTCATCCGCGAAGCCGAGCACGATCCCGCGCTGCCGGTGACCGCCGTATCCATCGCTTCCAGGCGTACTTTCTCGAAGGGCAGTTCCAAGGCTTCTGCCGCCATCTGGCAGATGACGGTGCGCGTCCCCTGGCCCACGTCGGAACTGGCGGCGTAGACGACGGCCTCCTCAATCTCTGCCGTACCGCACAATTCAATGCCTGCCCAGGCGTTCTCTTGATAACCGAACGAATAGCCGATGTTCTTGAAACCCAGTGCAATCCCGAAGCCACGCAACTTTTGGTTATCCGTGGTCTTCATCTCAGGCACGCGCCAACCGCCGTTAGATCGTTCCCAACCAATCGCCTCCGCTACTGCGATAAGGGATTGCTGCAAGCCGCGCGCATCGTCGGGCAACGGGCGTCCCCACGGCATCGGTTCGCCGCTGCGGATGAGGTTGCGCAGGCGCAACTCCACCGGGTCCATGTCCAGCGCCTCGGCCAGCTTGTTCATCTGCGATTCGGCGATGAAGTTGCCCTGCGGCGCGCCGAATCCACGGAACGCGCCGCCGGGGATGTTGTTGGTGTAGACGCCGAGCACCTCAGTTTTGACGTTGGGAATCCGGTACGACCCATTGCACGTCAGCAGCAGGTTGCCCATCACCTTGTTTGTCGTGTAGATGTAGGCCCCGGCGTCGGCGATCACTTCCGTTTCCGCCGCGAGCAGGTCGCCGTCTTTGGTGGCGGCCCAGCGCGCGCGGGCAAAGGCGCGGTGGCGTTTGTGATGCCCTACGATCGACTCCCGGCGGCTCCATACAATTTTCACGGGCCGTTGCAGACGCAGCGTTGCCAGCGCCAGCACAATCTGCACGGACATATCCTCGCGCCCGCCGAACGCGCCGCCGATGGCGGGATAGATCACGCGCACCTGTTCTTCCGGCAGCGCCAGCGCGTGCGCGATCTGCGCCTGATCTTCGTGCGTCCATTGTCCGGCGACGAGAACCGTCACGCGGCCCTCCTCGTCGATGTAGCTTAGGCCCGCTTCCGGCTGCAAGTAGGCGTGCTCTTGTCCGGGGATTTCGTATTCGGCTTCGACTACCACGTCGGCCTTTTCCAGCGCCGCGTCTACATCACCGTGGTTGATGCGATGCCGCGAGGCGATGTTGCCATCGAAGACCAGTTCCGGGTGGATGGCGATGCCGGGGTAGGCCGGGTGCAGGCGCGGCGCGTCCGGTTTGAGCGCGTCGCGCGGGTCGCTGACGACGGGCAGGTCTTCGTACTCGACGGCGATCAGCGTCAACGCGTGTGCGGCGATGTCCTCCGTCTCGGCGACGACGGCGGCGATCTGGTCGCCGACGAAGCGGACGATGTCGCGCCCTGCTTGCCCCCCCTTAATCCCCCCCGAAGGGGGGGGGGGGCCAACCAGCACCGGCTGGTCGGGGTATTGCAACCCGTACTCATTCACCGGCACATCGCGCGACGTGAACACGGCGACGACGCCGGGCAACGCCTCCGCCGCCGTCGTATCGACACGCAGCACGCGCGCGTGCGGGCGTCCGGCGAACAACAGCTTCATATACAGCATCCCGTCCATGACGAAATCGCCGGGGTAAGGCGCGTCCCCCGTCACTTTCGCGCGGGCATCGATGCGTGGAACGGATTGGCCGACGACATTATATTTCATGGTCTACCTTCTCTCTTTTGTTTCTTGTGTCTCCAACTGCAAAATTCGACGGAGCACAGCGACGGTACTGGCATAGGTGGGATCCATCCCGAAATAGGAAAGATTGTGCGCGCCAAGGTTTTTGCCCTTGCTCATCGGGGTGTCGGAGGCGTAGTGCAAGATGCCGATTTCGAAGGGCACGCGGTACAGGTTTACGATCTCGTTGACGGGATAGCGGCGGGGACGGATGAATTCGTAGAGCGCGGAGAGGTAGGGGCCGCCTTCCATCTCGACATCGGTGTAGCCGGCGTCGAGAAAGCCTTCCATATACGCCCGGTTTTGCAGGAACGTGCCCCACACGGCAATCGCGCGCTGGTTGTCCAACACGTCGCCGTAGACCAGGTAGGGTGAAACGTCGCCAGCGGTGAACACGTTGCCGAACATGTACGTGTTTTGAGAGTGCTCGTCGTAGATGACGTTGGGGATGAGCACGTCACCGATGCGCCCGTTGAGAGTGGCCGCTTTGCCGATGACGTAAGCGCCCCGCAATTCCCCGATGTTGACGGCCACGCGCGTGAGCAGGTGATAGGCCGCGAAGCCGAGCGGGTAGTCGATGTTGAGAATCACCGCCCGGCTGTCGCGCAACTTTTCCAGGGGCAGGTCTTGCAGGCGCGGATCGACGTGTTCGGGGTCCACGCGCCCCAGTTCGATTACCTGGACTTCGAGATCGAACGTGTGTTGGCTGGAAACGCGCGTCATGCCGTGGGCGGTCTCGTAGGCTTTGCGTGCGGCGCGCAGATCAGCACCTTCCTCAGTGCGGAGATAGTTTCGCATCACGTAGTACAGGAAATTTGCCCAATTGCTCGGTACCTCACGGCGGCGAATGCGTTCGGCCTCCGCACTCAAGCCCGGGTCCGCCCCCGATTCGAGATGGTCCAGCAAGCGCTCTTCGTGACGCAGGGCGAATCCCGTGAGCATGTTGACCAAGCTGTGGGTGTTACTGGAGACGAAGTACGTGGGACGTTCCGAAAGGTCGAAATCGACCTGTTCGTTGACCCGGTTCCACCATTGCTGCGTCGCGCGGCGGTAGGCGATGTGTGAACCGGCGAGCAGGCTAACCGCCATCCGCTTGCGGTGATCCGCGATGCGACACAAAAGCTCCGGGAAATCCTCCTCCCAGACCTGGCTGAGGCGCTTCCAATCGCGCGGCGACAACCGTAACACCTGGCGGGTCTCTTCCATCAAGGCCGAGTCATAAAGCGCGTCTGGTTCCCACGTCGCCGCCCACTCGCGCAGGCGTTGTCCGAGACCCGCTTGCAGGCCGATCAGGTCGTGCATCTTGTTCCACTCGATCTGGAACGCCGTCAGCGTCGGCACGATGTCGTCTACGTCGGAGATGCTGGCGATGTAGGCCGCCAGGGTCTCTTTCCCATCGAAGAACATGGGCCGCCGCCGGGCCTTCGCCGTGACGTGCTGCCAGGATTCCACCTCGGGATAGCCGCGCCGCTGGAAGACCTCCTCGCTCTGCCCCATCAGCACCAGCCGCGTCTCGAGGATGCAGCGTGGCAGGCGCAGGCTGCCGTAGATGAAGGCGGACATGTCCGGCTTCTGCTTCCCCGCCGCCGCGTGCAGGAGAGAGCGCACTGCAATGTGCGTCTCTTCCAGGGTGCGGATTTGCACCGCATCGGTGGTGCGCAACAGCGAGTAATAGGTGCGGGCGTAGAGGGTGATTTGGTCGGTACCTTTCTTGGGGATGCTGCGTTTCATCGTTTCTCCGCTGCTTTTTCAACGGCGCGGATGATTTTGTAATAGCCGGTGCAGCGGCAGAGATTGCCGCTCAGTGCGGTCTTGATTTGCTCGCGGGTGGGATGCGGCATTTCCTCCAGCAGCTTGGCGGCGCTCATCACGAAGCCGGGCGTGCAATAGCCGCACTGGGTGGCATCCTCGTCGATAAAAGCCTGTTGTACGGGATGCAGGTTGCCATCCTTGCTGAGGCCTTCGACGGTAGTGATGCGCGCGCTGTGGGCGCGCGGCGCGGGCGTCAGACAGGCGAGCGTCGCCATGCCGTCGAGCCAGACGGTGCACGCGCCACATTCGCCTTCCTCGCAGCCGGGCTTTGAGCCGGTCAACTCCAGATCGTCGCGCAGCATATGGAGCAGCGTCTTGCCGTTCGCGCCAGGCACCGAGACGTTCTCGCCGTTGACGACGCACTGGATCGGTTCGTCGCCGCCGGTGTGGTGGGCGATCATCGGGCCGCGCAGTTTGGGCGGGCGTTTGGTCTTGCCCCACAGCTTGACCATAGTGTCAGGTTCGGGCAGGCCCAAGCGTGTTTCGTCCGCGAGGATGGCTTCCAGCCCGCGTTGGACGAGGGCGCTCACCTCTTCGGTGCGGAACCACGCCGAGCCGCGCACATCGTCGATGGGACGCGCAGTTTCTGCCGCGCGGCGGGCCGCTTCCGCGATGCGTTCGGCGTCGAGCGGCGCGCCTTTCAGCCCGGCCTCGGCCTCCGGCGTGCGGATGATCGTCGGGGCGACGCTGCCCAGGGCGATCCGCGCGCCGGTGACGCTCTGATGCTCGTCCATCGTCAACACGATGGCGACGTTCGTCACGGCAATCGCCAAAACGCGGCGCAATCCGAGCTTGAGGTACACCCCGCGCTGATTTGCGTTCAACGGTGCGAACATCAGGTCCACCACCATCTCGTCCGGTTCCATCACCGTGCGGCGGACGCCGGTGTAGTAGTCGGCGATCGAGACCGTCCGGTCACCGCGCGCGCTGCGCAAGAGCAGCCGCGCCCGCAGCGCACGGAGCGCCGTGATGGTGTCATTGGCGGGGGAGGCAGTGACGAGGTTCCCCACGATGGTGCCCCGGTTGCGGAGCGCGGGCGCGCCCACCCACCAGCATGCCTGTGCCAGGGGCAATGCCTGTTCTTGGAGCAATGCTGAGGCGGCGGCCTGCGTGTGCGTCACCATCGGCCCGATGTGGATGAGGCCATCGTGTTTCAGGTTGATCTCGTCCAAACCGGCCACGCGGGTCACGTCGATGAGGATGGGGGGAGTGCGCACCTTGTTCTGCATCTCGACGATCAGATCTGTGCCGCCCGCCATGATCCGCGCCTTCTCTTTGTGCTCGCGCAGCAGCCGGATGGCGTCATCCAGATCCGTTACAGTGTAATAGACGTCCCAAAGAGCCATAGCAAGTCCTTCGATTATGAGTTAATGAATGGGAGAATGAAAGAATCTGCGAATCAGCGAATTCCGCTTTGCCATTCGCTGATTCTGTATTCGCTCATTCTTGATTCGCTCATTCTCCATTCGCTGATTCTTGCCGCTTGATTTCACGCACGATGTAGAGCGGACGGTCGCGAATTTCGTCGTAGATGCGGCCGATGTATTCGCCGAGGATGCCGATGCCGAGGAGTTGCACGCCGCCCATAAAAAGGACGAGGCTGGCGGTGAATCCCTGTCCGGCCAACGGCGCGGAACCACCGAGCCGGATGATGAGCAGGACGAGGGCCAGCAAGATGCCCAATCCCACGGCTGCCAGTCCAAACCACTGCACCAGCTTGAGCGGAAAGATCGAGAAGCCGGTGATGGCGTCCAGGGCCAGGCGGAACATCTTTCTGAACGGGTATTTTGTCTCCCCGGCAGTGCGAGCGTGACGCTTGTACGGCACGCCAATCTGCCGGAAGCCAATCCACGAGACCATAGCTCGCACGAAACGGTGGCGCTCACGCATCCGCTTGAGCGCGTCTAGCGCGTTGCGGTCCAGCAGGCGGAAGTCCCCGGCTTCCATCGGGATGACGACGTCCGTGAGCGCCTGGATGATGCGGTAGAACAGCCGGGCTGTGAAGAGCTTGAACCAGGTCTCGCCTTCGCGCTCGGTGCGCACGGCGTAGACGACTTCGTAGCCCTCGCGCCATTTGGCAACCAGATCGGGAATGACTTCCGGCGGGTCCTGCAAATCGGAGTCGATGACGACGACAGCGTCGCCGCGGGCGTGATCCATCCCGGCTGTGATGGCGATCTGGTGGCCGAAGTTCCGCGCAAAGTGGAGGATGACGACGTGCTCCGGGTCTTGCGCGTGGAGGGCGTCCATCAACTGCGGGGACTTGTCGCGGCAGCCGTCGTCGATGAGGACCAATTCCCAGGATTCGCCCAGGCCCTCCATCACATCGCGCACGCGCTGATAAAACCTCTCGACGAGTTCTTGTTCGTTGTAGACCGGCGCGACAACGGAAAATCGTGGATTCATATACACCTCACGCAAAGTGTAGTTTAGTCTATACAGCAGCAAGCGTCAAACGCCAAGCTGTAATTTTGACGTTTGACTGATTTAAGTATACACATTCCTACGTGGCGTGCAACCTCACCAGACCTGACAGGTTTCAGAAAACCTGTCAGGTCTATACATGTGTTTTACTTCAACAACCCCACCCGCGCGTTGAAATCCTCGATCAAGGCGTCCATCTCATCGATTTGCGTCTGGAAGCTCGTCCAGTAATCATCCTGGTACCACTGGCGCTGGATTTCCTCGTAGGTCTTGCCCTGTTGTTCGACCCAGGTGTAGTACTTGAGGTTGTGGACGCGCTTGCGGTCGGGATAGGTCAACTCGGCCATGTTGCCGGTGGATTCGCCGAGCAGGTAGCGCTCGAAATCGGCAGCGGCGTCGAGTTCGGTGTACTCACCGTGTGCCTCGCGCAGCTCGCGGATGCGGCTCTGGTACAGTTCCATCGAGTCGGTCCACACGGTGAGGATCACGTCTTTGCTCGTCAACTCGTACCACTTCGCCATCTTGATAGAGGCCAATACGTTCGCGACGCTGGAAATGCCCATTAAGTCCAATTGTTCCACCAAGTCTGCCGGAACGCCGCGTTTTTTGAGGTACGCGCGCCCTGCCGGTTCGTTGAACAAGCGTATCAAGTCGATCGTCGCCTGGTCGTCGATAGCGGTGATGACGTCGGTGTTCTTGACGTTGTGGATCCATGGCACGTGTTTGTCGCCGATGCCCTCGATGCGATGCCCGCCAAAGCCATTGCGCAGCAGCGTGGGGCATTGCAGCGCCTCGCTGGCGACGACTTTGCTGCCGGGATAGCGCTGCTTCATATAATCGCCGCACGCAATCGTGCCGCCGGAGCCAGTGTTAGAGACGATGCCCGCGTAACGGTCGCCGGGACGCATCTCGAGGCTGAGTATCTCCTCCATCGCGTGACCAGTGATCTCGTAGTGCCAGAGGTAGTTGCCGAACTCATCGAACTGGTTGAAGATGAAGATGTCAACGCCGCGCTCGCGGGTTAGCTCATGGCACTTGTCGAAAATCTCCTTCACGTTGGACTCGCAGCCGGGCGTGGCGATGACCTCGCCGGAGACCATCTCCAGCCACTCAAAGCGCTCGCGGCTCATCTCTTCTGGCAGGATGGCGATCGAGTCACAGGCCAGCAGCGTGGAGTCGTAGGCGCCGCCCCGGCAGTAGTTGCCGGTGGAAGGCCAGACGGCCTTTTGCTTCGTCGGGTCGAACTGGCCCGTGACCAGGCGCGGCACGAGGCAGCCGAACGCCGCGCCGACCTTGTGCGCTCCTGTGGGAAACCACTTGCCCACCAACGCGATGATGCGTGCTTCCACGCCGGTCAATTCCGGGGGCAGCTCGACGTAGTTCACGCCGTTGAAGCCACCGCCGTGCGCGACTGGCTCGTTCTTCCACGTGATGCGGAAGAGGTTGCGCGGTGTGATGTCCCACAGGCCGATGCTTGCCAGTTCGTTCTTGATGCTGTCGGGCACCAGTGCCGGGTTCTTCTGCTGCGCGAACGTCGGGATGATGATGTCGCGCTCACGCGCGCGCTTCACAGCATGCTCAAGTCCTTCTGGATGAATCGTTAAGTCAATCATAGGTTCTCCTCATTAGTTTGATAGTCGTATAGTCCGGTTGTCAAAATCACCAAATCTGAAATCGCT
Source organism: Anaerolineae bacterium (assembly GCA_049975385.1). GTDB lineage: Bacteria > Chloroflexota > Anaerolineae > B4-G1 > SLSP01 > DSWT01. Next base: position 2,361 of record JBNGDO010000105.1, on the reverse strand, counting down.
CAATGCATTCGGTTGATGATGACAGTAATCCCTGCACCGATTAGCGTCCCGATGGTGTTCAGGAGCCAATCGTCGAAGCCGGAGACGCGGCTCGGAATCGTGAGTTGCAACAGTTCGATCGCCGCGCTTAACCCGGCGCCTACGGCCGTGGAGGCCAGCAATCGGGTTGTGCGTGGCTTGTTTGCCAAGGCAGAAGCAGTTGCCGCGCCGAGTGGGATGAAGACGGCAATATTCCCCAGGAAATCGATCAGGAACGAGATCGAAATCCCCTGCGCGGCGGCGGGTATCGTGATGGCGGTCAAGTCGGCGGTGACCTGCGCCTGCGGACGCAACGTCATCCACAACAACCATGCCCCAACAACGACAACCACAACCCACCACAACGTGATGCGTGATACGTGATGCGTGACCTCCCGCCTCTCCTCGTTACCCATTACTGATTACTCGTTACCCGTTACGCATTACCGCTTTCACCGCATCCAGGTTCGGCGCGACGATGGGCGGCTGGCCCACGGTCTTCATCGCGCTGTTGATGTCCTTGAGGCCGGAGCCGGTGAGTAGGACGACGATGCGCTCATCGGGATCGACCAGCCCTTTCTCCACGGCCTTGACCAACCCGGCATAAGCCGCCGCCGCCGCCGGTTCGCTGAAGACGCCGGTGTTGCGGGCGATGACGGGGATCGTGTCGAGTATCTCTTGGTCGGTGACGCGCAGATAGGCCCCGCCCGTCTCGCGGACGGCGGCGAGCGCCTTGTTGCGGTCACGCGGCAATCCGGCGCTGATGCTGTCTGCAATCGTGTCGGCGGGCTGTGGCGTCATCTCCCAGCCTTGCAGTCCGCGTTCCCAGGCATCCACCAGCGCGGATGAGCCTTCCGCCTGGATGCCCATAATCTTCGGCATCGCATCGATCCAGCTGAGCGCCAGCAGGTCGCGGAAGCCCTTGTGGATGCCGCCGATGATGCAGCCGTCGCCCACAGGGACGAAGACACGGTCGGGGGCGCGCCACGCCATTTGTTCACAAATTTCGTAGGCCGCAGTCTTTTTCCCCTCGGACATGTACGGGTTGTAGGCGGTGTTGCGGTTGTACCAGCCGAATTCCCTGGCGACCTTGAGCGTCAGTTCGAAGGCATCGTCATACGTGCCATCGACCAACAGCACGCGCGCGCCATAAATGAGGTGCTGCGCGATTTTGGCGGGCGGCGCGGTCTTCGGTACGAAGATGACGGCTTGCAGGCCCACGCTCGCCGCCAGCCCCGCCAGGGCCGCCGCTGCGTTGCCTGTGCTCGCCGTGGTGACGACCTGCGCGCCCGCTTCCCGCGCTTTGACGACGGCCACCGCCGAGGCGCGATCCTTGAAGGACGCCGTCGGATTCACGCCGTCGTCCTTCACCCAGACGTTTTTCAGCCCCAGCGATTCGGCCAGGCGCGGCGCGGCGTAGAGCGGCGTCCAGCCCACGCGCAACGGCGGAACAGGCGAATCCGGCGCGACGGGCAGCAACGGCTTGTAGCGCCAGATACCGGCGTCGGTCGGCGTCTGCGCTAGAACCGCGGGCGAGAATTCCGCGCGGATGGCGTCGTAGTCGTACATCACATCGAGGATGCCATCGTCGCCGTGCTTGGGGCAGACGTAGTCAACTTCGTTTACGGCGTATTCCGCGCCGCAGATCGTGCATTTTAGGCTAAGAACGTGATCCATATTATTCTCCTGAAGGGAAAATGTGCGCTTCCCGCGTGACCAGATCGAGCGCCTCGGCATACGCCCCCGCCTGCGCGAGGTGGTCGAATTGTTGTTCGACTTCTTCCATTCTTGATAGATCGCTCATGTGAAAACCCGCCTTTCTGTTAGTAGACCGGATAGCCTACGTAACCCGCCGCGCGGTTGCGGGAAAAGCCCCTTATGAAAGTTGAGAGACTACTCCCGCGCATTCAGGCGTCCCTACGGAACGCGAAAAGCAAGCCACCCCACCAAGCAGGCCATCAATGACCTGCCGACATTCAGATGTCCCTACGGGACAAACATCCACGTCCCGTAGGGACATCTGAATGTTGCCCGGTGCTTGAGCGCCGGGAACTGGTAGGATGTCTGGCCGCGTCCCGTAGGGACGCTTGAACCGGCTCACATTGCCCGATTATTTTCTTAAATTTCATAAGCCGGCGCGTACACGTATACACCGATTTCAGTCGGTAAAATTGCGCTATACACATTACCGAATTGATTCTTGAAACCTTATCAGGAGCAGACTACCTCAAAACGTATAGCCTTGCTGATTGCACGTACCAGACATTAACCCCGTAAATTTCGCCAAGCACGTATAGCTTGATTATGTCCACCCCCCGCCAAGTTTTTCGGAATATCTTTACC
>JBNGDO010000104.1:6272-18498 GCA_049975385.1 Anaerolineae bacterium | reverse complement strand
TCGGCATGTATGCCAGCAGCAACGGGCAACCGAGCAGTGCCGTCGCCGACTTCGACTGGTTCGAATACGCTGAGATCAGCGGGTAGCAGAAAGCCAGCCAACGCTTTGAAAGTAAGCTAGTTCTTACCACGAATCTTCACGAATCTGCACCATTTTACATTTTCGTGAAGATTCGTGCAGATTCGTGGTTTATTCTGCATAAGGAGAGACTTTCAATGCTATATCCACTACGTTTCAAAGAGATTCTGCGCAATTACAGCTTCGGCAACCGCTGGATTGTCGAGGTCTACGCGAAAGAAGGTTTGCCCGAAGATCAACGCATCGCCGAGACGTGGGAGGTGTGCGATCGGGGAGGAGAGTCCAGCGTCGTCATCAACGGCGTGCTGGCGGGGAAAACGCTTCACGAGTTGATCGCCGATTACGGCGTCGACTTTCTCGGGCGCGATGTTGTCGCACGATGCGGAACGCGCTTTCCGCTACTTATCAAGTTCCTCGATGCCTCCAACGTCCTCGACGAACAGGCGCACCATAACGACGCGCTGGCAGCGAAGCGCGGCCTGAGCGATCCCGGCAAAAACGAGGCGTGGTACATGCTCCACGTTCGCGACGGGGCAACCATCCGCTGCGGCAATGTTGCGGGCGCAACCGAGGCCGCCGTCCACGATGCGATTATGACGGGCACGGTCCGCGATTTGATGGAAGAGTATACCGTGCAGCCAGGCGACGCCTTTCTGCTGTATGCAGGTACAATGCACTACTCGGCGGGTGGCGTGCTCTTCTACGAGATCATGCAAAACTCCGACGTTTACATCGGATTATTGCCACCCGACCCGGCCCTGCCAGACAGCGAACGCGAAGCCCAGGTGCAGGCGATGATGGAGGGCATTCACATTGAGGAAGGATTCAATTGCAAGACACAGCCGGTGACATTGTCCGAAGGCGAAAACACGCGCACGTTCCTCTTTGCCTGCCGCTACTTCACGCTGGAGCGCCTTGACCTGAGCACGCCACACACACTGGGCTGCAATGGCGAGCGGTTTTTCGTGCTGTCGCAAATCGAAGGTACATCCACCCTCGTCTGGGGGGATCAGCAGGAGACACTTCTCCCAGGGCAGACGTGCCTGTTGCCTGCCAGTCTGGGCACGGTGACGCTTGAGCCAAAATCTGGCCAGTGCGCGTTGCTCAAAGCGTATGTACCGGATCTGCTGCAAAACGTCATCCACCCCCTGCAAAAGGCCGGCATCGCCGACCAGGCCATTCTCGGGTTAGGTGGGAGGACTGTTCTGAACCCATTAAGCGAACTATTGCGTTGAGCGAGCGCAGTCAGAGAACGGGACCGAGCGGGGATGTTGTTACGTGCGCTTCTGTTTTCTGAGGACGCCCCACAACACCGCCGCCGCGACGAGTTCTAGGCCCGCACCAACCAAAAAGACGCTGCGATAGCCAAACTCGGTGATGATGTACCCGCCGGCCAGACTCAGGGATCCAAAACCAAAGCCCATCGCCATCGACGTGATGCCGTAGGTCAATGAGCGCCACTCGCTATCGACCAGCTCCATCTGGAAGACTTGCAAGACGGGGATCCACATCGCCGAAGCGACCTGATAGCCGATGCGACCAATGCCAGCAGCAGCCCAATGGGGAATGAGGCCCATCGGCAACAGGCTGACCGCGACGCCCACTGTGGTGAGGAGAAGCGTGCCACCGTTGTTATAGCGCGCCATCACGCGCGGCGTGAGTAGTGAGGCGACAATCGCTGCCACCTGCACCACGCTCGTAATCAACCCAATCGACGAGGTGCTCAACTGCAAGTCCGTGTCCATATAGGCATTGCAGAAGCTCTGGCACGACGCCCACCCCGCGTGGCGGATGTAGACATAGACCGCCATCAGCACAATAGGCAGGATGGGGGCCGAGCTGCTAGGTTTGCCAGTATGCGTCGTCGACGTCGGTGCGGCAGTCCTCTTGATCCGGCTCAGCGGAACCAGAGCAACTGCCGCTATGACGGCCCCTACCCACAAGGAGAAACGGTAGGGCGCGGGGTTATCCAGCGATTGCATAATACGATTGGCAAACATCCCTGGCAACAGACCGCCGATGAACGTACCGACAAGTATGCCCGTCTCCCGGAAAGCACTGCTGAGCGCGTACGCCATATTACGGTTCCATTCAGTGGTGGAGACCATCAACGCGGGGACCAGATTCACATTCAACATCGACCAACCAGTCGTGAGGACGACCTGTGAGAAAAAGGGCCAGAAATCGCGCAGCGCAAGCGGTGCAAATTCGGTCAGCGGTAACAACGTCATCCCCAAAACGGCGATGACTCCGCCGATCAGCATCGCCTTGCGCGTGCCCAAGCGGACGCCTAATGCGCCACTCGGTATACCCATGCCCATATACGTCAGCGCACCCGTGGCGCTGAAGATACCGACGTATTCAGGGCCATAACCTAGTCGTAGTATGTAAAGCACCCGCAGCAGAGCATAAAGACCGAAAAAGCTGATCGCCAGGATACCCGTTACAGCAATCAGGAGTTTCGTATCACGACTGAAGTCATGCAACGAGGGCAACTTGATGCGCATCGAACCTCCTAGATAAAAGTTATGGTGTCGCTAGTCGGATAGTCGAGTTGTCGCCGCGACGGACTATCACCAACTCATGGCATTGTACAACGAAACCCGCTAAAAGCTTAAGGAGAGTGTGTTCATGTTCAAAAAACTGAGTACAACTGTCTGTTTACTTGGATTGCTGGCGATCCTCCTGTCGGGATGCCGCAGCGGTCAGACCACAGAAACATTGACCGCAACCGTATTGTCCACCTCAGCGGCGAATGGCGCATACTGGCCTACCAACGGCTGGCGCACAGCACTCCCTCAAACGCAAGACATGGACCCCGAACGGTTGCAGCAGATGTTCGATGCCATCAAGGAGCAGGACCTGGCGCTGCACAGTGTGGTCATCGTCCGCAACGGCTACATCGTTGCAGAAGCATATTATGCGCCGTATGAGCAAAACACACGACATGAGTTGTATTCCTGCACCAAGAGCTTTATCTCCGCTCTGGTGGAAATCGCTATCGCAGGAAGCGCCCCGGAAGGGGCGCCGGAAGGGGTGGACGAATCCGTATTGACCTGCTTCCCCACGCACAACTTCGCCAACCTCGATACGCGTAAATCCGCGATGACGATCGAACATCTGTTAACGATGACCTCGGGGCTGGACTGGCCGGAGGGCGATCCTATCTACCGGCAGATGTGGGGCAGCCCGGATTGGGTGCAGTTTGTGCTCGACCGGCCAATGGTGGCAGAACCGGGCAGCCGGTTCAACTACAATTCGGGGTGCTCACACGTCCTGTCGGCCATCGTTGCCGAGCGCAGCGGCATGCTGACGCAGGACTTTGCGCAGGAACGCCTTTTTGCCCCGCTTGGCATATCCAATGTCCGGTGGGATGTCGACGCGGACGGCCTGGCCATCGGTGGGTGGGGATTGCAAATCACGCCGCGCGACATGGCAAAGTTCGGCTACCTTTACCTCAACGAGGGAGTCTGGGATGGGCAGCAGATCGTCTCCGCCGCGTGGGTACAGACATCCACAACACCCCACGTGCAGACGGAACAAACCCTCGGCTACGGCTACCAATGGTGGACGTACCCGAAATGGGGCGCCTACACAGCGCGCGGGCGTTACGGGCAGCTCATCTTCGTGATCCCAGAATATGAGCTGGTGGTCGTCTTCACAGCAGGGCTGAACAACGATGCTCCATTGGTCGCGTTGATTGAGGATTTCATCGTTCCTGCCGTGCAGTCAGCAGATTAAACGGATTCAGCCACTTTGACAACCCCGCAAATTATCCTAAACTCTCTGCCAGAGCTTCGCATAGGAGGGTTTATGACTCGCAGACGCCGTACGTCAAGCTACAGACGATCGCGCAGCACGCGCAGCGACAAACGGATGCGCGGTGCGGAACGCATCCTGTTCGTTGTGGGCGCAACGCTGTACGTCATCGGGTTGTTTGGCGGCCTCAGCCTGCTCGCGATGCCCGCGATGACGGCAATTATGCTCCTAGTCCTGGGTGGGGGTATGCTGCTTGCCCTTGCCTTGATGTTCGTTTTCTAGAGCAAGACAGACTGTAGCGCGGGCGAGGCACCCGCGCTACCTACGTTTCTGTCGCAGGAGACTTTTATGTGGGATCAAATAAGTTTATTCTCACAACCCGATCACCCCTACACCGTCAGTGAAATCACGGGACGGATTCGCGTACTCCTGGAACAGGAGCCGCTGCTGCAAGACGTATGGATCGAAGGCGAAGTCTCCAACTTCTCGCGGGCATCATCGGGCCACATCTACTTCACACTGAAAGATGCGGGCGCGCAGATAAGCGGTGTCGTCTGGCGGAGCCAGGCGCGGGCGCTGTCGTATGTACCGCGTTCTGGCGATCAGGTCGTCGTGCACGGGCGTGTCGGATTGTACGAGCAGGGCGGGCGCTACCAAATTTACGTCGATGCGATCCAGCCTGCCGGACGGGGCTCGCTCTACCAGGAATTCGAGCGTCTCAAGGCGCAGTTGGAGGCCGAAGGACTGTTCGCACCGGAGCGCAAGCGTCCCCTGCCCCTGTATCCCCAATGCATCGGCGTGGTCACATCGCCAACGGCGGCAGCCTTCCGCGACGTGCTCAACGTACTCACGCGGCGCTACCCGCTGGCGGAGGTCTTGCTTTCACCGACGCTTGTACAGGGAGAAACCGCCCCACCCCAGATCGTCGCGGCACTGGCGGCGCTAAACACCCGAGACGACGTGCGTGACCGCCCCGACGTCATCCTCATCGTGCGCGGCGGCGGATCGCTGGAAGATTTGTGGGCGTTCAACGACGAGCGCGTGGCGCGGGCTGTGGCAGCCTCAAGCATCCCGGTGATTTCGGGCGTGGGGCATGAGACGGACTTCACATTGACTGATTTCGCCGCCGACCATCGCGCCCCCACTCCCTCGGCGGCGGCAGAGATGGCGACACCCGACCGCGCGGAGCTGCGAGCTATGCTGCAACAACGTCAGATGCGCCTGGCGCGCACCTTCGATACACAATTACAGGGATTCCACAAGCGTGTTGCGCAGCTCAACCGCGCCTTGCAATATCTTTCGCCAGCAGTGCGGCTCGCCAATGCCCGCCAGCGTGTGGATGACGTCCTGGCCCGCGCGGATGCAACGGTTGCGCATCGCCTGATTGTGCATCGTCAACAGGTGCAGGGGTTGGCGGCGCGGCTTGCGGCGCTGAATCCCGATGCAGTGCTGGGGCGGGGATACGCGATTGTGCAGGAACGCGAAACCGGGGACGTCATCACGTCGGCCAAAGCAATCACGCCGGGATTGGCGTTGACCCTACGCTTACGGGATGGCGAAGCCGCCGCACGGGGAGATTCGCGTTAACTGGGCGGTTCCTGTGCCGCAAAGTGCCCGCCACGCACATCGCGTGCCTGAGTGACCACGACAAAGCCATCTTCATCGACCTCGCGCACGATAGATTTGAGACGCTGCACCTGCACGTCGGTGATGGCGCACAGCAGCACACTTCGGGTTTCCCCGGTGTACATCCCCATCCCTTCCAACGCTGTCACACCACGCTGGAGTTCTTTCATCAGCCGGGCGGACAGTTCCGCTTTTTTTGTCGTGACGATAATAGCGAGGTTTGGGGCGATTTCAGTCTTGAACCATCGTGGCCCTTTGCGGCCCAACTTACCAGGGCCCAGAACGCTACGTCTTTTGAAGCGCCAGTAGCCCATCATCGCGACCACAATCAACACTACATACGTGAGGAATACTGCCGCGAAAACCAACCCGCCGGAAAACAGCTCGCCAATCGTGGCGCGCGCAATCAAGTCCGGAAGACTGGTAATGGGAGTGGGATGAACGATCAACTTGAGAAGCCAACTCACAAAAACAATCAAGAATATCGCGGCATAGTTACGCCGGAAACGGTTGCCCAACGCTTCCCAATGCGAGATTGGGAAGACAGGATTACGCAGCATCTGGCTAAGCGTGTCGCCCCAATCCGCAGCCGGATGGAACGGCGGGGCAAGCATCGTAGCAAATAACTCGTTCTCTATCAAGCGCGCGCGATGATACCATAGCGAATAATAGGTATAGCGGCGCGCCTCGATGTTGAGGAAAAGCAGTACCAGCATAAGCACTAACAGGATCACAAAATGCGGGTTCTCCGGCGAACTAAAACCGAACGTGATCGCGCCGGCGGTCGTCACCACGGCCCAGTTCGTCGTCGTATCCAGGCGGTTGCGCCACAAGTTCACGCGTGTGATCTCGGCGCGGTACAGGTGGACCATCGCCGTGGTGAAGTTGCCCTTATCTAGCTCGTAGCCTTGATAAGTCCAGACAAACTCATCGCCACCTTGCTGCGCGTCGGCAGATAAAAGATCGGACATGGGTATGTTTTCGTCCATAGATCAAACCCGGTGAATCTACACCAACTCGGCAAAATGCGCAATCGCCTCCCGCACAAAGGCCTCATCGAACGGCCCGGCAGGCGATGGCGTCTCGATAATGCGTTGTGGGATGCGCAACGCGCCAAAGTCAAAGCCCTCCCGCTGCTTGAAGGCGATCTTGCGGCGCAGCGTTTCTTCACCCAGGCGTTCCAGGTCGCTCGCGTTCCACGGAAAGCCCGTCGCCGCCAGCGCGCCGAGCACCGTGTCGCGGTCGTAGACGCCGCGCGCGAAAAGACATATCACGAGGCTGGTGAGCACTTGCCGCCAGCGTTCCTCGTTGACCAGGGCCTCGCCCACGCCTTCGGGCGTGAGGGCCTGCCCTTTCTTAAGAGCGTTCTGGTCGAGGCTGTAACCGGCGTTATCCAGGTGACTGTGTCGCGCCCCCGCCAACCACCCTACGTGACACGCCGGGCCGGTATGGTAGCCGGGCATCTCGTTGCCGCCGAACGCCAGTGCGAAATCCAGGCCACCGTAGATCGTCGCGGCGTGCTCGGCACCCCGCGCCAGCGCCTTGTAAAAGTCGGTGGGTTGCGTGATGATGCGCTGTACGGCTTCGATGTAGCCAGTCGCGTCACCGAAGGCCAATGTCACCCCGTCGGTCTCCGCCTCCGTGATGAGACCGCGCGCGAACGCTTCCGTCGCCCAGGCGAGGGTCACCCCCGCGCTCATCACGTCGAGTCCCTGCACTTCGATCTCATCCATGACTTGCAACATACCGGGGACGTCATCCAGCCCTAGCATACTGCCCGTAGCGAAGATCGGTTCGTGGTCGTAGCCGAGCATCAGCGTTTTGTAGAAGTAAGGATCGTTGGGATAGGAGATGCGCAGCGCCGCCAGGTGGATGCAGGCCACCGGACAATGCGCGCACGCGACGCGCCGTCCCAGGTAGTTGGCGGCCAGATTCTCGCCGGAGATGGCCTCCGCGCCCTCGAAGCGCCCGGATTGTAGATTGCGCGTGGGCAATCCGCCGATAGCGTCCAGCGGGATAACGTTGATGGGCGTGCCTAGCTCGTGGTATTTCTTCATCAACGGCGACTCGACAGCAGCCTTGTAGATCGCGTCGTAAGTCTGGCGGAAAGCGCGCCGGTCGGCCACAGGCAGAGTGCGTTTCCCTTCGATGACAATGGCCTTAAGCCGCTTGCTGCCGAACACAGCGCCCAGTCCCAAGCGTCCGAAGTGACGGTAGGTCTCCGTGATGACACAGGCGTAGCTGACCTGCCTTTCGCCCGCGCGCCCGATACGCATGATCGAGCGAGTACCGCTTCCGCCCTCGCGCACACGCAACACCGAGCCGGTCGTGTAGCTGCTGCGCGTCCCCCACAGCGCCGTCGCGTCGCGGAAACGCACGCCATCCTCCTCGATGACGAGGTACACGGGCATCGCGCTCGCGCCGCGAATCACGATCGCGCCGTAGCCCGCCATACGGATGGAAACGGCACTGCGCCCACCGGCGTGACTCTCACCCAGCTCGCCCGTGTGCGGCGATTTGAACATCGCCACCGTCTTCGACGCCAGCGGATACAATCCCACCAGCGGCCCTACCGTAAAGATGATCGGGTTCTCCGGTCCCAGAGGATCTGCTCCGGCGGGGCATTCCTCCTCTAACAGGCGGATGCCAACGGCGGTTCCGCCTAAGCTCTCGTCGAAAAGCTCAGGACGTTCCTCAACCCAGAAACACCGGCGCGCCAAATCAACATATAGGACTCGCTTTAAAGGATCACTGGTCAACATTTTCATAGCTCCCTATCGCTTATAAGCTTTTAGAGAATAATCCGGCCATAGGACAGAATTCAAGCGTCCCTATGGGACGCAAGGATTTATCTCCCAACTACCCGGCGCTCAAGCGCCAGGCGATGCTCAGATGTCCCTACGGGACAGAAAATACTCGTCCCGTAGGGACGTTTAACTGATAAAAGTGATCACACACATCCCGGCCGCAAAAACCAGGAGCATAATCACCACCGTCAGGCCGATTTTGCGAACAACAGCAGAGATCGCGTAAACCTTGGGCGTATCGAAGATGAACGGACGCCCGCTCAATACGGACAACAACCCACCAATAAAGCCGACCAGGGTGATAACGAGGCCAGTTGTCCAGAGCGCCTCGCTGACATACCACACAATGCCCGTGAGCAGCAAGGCGACAACGCCAATACCGATCCCCACCCCTCCCAGGTAGCGAAAGTAGCGCACGCGTTCGGGAGCATCTGGCGGTTGGACAAGCATCGCGTTCTGCTTCTGCCGTTGCACCTCCAAGGCTACGCGAAAGTCCTGCGCAGAACCGAGTCCCATAGGCGGCATGTCACTAAAATGTCTGAGTACAAAAGTCGGCACCAGCCATAGAATAAACAAAAACAAAAAGGCCAGTGTCGCACCCACAATCTGGCTTTCGCGTTTTCCCCAAAAGCCTAGAGCGCGCTGTAGCCAGGCGTATGGGCCGGCATCACGCCAGAGCCACGTTCCCCAAAGGATCACGATGGCAAGCAGGGAAACGATCATATAAGCCAGAAAGACGGGTTTCGAAATCGGTTTTTGCGGTTTCACGCGCCGCACCTCGTTGATTGTGCAGTTAGGTTGGTATTTCCTCTAACGCGATGACGTTGTAAGGGCAAAAATCGGCGCAGTAGCCGCAGTAGACGCAAATCCGTGGCTTGTGTTGAGCTTCGTCCCACAACGCCGCACCGAACGGACAGGCTTCCACGCAATTGTAGCAACCGATGCACAAGTCCGCCTTGAAGCGCACGCCGCCGCCTTCGCGCGGGGTCAACGCGTCTGTGGGGCAAACGCGCGCGCAGGGTGGATCGGGGCAGGCCCGGCACACGATCACGACGAAGCCTTTGCGGATGCCGCCCGCCGACCGCACATGGATGCACGCGTTTTCCAATCCGCCGTTGCCCGTTCGCCGCACACACGCGAACATACACATCTGGCAACCCACACAGCGATCTACATCGATGACGGACAAACGTTTGGCCATACCTCCTCCTTAGAGGCGTCCTCCTTGAAGCTCAACAGTCCTCATAGTATACACCCAAAGTCCCGCTGACGTAATTGACCGCTTTGAGTGGGTGCATTTCAGAATGGCGACGAGTACTCAATCGACAGGCTGGCGCCAGAAGACAAGGCCGCAAACCGTTCCCCAGAATTGAAAGTGTACGAATCATGTTTGGTGATACAATGACGCACAATCCAAGGTAACCTTCAGGGAGCTACGTATGGACAAGATGACGACATATGAGCGTATGGCGCGGATGTACGCGCATCAGGAGGCCGATCGCATTCCCGTCACAGATTCGCCATGGAACGCGACCATCGAACGCTGGCATCGCGAGGGCATGCCAGCCGACGTAAGCTACGTGGATTTCTTCGGGCTAGACAAAATTGCCCATATCGGCGTGGACAACAGTCCGCGCTACCCCGTCAAGATTATCGAAGAAACTGAGGAATACGTCATCAACACGACCGTGTGGGGTGCGACGCTCAAGAACTGGAAGCACATCGCTTCGACACCGGAGTTTATGGACTTCAAAATCAACGAGCCGGACGCATGGCACGAAGCCAAAGCACGCATGACGCCCTCAGCGGATCGTATTCCTTGGGAATATCTCAAGGCCAACTACAAACGTTGGCGCGATGAGGGCTATTGGATCGAAGCCGGCCTGTGGTTCGGCTTCGATGTGACACATTCCTGGACGGTGGGCACCGAGCGGCTACTGATGGCACTTCTGACCGATCCCGAATGGTGCATCGACATGTTCAACCACTTCCTCGACGTAGACATCGCTCTGCTAGATCAGGTTTGGGACGCAGGCTACACCTTCGATGCCGTCAACTGGCCCGACGATATGGGCTACAAGCACAACCAGTTCTTTTCGCTGCGTACGTATCGCAAGCTGCTCAAGCCCGTCCACCAACGCGCCGTCGAATGGGCGCACGCCAAGGGCGTTAAAGTACGCCTGCACTCGTGCGGTGACGTGAACCCGTTTATCCCGGAACTGATCGAGATCGGTGTAGACGGCTTGAATCCTCTCGAGGTCAAGGCGGGGATGGATCCAATCCACATCAAGAAAACCTACGGGGACGAGCTACTGCTGCACGGCGGGATCAACGCCGTGTTGTGGGATGATAAGGAGCGCATCGAAGAGGAAATGCGGGGCGTTATTCTCGTGGTCAAGGAGAAGGGCGGCTACATCTTCTCGTCCGACCACTCCGTGCCGTCCAGTGTCAGCCTGGAGAATTTCCGCTACATCATCGAACTGGCGAAAACGTTAGGCGCGTATGCCTAGCCTTCGCTATCCCGGCATCTTTGCCCGCCGGTTCGCGTGCCGCCACGCGATACTGTAAAGCAACTGACGTCCGCCACGCTTCGGGACCTCGCGCACGCGCGCCGTCCAGGCTTTGGTCGCTTCATCGGCGCGGGCGAAACACTGCGCACTGAAAGCCGCCAGCGTGGATCGACGATCCTCCGCCGGCCTCTCGCGCTGCTGTGCGACCAACTGTTTTGTATCTGCTAAAAACGACTCTTCGAGCGCATCACGCTCCGCACGATAAACGGCATGGCGTTCCTCATAGTTTTTCAGCGCCGCGCGATGCAATCGCTCATGCCGCCACCACAGCGTCGCGGGATCGTACTCCGCGGTGAGCGCCGGCCCTACGTCCGGCAACCCGGCCTCCAACCACACCGGCTTGAAAATGCCGGTGCACGGCGCGGATGTCCCGGTAACCCAGGTAGTCGGCAGTGCCGGATCGAGATGCACGATCATCGAAGCCACAGACTGAGAATTGCGTGTGGGGCCGAAGCCAGCGTGCATACAAACACGGTCGGGGTTTCCAGGAGCAGGATGCCATGTGCCGTCCTGAACGGCCGGGCCATGATTGCGCAGAATATCCATCAACGTGGCTGCGTCGATCTCCCCTGCCTGAGCACGCAACAGCGCCATCGAACGCGATTGGCGCTGCGCGCAACAAGCAACACGGCTCATCAAGCGAGCGCCATAGCAACGCGCGAAGTGAAAGTCCGACGCGGAGTGACACCACCCCTTCTCGATGGCGTGTTCGACGAGTCCCGGCGACGCCAAATCCCACTGCGCGCCAATCGTCAACCCATTAGAGATGGTGGCAATATCGTGCACTTTCACGGCAGCCCAATAACATCCTGCCGTTTCCAGCACCCACGCCTCATCCGGGTCGGCGATGATAAAACTGTTATGATAGTAGAAGGAGTGCGTATAACTTCCGCTACCGCCCTGCCCATAAATCGCCAGCAAGTCGGTGATCAAATCGAGAGCCGCGCGCGCCGTCGTGGTGCGCTCCAGTGCCAGGCGGATCAGATCCATCCCCAGAAGCCCGCCTTTCTTGTCGTAAGGCTCCTTGGTGAAAACCGCTTCGTTACCGATGGTGACGCCGTGCTCATTGATCCCCATCTCGCAGCCCCACATCCAGAAGGGTTGGCTCAACAGCACAGCGTAGGTTTCGCGAACCTGGGGGACTTCACCGTAGGTGCAGCGCAGCATCTCCCCGGGCTTATGCATACTGCGTGGAATGACGACGAGCGCCTGCGCCTCATTTGGTTCACGGTCGCTGTTCTTGGCGAACAACACCCGACCATCCACGGTCACATTGCCCAGGGCCACCATTGTATCGCACATCGCGTTAGCCCTTGGCTTTGAGCGACTCCGCCGCCAGTGCCGCGCCGATGATGCCCGCGTCGTTCAACGTCGCTGCCGGCACAA
>JBNGDO010000104.1:1778-6262 GCA_049975385.1 Anaerolineae bacterium | reverse complement strand
CGGTAAGATGGCGGGAGAATTTTTTCAGTTTCTTGCTGGCCCCACCGCCGAGGATGATCAAATCGGGCCAGAGCAAGGCCCGCATCGCGTTCAAATACTGGTCGAAGCGCTTGGCCCAGGCCTTCCACGAGAGGTCTTCGCGCTTGCGGGCAGCATCCGAGGCCTGTAGTTCAGCATCCTTGCCATTCATCTCGATGTGGCCTAATTCGGTGTTGGGAACAAGGACGCCATCCGTGAAAAGCGCCGTCCCCAATCCCGTGCCGATGGTCACGATCAACACCAACCCATCGATGCCTTTGCCCGCACCAAAACGCATTTCGGCCAGCCCTGCAGCATCCGCGTCATTGAGCACACGCACGGGACAGCCGGTCGCGCCGGAGAACAATTGCTCGGCGTTCGTGCCGATCCAATTCTTATCCACATTTGCTGCCGTACGTGCGACGCCGTGCTGAATCGAAGCCGGAAAACAACAGCCAATCGGCCCCTTCCACGCGAAATGCTTCTTTATCTTCTTGACCACCTTCGCCACATCCTGCGGTTTCGCGCCCTCAGGCATCGGAATCCGGTGACGATCGGCCAAAAACTCCCCAGTCTCAGTGTCGACCACCGCACCCTTGATGCCAGAACCGCCGATGTCAATCCCTAAAATCCCCATCGCGTCACCCCCACGCAGAACAGTTCCCGTTTACTGGTTACTGGTTACTCGTTACTTTCTCAGTATAACCTAGCTCTTGAAAAAACCAAAGCGAGTTGGCATTTCCGCAAAATCCTGTAGAATAGCAATCCCGTGAGGAGGTGATCATGGCAACGAAATACATCTTTGTGACGGGTGGTGTGGTCAGTTCTCTCGGGAAGGGCATCATGGCTGCGTCATTGGGCCATATCCTCAAAGCCCGTGGGCTGAGCGTCTCCATTCAAAAACTGGATCCTTATTTGAACGTTGACCCCGGTACAATGGCGCCCTACCAGCACGGCGAGGTTTTCGTCACCGAAGACGGTGCGGAAACCGATCTCGACCTGGGACACTACGAACGCTTCATCGATGACAACCTAGGCAAGCTCAACAATGTCACCACCGGGCAGGTATACAGCGAGGTCATCGCGCGCGAACGACGAGGTGACTTCCTGGGCGGTACGATCCAGGTCGTCCCGCACGTCACCAATGAGATCAAACGGCGTATCATCCGCGCGGCCCAAGATCTGAAGGCCGACGTGGCACTGGTGGAAATCGGCGGCACGGTGGGCGACATCGAAGGACAACCCTATCTGGAAGCCATTCGCCAGATGCGCAAGGACGTGGGGCGGGACAACGTCCTCTACATTCACGTGACGCTACTGCCCTACCTGAGTGCCAGCGGCGAGCTAAAGACCAAGCCAACCCAGCACAGCGTTCGCGAACTGCGTGGTATGGGCATCCAGCCGGACATTATCGCGCTGCGCGCAGATTCGCCTATCGACGGGGACATCCGCGCCAAAGTCGCTCTCTTCTGCGACGTCGAACGCGAAGCCGTGGTCCCATTGGTGACGGCCAGCAGCATCTATGAAGTGCCGTTTATGTTGGAAGAGGCCGGGTTGGGCGACCTTGTCGGCGAGATGCTGCACCTGCAAGATAAAATACAGCCGGCAGATTTAGACGATTGGCAGGATGCCATCGCGCGCCTCAAGTCCGAAAAACCGACGGTACGCATCGCCTTGGTGGGCAAGTACGTGGAGCTCCACGATGCGTATATGAGTGTCCGCGAGGCCTTGATCCACGCCGGATTGTATCACGGGTATGCCGTCGAGATTGACTGGATCCACAGCGAGACATTGGAGCACGGTGAAAACATCGACCGCCTTCTACAAGCCGATGGAATCGTCGTACCCGGCGGGTTTGGATCGCGGGGAATCGAAGGCAAAATTGTGGCAGCGAAGATTGCCCGCGAGAATCGGATTCCGTATCTAGGACTGTGTCTGGGAATGCAGGTGATGTGCATCGAGTTTGCCCGCCACGTTCTCGAAACCAATGACGCGAACAGCACGGAGTTCAAGCATAAAACGCAACATCCGATCATTGCCTTGATGCCTGACCAGGAGGACCTGCTCGATATGGGCGGTACGATGCGACTGGGACGGTATCCTTGCGAGCTGCAGCCGGGATCGAAAGCGCAGGCCGCGTATGGCGTCGACGAGGTATTCGAACGGCACAGGCATCGCTTCGAGTTCAACAACGCCTACCGCGAGGTTTTAGGAAATGGGGGGATGGTTTTCAGCGGTTTATCGCCGGACAACCGGCTGGTCGAAATCGCCGAACTGCGCGATCACCCGTGGATGCTCGGTAGCCAGTTCCATCCGGAGTTCAAATCGCGCCTACAACGCCCCCACCCGCTCTTCCGAGGATTTGTTGGAGCGGCGATAAATAGAATCAGCGAATGAAGAATGAGCGAATGGAGAATCAGCGAAGAGGGAATCGGCGAATCGGCAAAATGAGGTGATAGATGGAGTATGCGGATTGGGAGAAAACTGTTCATGAAAGAATAAAAAGGAATCCAACTGGCAATTTTTCGGTTATCGCAAGGCGTTGTTTGCTTATGAACTTGTATGGCAAGACTGTGACATTTTGAGTCTCGATGTAAGGGGCAAAGCTGTCGCCCAGCAATTGATCCGCGCTTGGCTTTATTCGACGAGGTGCTTGCACTCCTCGTCACCGAACTCCGACGCCAACAATCCCGCTAACACTTCATTCGCTGATTCTTTCATCTCAACGTACTGCATAAGCCACGCAGGAGACCAGAAAGGGCGGTGCGTTTCTCGGTGGACAGTTTCCGGGAAAGCGCGCGCAGTCGCTCGGTCTCCTGATCTAGCTTCGCGATGAACCAGACGAAGACTTCCGGCTCCTCCAGCATCAAATTACCTGGGCCTACCCACACCAGACGTGGCTCGACCCAGATATCTTCGTTCAACGTGTTAGTGATGTAGCTATGCAATAGGCCAGCAGCCGCGCGCGCCTGTTTGCCGGGATTGTGCTGCATGCGTCGCCAGGTCATCATCGTCCGGCGATAGAAGCGTTTTTTGGTGTACCGATAATTGCCCGTGTAGGCTTTGACCTCCAGCGCGAACGCGCCGGGCGGACCCAGCAGCACCATGTCGATATCGACAGTGCTACCCGGCAATTTCACGTTACGGAACAGTGCCCAATCGTCACCAAGTCCCAAACGCAATAGCCGGGCCACTTCACTTTCACCAAGCTGCCCGCGGCGGAAGTTCAGTTCTTCCTGCCGCAGTTCAACAAAACGATCGCTCAATGCAAAGAGGGGTAAAAGCAACACCGCCACAAGCGGCCAGAGCCATAGCGCCGGTGCTTTGTGACTGACCACCGCCGTCACGATCAGAGCCAGCGCGACCATGAGCCCGGCCAACACAAGGATGAGCATGATCGCAGTGATGAAAAGATTCCGGCGATACCGGCGCTGCACTTCGTTGACGAGATAATTGGAGCCTTGGATCACAGGCATGGGACGCGTCATGGCATCATCGGGGACCGTTCTAGTGTGTTCAGACCTGCCCGGAGTGCTTGCCTGCACTGCAGACGCGGGGGTCGCATTGCCCTCCTGTTTCGGCGGTGCTCCATCCTGCGGGAGCTTCTGTGCAGCCTGTTTGCGCTTCTCCGCCTCGCGCCGCTTCAACGCGACCGGCAACATCACGCGGGCGGCCTCGCGCAGCCGTGCGTCCTTCGCATACCAGGCCGCGCGACGCAGGTCCTTCACCTTCACTGTGCCTGTATCCACCAGTTTGCCCAACGGGCGGTTCAAGCGACGGAAAGGCCAGGCCATCAAGCGCGCGTCCTCCGGACTCATTGCTACATCAGTCAGACGGTGGGTGGTCTCCAGAATCACCTGGGATGCTTTGCGGACATCCTCATTGCGCGCTTCTTGCGAAGCCCACAACAAATCCTGACGCGTGAGCCTATTCTCATCTAAAAGCGCACCTAATGTACGTTTCTTCTTTCGACGTGGAGTAAACGGCCAAATGATTGCGCGGGCCTCCCGCAACGCCCGGAACTCCGTATCCTGAGCAAGTCCAACTTCAGCGGATTCTTCGACACGCCCCACCACGGACGTCGCTTCAGTTTCCGGTTGCTGGACAATATCTAACCTGGCGTCCTTTTTGGGTTTGGAAGCCGCCGAGAACTCAATGACCTTTTCCGTCTCAGTCTCAAGGGGTGGCACAGTGGGGACAACCAAATCAGCAGGTATTTCCACGGGTGACGCCTCAACGGCGGCGGATTGAGGCGAAGCAACGACCTGCGCTTCCAGCTCGGTCAAGGCATCGCGTGCCGTCGCATTCTCCGGCGCCAACTGCACTGCGCGCCGCAATGCCGAAAGCGCGATCTTATGATCCGGCGCCAACTTGCCGAGAACGACCCAGGCGTCCGCATCCTCAGGATGTGCCTGCACATACGCGCGCAGGCGCAATAAGGCGCTTTCCCGCCGCCCCTCGCGGGC
>JBNGDO010000104.1:0-1678 GCA_049975385.1 Anaerolineae bacterium | reverse complement strand
ACCAGGTGATCCGGGTAGTAGGATTCCTTCGCATGCCGCAGACCTGGATCGTCCAGGTCTTGCTCGCGGTTGATGTACTCGACCTGCCCCTGCCAGCGTTGCTCCGAGAACTGCTTGGTAATCATCGGGTAGATGCCCTTGAATTCCGGATTCGCTTTCTCGATGTGGACGACCGCCGTGGTTTCGTTCAGCAGCTCGCCCAAAGAGAACGCCTGCACCTTCTCGTCGATGAGGATGGTCCCACCCTCAAGTTGCAATGCAGCGAAATTGTCCAACGCGTCGCGGATCCCACAGAATTCGTGGAGTAGGCTGATATCGTCTTCGCACAATCGCTGTTCACACCAGACTTCTGCCAATGCCAGGCAATCGTCGGTGAGAGATGGCGTTATCGGCACATAAGTGTAGGTGTAAGCGCGTAAGAACTGATTGATGTGATTGCGCTTTTTGCTGTACTTGCGCCCAGCCAGTGAGCCTAGATCTTCACTGCGATACACATAGTCGAAGTGCGCGCGCACCGGTTCGATCACAAATTCTGCACAGCCCTGCAACTCATCGACCAAGCGATGGTCAGCACGCCGGATTGATGGCGCAGCCACGCCTCGCGTATCACGCAGCCAGTGCAACAAATCGCGCACAATCGCATCACGTGGCGCTGGTCCAATCGGTTGAAGCGCGAACGTCTCCTCAGCACGGTTCGCTACGATCAACAGATAATCCCCAGCAACAGACCATTGGAAATCGTAATATTCGCGCCAGATATACAAGTTGATAAACGTTAATTCTGAAGTCTCCGGCTGGTACTGCCACAACCGCTGGTGCACTATGTCACGGTCCTCAAGCGTCAGTGGCTTGAAATCCGGAAAAGTTGGGTATGTCGTCATAAAATGATTTTGCCTCCTAAAAGTAGTCAGATTGTCATTAGTCTGATAGTCGTTCGTCCACACTCTGCGCATCAAATTCCCGTCTATTATACAGGAAAAGAGTGCAAACAGGATTACACGGCACTCGGTTCGGCGTTTTCAGCCTGCAACCAGCGATGCAGAGCCCCATAATCCGTAATTTCCAAATCTGGCCGCGTATCATGGGGCTCATCGCCGAAGAAACACGTGCGGATACCCGCGCGTTGGCCGGCCACAATATCCAGGTCGCGGTCACCGATGAGGAGACACTGGCTACGATCGAGCGTATAGCGCACGATCAGGGCTTCCAGGGCTGCGGGATCGGGTTTGCGTGGATACGGGTCTTCCTTGGCGATAGAAGCGGCGAAATAGTGCGCCATCCCATGAACTTCCAGTAGCGCCTCAAGCGAGGCCCGCGCACGATGCGTCACGATGAAATTCTGCCCGCCGATCTCGCAGACATAGCGGCAAACCTCTTCCACACCAGGGAACGGTGGCTGGTACTGTTCGCCGATATCCTCATACGATTGCCTGAAATTCTCCTCAAAGGTCTCCTCGTCCAAAGAAAACGTGCTCGCCAGTGTATGGAGGCCGTAAGACGTCGTCCGTTTGCACAACGACAAAACCCACTCTGACGGTGCGTCCTTGCCGAAGCCGTTCAAGGCTATACGGCAGGCTTCAACGACCGCCGGGTACGTGTCAAACAACGTCCCACCGGCATCCCAGAACAGGTATTTAATCAAACCGGTCCCTCCAAGCTCAACGGATCGAACGGACAA
>JBNGDO010000103.1:15258-18573 GCA_049975385.1 Anaerolineae bacterium | reverse complement strand
CGCGAAAGGTAAGGGGTTTAAACCCACACAGGTGCTGCTCCTGCTGCTTTTAGGCGTGTTTGTCGTAGTGGCCTACTTCTTTCTGGCATCGAAAATTCGAGAGACGCTCTCCGCCACACCTTCTGGCGACGAGACCATCGCTCCCATATCCACGTCCGAGGCTGAACCCGCAGATGCAGCCACGTCGACGCTGGCGCCCCCAACCCCCACCCGCACCCCGGGGCCAACACGCACCCCCGCTCCAACACCCACGCCAGCCCCGCCGGTAGCCACCCAATACGACCTGGACATCAGCGCCAATCCGGATAACGTCGATATGCGCCTGCGGCGCGGCGCGGAATATCTGCGACTAGGTGCTTACACCGCCGCGCTAGAAGACTTCCAGCACGCGCGTGACGTGGATGACAAGCGTTTCGAGGCCTACCTCGGTATCGGCCGGGCGAACTACCAACTGCGCAACTGGCCCGCCGCCGAAAATGCCTTCCTCATGGCCCTCGCCCTCAATCCGACTCTGTCGGAAGCGCACTTTGGCATTGGGATGCTATACTATCTGCAAGGGCGTTATCGCGAGGCTGCGAAGGAATTTGACCACGCGGCAGAGATCAACCCCACCTATGCCGAGGCCGAAGCCTGGTTGGCCATCGCCTCAGCGCAAGTCGGGGATGCGGCGGAGGCAATGGGAGCAGCGGGACGCGCAATCAGCCTCACCGAGGATAGTGCCATCGTCCACATCGCCCGCTCGTGGGCTTATCGCGTGCAAAGTCCACCCGATATCGACGCAGCGCAAAGCGATCTCCTCTATGCGCAAAAACTCGATCCGTATAATTTCGAGTTACTCGTAGCGCTCGCCCGTTTCTACACCGACTACCGCCCAGAACGCATCGTTGAGGCAGAACAACTAGGCAACTACGCCATCCAATGGGCTAAGGGCGATCTGGAACGCGCGCGTGCTTTGCACGCCTTAGGACACGTCTACCTGGCACAAGACCGCAAAGAAGAGGCGAAAAAGGTACTGGCCGAAGCGGCCGACCTGATGACCTACGAGGGACAGGTGTTGCTGTATGGTATCATCGAGGATCTGGAACGCGCGCTGGCACCGTGAAAAATACCACCTCTAAATTTCGGTCATAAAAACCAAAACAATCGTCCCGAAGAGAATATTCTTCGGGACGACCGCCTTCTTCAGCATTCTGCAAGTTTCGCGTCCTCTAGCCAGCGTTTGAGGTAATGCCCCGTATAAGACAACATCGACCGGGCAACGTCTTCCGGTGTGCCTTCAACAATGAGTTCTCCGCCCGCGTCGCCGCCTTCCGGCCCCATGTCGATGACCCAGTCCGCGACTTTGATCACGTCCGGGTTGTGTTCGATGACGAGGATGGTGTTGCCCGCGTCCGCGAGCCGCTGCAAGACGCTGATCAGCTTATCCACGTCGGCGGCGTGCAGGCCCACCGTAGGCTCGTCGAGGATGTAGAGCGTGCGTCCCGTCGCCCGGCGCGACAGTTCCTTCGCCAGCTTGATGCGCTGCGCCTCACCACCGGAGAGCGTCGTCGCCGACTGCCCCAGACGGATGTAGCCGAGGCCCACGTCGCAAAGGGTTTCCAGCTTGCGCACCAGTGACGGGATCGCCGCAAAGAAATCCACGGCCTCCGTCACCGTCATGTCCAGCACCTCGGCGATCGTTTTGTCTTTATAGCGTATCTGCAACGTCTCTCGGTTGTAGCGCGCTCCATGACACACGTCGCACGGTACGTAAACTTCCGGCAAGAACTGCATTTCGATGCGCAGCGTCCCCTGCCCCTGGCAAGCCTCACAGCGCCCGCCTTTGACGTTGAACGAGAAGCGCCCGGGTTTGTAACCGCGAATCTTCGACTCCGGCAACTCGGCGAAGAGCGCGCGAATCGGATCGAAGGCTCCGGTATACGTCGCCGGGTTGGAGCGCGGCGTGCGCCCAATCGGCGATTGGTCGATGTTGATGACCTTGTCGATGTACTCCACGCCTTCCACCGTGTCGCACTCACCCGCGATGACGCGCGAACCGTTGAGACGTTGTAGCAGGTTGGTGTAGAGCGTCTCCACCACCAGGCTGCTCTTGCCCGAACCCGAAACGCCGGTCACGACCGTGAACAGGCCCAACGGGAAGCGCACGTCGAGGCCTTTGAGGTTGTGCTGGCGCGCGCCACGCACCCATATCGCTTTGCCGTTACCCTGTCTGCGTTGTGGCGGTACAGGAACGCACTCGCGCCCGGAGAGGTAAGCCCCGGTGTGAGACGTTGGATGGGCCAGAATCGCGTCTAGCGGGCCTTCCACGACCACCGCACCGCCGTGTTCGCCCGCGCCCGGCCCCAGGTCGAGAATCCAGTCGGCGGCGCGGATCGTCTCGTCGTCGTGTTCGACGACGAGGACGGTGTTGCCCAGATCGCGCATCTCCTTGAGCGTGTCGATGAGCCGTGCTGTATCACGCTGGTGCAGCCCGATGCTCGGTTCGTCCAGCACGTAGAGCACGCCGGTCAGCCGCGATCCCACCTGCGTCGCCAGGCGGATGCGCTGTGCCTCGCCGCCAGAGAGCGTCGCCGCCATCCGGTCGAGGCTGAGGTAGTCCAGGCCGACGTTGATCAGGAAGGTCAGGCGGCTGTCCACCTCTTTTAGGGCGCGCTCGGCAATGGCGTAAGCCTTCGGCGTCAACCGCCCGCCTTCGAGCAGCGATGCCACCCACGCTTGCAGTTTCACCACCGGCCAGCTCGCAATCTCGTAGATCGGCAAATCCAACACGGTGACCGCCCGCGCGACCTCGCTCAGACGCGAACCCTGGCACGCGGAACACGGCGTCTCGCTCATCACCTCTTCGATCTTATCACGAACGTAATCCGAGTTGGATTCGTCGTAGCGACGCTGTAAGGCAGGGATGACGCCTTCATACTTGCGCGCGCCGGCCCACACCCCGCTCGGCCCTTCGTAATAGACGGGCACCGCTTCCGTGCCGGTGCCGTAGAGGACGATGCGCTGCTGCGCTTCGGTCAATGCAGACCAGGGCTTATCCGGCGCGATGCCGTAGTGCTCCATCACACTTTCCAGCACCTTCCAACGATAGCTTTCCTTATCCTCGGCCACGCCGGAGACAATCGCGCCTTCGGCCAGCGATTTGGTGGGATTCGGCACAATCAAGCCGGGGTCCAGTTCCAGCTTGTAGCCGAGGCCCTGGCACGTGGGGCAGGCGCCGTGCGGGCTGTTGAACGAGAACGTGCGCGGCTCAATTTCCGGCAGACTGCGCCCGCAGTTTGGACACGCCAGCTTTTCCGAGAAGAGCACATCCCCTTC
>JBNGDO010000103.1:2874-15158 GCA_049975385.1 Anaerolineae bacterium | reverse complement strand
ACCTCTTCCAGCTCGTGGACCGTCCCATCCACCCGCACGCGGACGAAGCCAAGCTTGCGCGCTTCCTCGAAAGTAGGCCGGTGGTGGCCTTTGCGCCCGCGCACGAGCGGCGCGAGCACCTGCAAGCGCGTCTGGGGCGGCATGGCGAGGATCGCATCCACAATCTCTTGGGCGCTCTGTCGCGTCACCGGTCGCCCACACTCCGGGCAGTGGGGGATACCGATGCGGGCATACAGCAAACGCAGGTAGTCGTAAATCTCTGTGACGGTGCCCACAGTCGAACGGGGATTGTGCGAAACGCCCTTCTGGTCGATGGCAATCGCAGGACTCAACCCATCAATCGAATCCACGTCCGGCTTGTTCATCTGACCGAGGAACTGGCGCGCGTAGGCGCTCAGCGACTCGATGTAGCGGCGCTGACCTTCGGCAAAGATCGTATCGAATGCCAGAGATGATTTCCCCGACCCCGACAAACCGGTGACGACCACCAGACTGTTCTTCGGAATTTCGACCGTTATATTTTTGAGATTATGCTCGCGCGCACCGCGCACGATCAGTCGTTCGCTTGTCATACCTGCCCTCACTGTCCCCCTCATTGCAACCGGTTATTATAACACATTTTCCCGGCGTGAGTAGGAACAAGTGTTCTACAAATGCAACGATAATTGACAATCTCCGCGACAAGTGGTAACCTATTACATGAGCTTTACAAATCACCACTTCGTTTCGAGGAAGGAGCAACAGCGATGCACTGGATCACCTCATTGATCTGTCTTGGCGTTTATGCGTTAACTGCCGTAGGCCGCTCTTTGGAAAGCGGCACCTGGGAAGGGCATGTGGCCTTTGGACGGGGAGGCAGCAGTTTCAGCCCATGTGGCTCGAAAGAGACCTGGTGGGTAAAAAGCAAGGAATTCAGCAGAAGCGCCGAGAAACTCCAGGAAGAATATAACAACATCGCACAAAAGCCTTATGAACCGGTCTACGTCCGCGTGAGCGGCGAGATCAGCCGCAAAGGCCAGTACGGACGGCTCGGGTCATATCAACGGGTGCTCTACGTCGGAGAAGTGCTCGACATCCACCCCAAGCAGGACGACGACTGCAAGCCGGCGCAGGAAATGAGCGAATGAAGGAACGAGTGAATTAGCGAAAATCTGCAGCCTAATGCGGATCGGTGCTATTAGGGAACACCGCTATTATCGCTCATAAATCGTGACGTTCACCGACAGGCGGTGGATGCGCGCCAACTTACTCCTGCGTGACCACCGGAAGGTACACTGCGTAAGGCCAGGACAAAGAGTCAGACACGGTTACAAAGGCCGCGCTGACCACGCCCCAGTTGCCATCCGCATCCTGCCCCCGCACATAGAGCGTATGGCGCCCTGCGCTTAGGCCAGCCACGTGCAGCATCGCCGTCACGACTTCCACAGGTGCATCAAAGCTTCCATCCGCCGCCGTCATCGGATGAGCCGTTGCCGCATCATCCCACGGCGGAACGTCGACGTAATACTCCGCCGCCGTGATGTTCTGCGTTGGCTCGATGCCGTTGTTGCTGCTGTAACGGGTATCGTCGATGGTGGCAGACACCTGGGCCAGCGGGACAAGCAGCGTGCCGGTCGGGATCACCGTCACATCGAGCGTCTCCGGCCCGGACGGCGTTATGTACGGTGTGCGGGCAGCTTTCGCGGCGTAGAGCAAAGCCGGTATGTTTGTTGGCACGATCGTGTTTTCGAAGGCCGTGCAGCTTTGGAAAAACGCCGTCCCCAACTCGAAGGTGTACGCCGCAAGGCCCAGTTCGCCGTAGGCGAAGTCGTCGGTCGTGCCGTCGGTAGGATACAGCGCCATCGCTTGCTGCGGCATATAGCCGTTGAAGTAGGCGAACTTCCGGCCCAACGTCTGCAAACCGGCGCTGTTGGGCGGCGGATCCTCTGTGAAACCCCACGACCACAACACCAGCTCGCTGTAACTGTGCACATCCAGGAAGATGCCGGTCGCGTTGAGCGGCGCGGCAGCCGTAAGATCGTCAGCGCGCTGGTCAGGGAACTGCGCGCGCACGTAATCCTGCACAGCCTGTGTTTCCGGCTCGGAGGCAGGCGTAGGACCACGGTAGGTGAGTTCGCAGGGCAAGGGACTGCTTCCGTTGCAACAGCCCCACTGAAACCCGAAATTGCGGTTCAGGTCAGCCCCGCGATAGTTCGATGTGGGCGAGCAGTAATTCTCGTTGGTATTCTTGCGCCACGACAACCCGGTTTCCGCTTGCTTACGCCCGTCGGGATTGGCCTGGAGCAGCAGGTGAATTTCGTGGTAGTCCAGCACCCAGGTCACGTCGGCATCGATGCTGTAGTGCTCGACCAGGTACTCGGCAAAGCGCGTGTTCAACTCGGCGGGCGTGTATTCGCGCGCGTGGACCGAACTCATCACGAACAGCTTGGGCTTCGGGCCGGGGATGGTCGAGTTGGTCAGGCGCAGCACCATCAGATCATAACCGGGATTGACGCCCGCGGCTGTTTTCTCCCACGAGTCGCCGATGTCGATCCAGGTCGCCAGATCGGGGTAGGCAGCGACGATGGCTTCAGCCGTGGCGAAGGTCTCCTCGACGGTGCGGTAGCACGGGTAGCCGGGGATCCCGGCGACCTGATCCGGCAGCATAACGTTGGGCTGGCGCAGTTGCGTCGTCAGGGAGGCGTCGATCTCCACGCGAAACCCCGCCGCCAGCAGACGCGCGTAAGCGTCTGCGTCGACTTCGACCACCACGTAGCGCGCGTCGCGCTGAACTTCCCATGGCTCGTTCCAGGCCGCGAGGTCGCGCACCATCTGCACGTCGGTGTAGTAGGCGCGCACCACCCACGGGCCGCCATCCTGGAAGGTCGGGGCGGCGTCAGGTGATGGACCGCTTTGTGGGTCGCCAGGAGCGGTGTATTCTATCGCAGAAACAGGCGCTTGCATTGGGATAAACACAGTTCCAGAAGATTTGATAATCAACGGCAGATAGAGCCGGTACGATTCCACAGTCACGATGCGCTGTACGGTCTCCTCACTACATTCATTGATCGCCGTCATAATGACGGTGTAGGGGAGCATCGCGGTTGCCGCCGGGAAGGTGTGTGTGACGCTCTGCCCGTACGCGACAGGGCTGCCATCCCCGAAATCCCACACGTAATCGACCGGTTGCGTTCCCAATGCCACCTCGCCCGTAAACGTGATCATCTGCCCGACGAGGGGATGAGATGGCGCGTAGGTGAAGTGCGGATCAACCACCGGGATACACCCCGCGGCGATGGCAGCGGTCGTCAAATCGCTGTAGGCCGACGCGCCTGTGCCGGACGCCGTCACCCGTGCCGTGTCGGTGATGCCGGTGAACACGTCCCAGGGGACCGTCACCAGCGCTGTAACCGGCGCGGTCGCTTGCGGCGCTAACGTCGCCAGTGTGGGCGTCAACGTCGTCGGCCACGTCGCGCGAGAGAGGGCCAGGCTGTACACATCCGTGATGTTGCCGGTATTGGTCAACGTGAGGGTGTAAATCACCGTCTTTCCCACGTCGCCGTTAGCCATGATCTCCGGCGGCCAAAGCTGCACGCCGTACACCGCCCCCGCCGTCGTCGTAACCTGTGCAGTTGCAGATACCGTGCTGTTGGCCTGCGACGTCGCCGTCAGGGTGGTGACATCAACCATCCCAAACGATGCGCTGAGCGGGACAGTTACGGTGACGGGCAAAGATCCACCTACCCCAGTCGCCAGAACCCCGGTCGTGTCCGGCACGCTGACCGGCCATACAGCAACGGAATCCACCGCGAAGGTGTCAGTACAATTTCCCGTATTCGTCACCCACACCGTCGTTCCCACAGATGCGCCCGGCATAGCGCCCAAGCCACTTTCGGCGGCCCGCACGGCCACTGCATATACCGCGTCCGCCGTCGTGCGGAGCGTAGCTTGCACGCGCTGTGTGGGATCCCCCGCCGACGTCACCGTCACCGTGACCGAGTCCGACGCCTCGCAGGGCGCGTCAGCAGGAATGGTGACTGTCACCGGCAACAGGGCTGTCGCGTCGGGCGACAACGGGCCGAGTTGCTCGGGCGCGACCGTCTCCCAGTGCGCGCCCGCCAACGTGATTGTGAAACTGTCCACCGCCGTCCCGGTGTTGGTGATGTGGAACGTCGTGCTCACCGCCTGGCCTGGCGCGCCGTGCTGCGTCGCCCCCGCCGGGACGAGGGCAACACCGTAATCCAATACCGCGTCCACCGCCGCTTTGATGTCCAGCCGCCCGTAGCCATACACGTTGTTGGGCCACCCGCTGCTGCTGCACGCCGTCGAGTTGATGTGGAACGCATAGTCGTTGAGCAGTTGCTCCGTCGCAGTGATCTGGTTCTTGAACGCCGGAACCGCCGACCACAACAGCGCCACCGCTCCGGCGACGTGCGGCGCGGCCATCGAGGTGCCGGTCTTATACCCGTAAGTGCCGTTGAGCACGCACGAGCGGACATTCGTGCCTGGCGCAGTGATATCGGGCTTGCGGCGATTGCTGCCATCCACCGTCACCGGACCGCGGCTGCTCAACGAAGCGATGGTGTCCGTGCCGGTATAGAGCGCCCCAACGGTGTATGCGGCTGCGTAAATCGCCGGTGGATCGCCGATCGTCGAGCAACTCGACCCGCCATTCCCTGCTGAGACGACGGTCATAATCCCCGCCGCGCGCTGCGCCTCCACAGCGGCTTGCAGCGTGCTCCACGAGCAGCCCTCGGAAGATGGGCACGTCCACGAGTTGTTGGTCACGTCGGGCGCTTTGCTCGGATCGCCTTGATCAGGTGTGCCGCCCACCGGATACGGCGCGAGGAAGAATTCGAAGCACTCCAGGTACGTCGCCGGTGTGCCGTCGCCGACGTCCATGTTACGACAGCCGATCCACTGCGCGCCGGGCGCCATCCCGATCTGGTTGTCGCCGCCATCATCGCCGACGACCGTGCCCATCGTGTGTGTACCGTGGCTGTAATCGTCGCATGGCACGGGCGAATCCGCGCCACAGGAACCGCCGCCGCTGTGGATGCTGTCGTGCCAGTTGTAATCGTGGTCCGCTGTCACGCCGTCCCAGCCGCGATAGTGCGGTTGGAGCGCCGGATGCGTCCAATCGTAGCCGGTATCCTGCCCGCCGACGACGATACCCTGCCCGGTGAAGCCCATCGCCCAGACTTCCGGCGCGCGCACGTAGGTGATGTTCGACTCGATGCCCGTGGGCGCGTTGGCGAGCAGCCGGTCGAACGGGCGCGCGGGCTGCGGCAGCGGGTTGCGAATGGTGGGATTGCCCTCGATGCGCGCCACGTCGGGCCGTGCCGCCAGTGTCCGCGCCAGGATTGCGTCCCCTTTCACCCAGATGAGGTTGACGATGTAGTAGGCACGGTGTTCCACACCGCGCGCTTCGAGCCACGCGCGCAACGGCGCTTGCGAAGCCTGCGCCGTGCGCCACAACGTCTCGTAGACGTAGCGGCCCTTTTCGGCCTTGGTTTGCAGTCGCGACGCTTCACTGAGATCAGCCTGCGCCGCGAGCACGACGAGGAATTCCGCTTCGGCGCCGTCCGCGGTGTGCTCGAGGACCCACGATGCGATTTTGTCGAGAACCGGCGTAGCGCGTGTTGCAGAGGATGGTGTTCCGGACATACCTATCAACAACACAGCAATCAACACAACACGGCCGAATCGATTCATGGCTTCTCCTTCAACACCCCAAAAGCATGGGCTCGCCGGGGGATCAATCCCCCGGCGACTACATCGTTACGCCCGATCAATGGGGCATTTTAAGCCTGATTTATCAGGCGTGGCTTGGTAGCCCGGTGATTTATCGCCGGGCTATGGCATGCGCAAAACCACGGGCAGGTAGACGTAGACAGTCGTTTGTTCGAGAACAGTCGTCGTTAGCACGGCTTGCACTTGCCCAGAGGGCGCTTCAAGAACAGTGGCCGTCACAGTCAGCACGTGAGGCGCTAACAGCAACAACGATTCTGTCGTAGGGATCGTCACCGTCACCGTCAGCGGGGCAACGCCCCCGGACGGCAAGGTCATCTGCGTGGGCACGATCTGCACCGGCCAGACGCTCGGCGATGCCGTCAACGAGACCGTCGCTGACAGCGTTCCGGTATTCGTCACGGTCAGATAATGCGAGACTGTTTCCCCAGGTTGGCCCATCTGCTGCGATACCGCCGGATGCAACTCCAGGGCATAGGGGGTGGCCACCGCCGCTGTCAGATCCAGCTCCGCCGGTGTTGTCAAACCGGGCCAGGAGGCAGTGACACTGCTGGTGAAGGTGTCCAGCGCGGCTTCCTCCGGGATCAGCACCGTCCACGTGAAGGTCTGCGCGGCTTCGGAGGCCAATGCCAGATCACGCCAGACCAGCACCCCCGGCATGATGGTCGTGGGCGCCGGTGAATGGGCCGGTACTATGACCGACGAAGGCAGCGTGAGAGTCAGAACGCCATCCGTCACCGGCAACAGGCTGTCGTTGAGCAGCGTCAGGGTGTAAGTCACGGGAATCCCCGGCCACACATGCGACGGCTGGGGGGTCAACGTCAGTTCCAGGCGAGCCGGGGGCGGCGACAGGCCCAACCACGCCAGCCCATCACGCAGGATGGTGGCCCGCTGCGCGCTATCTGCGACGCCTTCCAACCCGAAGGCGAGGTAGATGAGGCGATGCACGTCGTCATCCACGGCCAACCCCGCCGCGCCGGTGGTGTAGGTGAAGACCGGCGTCGCCGCTGCATCGTAAGGCGCGATCACGTCCGGGCTGCTCTGATTATCAGCCCCGGTCCCGCCGGAAAGCGTGGCGGTCAACCCGGTATAGAACGAAAGACCGGTGGTTTCGGTCACTCCGGCGTTGTCCTGGATGAACGTGGCGTGCAGGACGTCGCGGAAGAAGTTGCCGTAGTCGTTCTTGATGTCCATCCCGATGTTCTGCCCGGTCACAAACAGCCGCCCGCCGGCGTCGAGGTACGAAAGCAGCGTGATCTGTTCGGCACGGCTCAGGCTGTTGACGG
The DNA here is from genome assembly GCA_049975385.1 of Anaerolineae bacterium. Lineage (GTDB taxonomy): Bacteria > Chloroflexota > Anaerolineae > B4-G1 > SLSP01 > DSWT01. Next base: position 8,142 of record JBNGDO010000103.1, on the reverse strand, counting down.
CATCGTCGCCGGTGAACCAGAACACGCCCGCGTAGGGTGCCAGGACATGCGCTGCCGGTGAGCTTTGCGTCGCTACCGTCCACGTGGCATACGGCATCCCCAGCGTGTCCAACGCCGACAGGAGATGGGTCTCGTAGTCCAGCCCGCCGTCGTCATCCACGACCAGGAGCGCCGGTTCCGGCTCAAGGCGGAAGGTGCGCGTTAGCCACACCCCCTCTGCAATGGTGAGAGGATAGGAACGCGGCCAATACCCTTCCGCCGTCGCGGTGAACGTGTACACGCCAACCGGCAACTCCAACGTCAGGGTTGGAGCCGCCGTCCAGGTCAATCCCAACCCGTCCAAAGCGACGGTCGCCGTCAGGGGTCGCGCCGATCCCAACTCGGCCACCGTCAGGGACAATGTCCCCCAGGGCAACCGTTCCAGCGCAAAGTTTTGCACAGAGGTCTGCCCGATGGTGGTGGAAACCGCTGCCGTCGCATTTACATAACCCAAAAGCGAAGCGGTCACAGTGTACGTTCCGGCATACATCGTCAGGGTGTACTGCCCGGCTGCGCCGGTCTGGGTCGTGTACAGCGCCGCGCCGCTGTCCGCCGTAATCTGCACGCCAGGCAATGGGGCTGTTGTGCCAGACACAACGACGGTGCCGGTCAACGTGCTGCTGTCCAAAAGGTGCACGAAAGCGGCCGACACAGGCCCCCAGAAGCCATCGGCATCCCGCCCGCGCACGTAAACGAGGCGACGACCGCGTGCCACGCCGCTTGTGTTCACCTGGGCCTGCACGGTTTCTTCCGTCTCATCGAAAGCGCCATCCACTGCGGACATCGGAATGGGCATACCACCATCCCACGGGGGTGTCCCCAGGTAGACCTCCGCCGCTACCACCGTCTGGCCCGCGTTCTTGCTGTCAGCATCGTTGAGCGTGGCCTGCACGGTGATGGGTTGCCCGATCAACACCGCATCTGGCGTCGCCGTGACGGCTTGAGCATGGGGGCCAAACGACGTGATATAGGGCGTGCGCGCGACTTTGGCGGCATAGAGCAGCGCGTCCACGTTCGGCTGGATCAGTGCATCGTAGCGCGAACAGGGGGGGTAGAAGCCATCGCCGCTCGAGCCGATCTCAAACGTGTACGCTGCAACGCCCAATTCGCCGTAGGCCCAATCATCGGTCGCGCCGCTGGTAGGGTATAAGCCACTGGACTGATGTGCTGTGTATCCATTAAAGGAGGCCAGACGCTGGCCGAGCATCTGCAATTGCGCGCCATTGGGCGCGGGTGTGGACGTATCCCCCCAGGGCCAGATAACCAGATTGCTGTAACTGTGCAGGGTGACAAAAACGCCGGTCGCGTCGTCCGGCGCCGGATCGGTGTCATTGGGGCCACGTTGATCGGGGAAAAGGGTGGCAACGAAGCTTTGTAGTCGCACCGTTTCGGTCTCCGAGGCCGGCGATGGCCCGCGATAGGTCTCAGCGCAGGGATCGGTACTCGCACCCGGCCCGCCCCAGTGGAAGCTGGAATTGCGGTTGAGGTCTACGCCGTAGGCAGTCGGGCTGCACGATCCGTAGGGATGGGTGTTTTTGCGCCAGTAGGCCCAGGGTTGGCCCGGTTCGTTTTTGACGTGACCGTCAGGATTGGCAACCGTCAGGATGTAGATCATGTGCTCATCGAGCAACCACGTCACATCCGGATCGACACTGTAGTTTTCCAACAAGTATTGCATATAAACCAGCGCTGTCTCCGGGGTGATCAATTCGCGCCCGTGGATGCTGGCCATCAGGAAGAAGATCGGCTTGTTGGTCGTGCCGGTCGCCTCGTTGGTCACGCGCATCACCCGCAAAGGACGGCTCTCGTAACTCTGGCCGATGGTCAGCAAGTGCGTGAATCCGGGATATAGCTCCGCCCATTGATCTAGCTGCGCGTAGATTTCGTCCACAGTGCGATAACACGGGAAACCGGGAATGGTCTCCGGGTGCACGGGCAAGCCGGGCACCTCTTGGACCTCTATCCCTGCGGACGTCAGTCTCACAGCGTCCGCCGCAGAAATATAAGCCACCACGTAACCAGAATCCGGGTTTTGTGCGTCCCGGTGCACTTCCCAAATGTCGAGACGCACCGCCAGCTCGGCCAGTTCATCGGGCGAAGAAAACGTGATATGCACGATGCGAGCATCATCTGGACCGCTCGCGGCTACCGGTAGTGCTGGCAACAAGAGCAAACTCATTGTTATGAGAAAAAACCACCATTTACGCATGGAATCCTCCAGAAAGGGTGATGAGTTATGGGTTATGGGTAACTGGTAATGAGTAATGAGTAATGAGTAATGAGTAACGAGTAACCAGTAACCAGTAATGGATTGTGGGTTGTTTTTGTGTGCGCCGCCCCTCTTTCTGGGGCGGCGCACAGGCCAAGAGCGTGTTAGTCAGATGCTCTCATGACCAACGGTAGGTATATCTGATACGAGTGTACCGTGATGATTTGTTCTGCCGCGTCCCAGCCGCAGGCATTGGTCGCCGTCATCACCACGGTGTAGGGCAGGATCGCGGTCTCGGCAGGGAAGGTGTGGGTGACGATGGCACCGGTCGCAGTACCGCCATCACCGAAATCCCACGTGTAGACGATGGGCAACGTTCCCGCCGTCACCGTTCCGGTGAACGTTACCGCCTCTCCGACGAATGGCTGCGGAGGTGTATAGCCGAATCCCGCGCCATCCACAGAGACGCACTCTGTCACCGTCGTCGTCAGCATCAAGCTGTCCGCCGTGGCGGCATCCGCTTGTGACGTCGCCGTCAACGTCACCGTGTCGATAGCGCCGATGGCCGCATCTGGCGGTATTTCCACCAGCACGTCGATCTCGACCGCGTGCCCGGCCGCCAACGGCCCGGCTTCCGTCACAACCGTCGTCGTCCACACGTTGCCACTCGTGACCAGAACAAACGTGTCGCTGTAATCGCCGGTGTTCGTCACCCGGACGGTGTATGCCACCGTTTGCCCGGCCACGGCCTCACCGGACGTGACGGCGGCATCGAGTGCCACACCGTAGCTCACCGTCGCTGTCGTCGTGAGGTCGCTGGAAGCGGCTACCCCCGTGCCGGTCGCTGTGATCTGCGCCGTATCCAGCGCGCCAGAGGACGCTCCCGCCGGGACGGTCACGGTGACGACCACAGGAACCACAGCCGCGGCGTCCAGGGTCACAAGCGGCGGGGCGAGGGTCGTATCCCACATCGCCCCATCCACTCCGAGGGCATAGGTGTCGCTGACGTTGCCCGCGTTGGTCAGGGTAAGCGTGTAGACGACGGCCTGGCCGATTCGCCCGCTGGCTGCCATCGCAACCGGCGACAGCGTCACGCTATACACCACGTTCGCCGTCGTCGTCACGGCAGTTGTCGTGGTGATCGCATAATTCGCCTGCGACGTCGCCGTCAACATCGCCACGTCGAAGTCGCCGGCCAACGCGTTACTCGGAACCGTCACAGTCAACGGTGTCGCGATGCCAGCCCCGGCCGCCAGCGCGCCCGTCGTCGCCGAAACACCCACCGACCACGCACTGGCTGCGCTCAGGGAGAACGTGTCCACGCAGTTGCCGGTGTTCGTCACCCACAACGACGTGCTCACAGATGCGCCAGGATCCGCCGACAGCGCCATCGCAGCCACGCGCGCTTGCACGGCGTATACCGCCCTGGCAGACGTCGTGGCCGTCGCTGAGGAAGTGCGGGCGGGATTCCCCTGCGACGTGACGGTCACCGTGAGGGTATCCAACGCGTCGCACAACGCGGCGGCTGGCACGGTCACGGTCACAGTCAATGGCGCGCTTTCACCCGCAGCCAGCGGTCCCACCGTTGGTGCAGCGGTCGCGGGCCAGTCAGCGCCCGAAAGCGTCACCGTAAAAGTGTCCGTCTCCATTCCGGTGTTCGTCGTCGTGAAAGTGTATGTCACCAGTGCGCCGGGCAGACCGCCCTGCGCGGTAGCGGACGGTGCCAGCAGCACGTCGTGCGTCTGCACCACCGTCAGCGTGATGGGGACGTTCAACTCGCCGTAGGGCGTGCTATTGGCGACGCGCAGGTGTACAGGATACGTTCCGGCAGCCATGCCACTCGCGTCAACGTTCAGAGCAACGACTTGCTCGCCGCCGCTCACAAGCGTGCCGCTTACCGGGTTGGTCGTCAGCCACGGAATTTCCTCCCACGCGCAGATGCTCGTCTCGCCGGAAACGGCCTGAATCACCTGCCCGGTCGCCTGATTGACCGTCCAGAGAGTGCCGTCGCAATCCAACGCCAGGCCCGCCTGCTCCAGGCTGCCCAACCCTGCGATGTCGAAGCCGCCGATGAGGGTGTAGCCGTCCGCAACGTCGAGCACGTACACGTCACGCCCGATTTCCGCGTTGGACATGACGAACAGGTGGGCGGTCGCGGGGTTGTAGGCGAGACCGGCGATGTTCAGCTTGAGATCGACAGAATCCAACAACTGTCCCGTCGCGTCGAAGTGGTAGAGGATTTGGTCGCTCCACGAGCCGCTGTAGAAGGTGTCGGTTGTGGGATCGTAGGCCAGGCCGCGTTGGGAGACGCCGACGGGCGGGCAAAGCGCGCGCCCGGTCGCCGTCTGCGTTGCGGCATCGAGTTCGTAGATGCAGTTGTCCTCGCCGACGTTGACCTGCCAGAGCTTGCCGGTGAGGGGATTATATGCGATGTCGGCAGCGAAGAGCGCGACCCACGGCGACGTCGGCAGAGATGCACCGGTGGGTACACCATCGGGCTGGAAGGCGACGTTGCGATCCTCACCACCGCCGAGACGGGTATCGCTGAGCCACAACACGCCCGTGTCCGTGTCGTAGACGACGCCCCACGGCGACGTCAAACCGCTGTCCCACGTCTGCACGACAGCGCCGGCATCCAGCAGCGGCACATCGGGCGGATCGTACTCGCGGACGGTGGCCGCGTTGAGGTCGTGCAGGTGTTTGGGAGAGACGCGGCGTGCCGTCCCGGCGAATGGCCCGGTGACGGTGACCGGCGTAAACGGCGCGTTGATCTCGTCCACCGCAAAGTCAACGGTGTACCCGCCGCCGTTGCTGAGGGTGATGGCGCGCGTGGCGGTTAGCCCGGCGGTGAGCGTCAGTGTCACACTCTCCGGCGCAACCGCGAGCAGCCCGGCATCGAGGGCGATGTCACGCACGGTGACTGTAGCATCGACCACCGTGGCTGTGACGATGCCGGGGGCATATCCCGTCATCGTTGCCGTGATGGTGCGCATCCCGGCCGGCGCGAAGAGCGTGTAGAA
>JBNGDO010000103.1:0-2774 GCA_049975385.1 Anaerolineae bacterium | reverse complement strand
GTCTTGGGGCCACGATCATCGCGCCCCGAGCGCTGCCAGACGTTAGTCCAGGTCGTCCCGCCATCTACGCTGACGTCCGCGTCGGCAATTTCGTCTTCGCCATAACTGTACCAGCGGAAATCGTACTTAAATTCGAGCATCACCGTCGTCTGGGCGGAGAAATCCATAGAAGGCGAGCGTAAGACGGCATCCACAGCTTTCGGACCCGCGTGATCGCTGTCGATGATGGCGAATGGGCCTGTCCCGCCGGTGCGGTTACCGCGCGATTTCGGATCGTCGAAGCGCCACAGAATGCCATCACCCGCGTTATCCTGCAGCGTCCATCCGGCAGGCAGAACACCGGCATCGAAAGACTCCCAGGTGCCGTTATGGCTGAGACTGTAGCCCGGCGCCGTACACGCGATAGTATCGGCGTGCAGCGCCACGTCGCGCGTCTCATCGCTCGTCAAGGGGCCAAGGGAAAGGTCAGTGGGTAGGTAGCCAGACACCCAGGCTTCGACTTCAAAGACGTAGGTTGTGCCCGCTGCCAACGTCAGGCTGTAGTGACCGCTGACCGGATCGGCCCACACCTCGTTGTCAGGTGCAGGCGGATCGAAAGGATCGCCTTGCACGCGGATGCGCGCGTAGAGCGGCCAGCCGGTGAGCGCGTCGGTGACGGTTCCGGAGACGACGTAGGTCGGTGTGGGGGTCAAGGGCAGATCGAGGGTGGTTGTTGTATTGCCTGCCACTTCGACGCCAGTTCCGGTATAGGGGAAGTAGCCATAAGCAGCAGCGGTGACGGTGTAGGTATCCGGTTCGAGTAAGAGCGCGTAGAGGCCGTTGGCGTCGCTGACGGTGGCTTCCGTTCCGGACGCGGAGGTAGCCTCCACATTTACGCCGCCCACCGGAGCCGCCGTGACCGTATTTTGGACGACGCCGCGCAGCGTGCCGGGTTCGGCAGACGCACAGCCCGGAAAGCGGAAGGAGCCGATGCGCGTCGACCACGGTGCGTATCCGGATGTTTCCATATACTCCTGAGTGTACCAGAAGGTGCAATCATCCACCGGATCGATACCCATCATGCTGTAATCGCCCCAGCGGCTGTATTGGCTGGTCTGATAACCACTGCCAACGACCAATGACGTTTCAGCCTGAGGCAACGTTCCCAGGGGATCGTTCGCCAACCGTCCCGCGTAGCGCACGGAAGGGTAAACGCTACTGCTGGACACGCTATAGCCGAGGGCAAGATTGCCCTGGCTGTCCATGGCCACGCTTCCCATCCAGCGGTGATCGGAATCCGGCGCATACGTCCCCTGCTGGTAGATTACGGGCGAACCGCCGGGATCGCGGACTTCGTACCAGCGCACGCCGGCCCGATTGCTGCCGGCATTGACGGTATGGTTGACGACCAGCGATTCGTGCGTGCCGAAGTTGCGGTAGGCCAGCCGGTACATCAGCCGGTCGCCGATGGCATCCAGTCTCGCCGTCGTGCCCGGCTGGGGGATGCAGGCGCGCGTACCGGTACACAGCGGCGTCCACGCGGCGGTGTTCAATATCGCGTTGGGCTGCCCGTTGAGACCAAATGTCGTGTTGCCAGGATTGGCCCAATCGACGTGGAATTCCCAGATACGTATGGCATCGTTCGGTGGAATCCACCCGCCATCGTCCACTTCCATAAAGTAGTTGGGCGCGCCCGTTGGCGGGAGTGTAGAACCGTCGAGGTCGGAGGGCAACATCCCGCCAAAGCGGGAATCAACGTTGTACAGGTCGAAAGATTGGAACGACGCGGTGGGATCACCGGTGAGCATTTTGTCGCGTTCGAAGACGAAAACGCCCGCGCCGCCCCAATAAGCGCCATTGGTGAACTGGTTGACCGTCATGTAGTACCCGTCGGGCCACACGCCGAACTTGGGGTAGTCGTTCATCTTATTCGAGCTGACCAGGAAGGCGTAGCGATACCACGCCCCGGTCGGGTCGGCAGTCTGGGAGACGGCAATACACTGGTAGTACGGGCCGTTGATGGAAAACTGGGTCATCAGCCAACGGTTGGACATAGTATCGTACAGCGTGATGGGATCGCCGTGGTTGGTGTTCTCACAAGGACCACCGAAGCCCTGCCAGAGGGTGTTGCCGGTAACCGGGCCGTAGATTTGCATGGGCGTACCGGTGACGTCCCAGATGGCGAAAGAGAGGTTGACCCACTGCACGTAGTACTTGGTCCCCGTGGCCGGATCGTGGCCGATGTCGCCCTGGGTATCGGGCGGGTGAACGCCGTTGAGATTGCCCAGACCGTCGAAGCTGGTAAGGGGCGCGGGCATGGCTGTGGGGCCGGTTACGCCTTGCACAACTGGGTCCGCTTGCACCATGACGTCTGATTGAAAGATTTTGGGCAAACGCAGGTTGAACTCAGGCGCAGGCAGGGATTGTATCCCTGCTGCCGGCGGCTGCATGTCGCGCAGCGCTGGAGAGAGGTCCATTTGTACGGCATAGCCCACCGTGGGCGTCAGCGGTGCGGGCGGCGCGGCGGAGGTCAGGCGTGGGGACAAGCCCAGCACGCCGCAGAACAGAACGAGTAACAGCGATAAGCGAAGATCCTTTTTCACGTTCATTATTTTTCCTTCTCTAAATAGTTTGAGGGTTAATCAGCGTACTATACCATTGAGCGATGTGATGTCCAATGTAGCGCGAGCGCAGGGCTAGCGCATTTAGAAATCTTGTCTCGGCGTGTTGCCATTGTGATTCGATGCTGTAGGTGCAAGAGCCGCTAAAGCGGCTTTTTTAGGAGGGGATTTTTG
>JBNGDO010000102.1:0-18614 GCA_049975385.1 Anaerolineae bacterium | reverse complement strand
GATCAACTGCGAAAATTTAATAAAGTCCACGGGTTTGACCAGGTAGCTATTGGCGTGGTTGGCATAGGCCAGCTTTAGATCTTGTTCAGCTTCCGACGTGGTGAGAATCACCACCGGGATGCCGGACAGCATCTCTTGCGTTTTGATTTCATGGAGAAGCTGCAGGCCGCCGATCTTGGGCAGGCGCAGGTCGAGCAGGATCACGCGCGGGCGGGGGCTGTTATCCACTCCGCTGAACTGGCCACGATGCAACAGGTAATCCAGCGCGGCCTCGCCATCCAAAACATGGACGATGCGGTTGGTGATGTGGTGATCCTGAAAACTGCGGATGACGATTTCGGCGTGCGCCGAGTTATCTTCAACGAGTAAGATAGTGTTGTTTGGCTCTGTCGTCATAGCTGATCTCCTTTTGGCTTTCTCAGGTCGCGAGGGCCAGGGTAAACCAAAATGTGCTCCCATGTACTCATAGTTTTCTTTAACGACAAGAATCAGGGTTGGTAGCCCACCGGAGAACCCGGCAACGTAAAGCAAAACTGTGCCCCTTTGCCCAGTTCCGATTCAACCCAGATCCTCCCCCCATGCGTCTCGACGATGCGCTTGACGATGGCTAATCCCACACCTGTACCTTCACTGGCAGGATTGATTTTATCGAAAAGGCCAAAGACTTTTTCATGATATTGCGGATCAATGCCGGTACCGTTATCGCGCACGTAGAAGACCGTCTCCGTCTCAATTTGATGCGCGCCGATCTCGATTCGTGGCTGCGGCTGGTCGCCCATGAACTTACTGGCGTTGTCCACTAGATTTTGCACAACCTCCACCAGCCGCGCCTGGTCACCATAGATGGGAGGTAGATCAGGCGCAATCTCCACCTGCACATCGTGCATCTCAATGCGTCCGCGCACTGCCTCGACGGCCTCACGGGCAATGGCTTCGAACGATACCACTTCCGGCGGATTCATCACCCGCCCGATACGTGAGAGTTCCAGCAGTTCATCGAGCAGCAGTTGCATTCGAGCGAGGGCGTCGTTGATGCGGACGACATCGGCCTTGACCCGATCGGTATCGCCCAACAGAGCATCTCTCTCCAAAAAACCAACAAAGCCGCCGATGGTGATGAGTGGGCTTTTTAGGTCGTGGGAGACGGTGTAGGTAAAGCGCTCCAGCTCAGCATTCTTGGTCTCTAGTTCAGCGATCAGAGCTTCGCGTTCGCTTTCGGCTTGCTTGCGCTCGGTGATATCGACAAATTGCCCCATCGTGCGCATTCTTCCGGCTGCATCTCTGACAATGGTCGCACTCATCTCGCCATAGCGCATTTGACCATCTCGACGTACTATGCTCAGTTCGTAGCGCAAGGGAATCTGTTCTCCACGTCGCCGGCGGATGTAGTAATCAGCGACGAGGGCGCGACTTTCATCAGAGAGAACGTTGCGAAAATCCATTCCGACGAGTTCTTCAATTGAATAGTGCAATATGCGACCTAGTTCATCGTTGGCGTAAGCAAAGCGATAAGCATCATCAATCAAAAAATACCCACCAGGGCATTTTCAACTATGGAACGGAATTTCTCCTCACTTTCCCGCAGCGCCTCTTTCGCCATCGCCGCTTCAACGACTGTGCCGGATAGCGAGTAGGCCATCAGGAGAATCATCGCCAGATAGCCATACTCGATAGCGTAGATAAATTGATACGCGCCCTGACTCACCAGTGTGTCGTTGAGCGCTGCCGCGTACATACACCCTATCGCCAGGAGCAAAGGAACGCTTTTACGTCGATATCCCTGCCGGTAAAAGCGCACACTGAGCCACAGGATATATGTAGAAGCTGCCAGCCCTACGAGTCCCTGAACTGCTGTAAATGGCCCCAGAGTCGCTTCGTAATAGGTGATCTGGTGGCTGAAGAAGGGCAATGTGAAGGTTTTGATGGCTGGCTGATCAACCAGCCAGGTCAGCGCACTGCGATCCACGCTCTGGACGATGACGACGAGTAAGTAGTAGGCCGAAAATGCGTACGTAACGATCCCGGGCTTTTGTCCCGTATAGTCAGCCACAAACCACAAAAAGGCCGTGGTCAAGAACGCCAGGGCGATAAACTGTAACCGCTGCCACTGCGCACCCTCGAGAACCGAGCCGGCGTTGTACAATCCGCTACAGAACACGGCATAGAATCCTGTCGCCAGACACATCAGCGCAAAGGTCAGGTCCTCGCGATGCTGTTTCCGCCGGAAATAGATGAGCAGATGATACAAGCCAACATAAAAGGAAATGCTGGCGATGACGACTGCCGGTATGGATTGTGCGTTCATATCATTCCCCTCACCGTATTTCTGCCAGGGTGAAGCAAAACGTCGATCCTACCCCCACTTCTGATTCAATCCATATTCTTCCACCATGAGTCTCGATAATCCGCTTGACCAAGGCCAGGCCAACGCCGGTACCTTCGCTTTGGGGATCGAGTTTATCGAACAAACCAAAGACCTTCTCGTGATACTGTGGATCGATGCCGATGCCGTTGTCACGCACATAGAAGACTGTCTCGTCATCATTCTGCCGTGCACCGATTTCGACGCGCGGCTGCGGCTGATCGCCCATAAACTTGCAGGCATTGTCCACCAGGTTCTGCACCACCTCCACCAGCCGCGCGCGATCGCCGTGGACAGTGGGCAGGTCGGATGAAATCACCACTTCCACCCCGCATGCCTCGATGCGCCCGCGCACCATCTCGATCGCCTCGTGGGCAATGTCCGCAAAAGGAACTTCCTCAGGCGGATTCATCAGCCGTCCAATCCGCGATAATTCCAGCAACTCGCCTAATAGGCGTTGCATCCTGGCGACAGCCGTGTTGATATGCGTCATGTCTTCTCTGGCTTGCTCGAGGTCACCGGCTAACATATCCTGTTCCAAAAAGCCCGTAAAGCCACTGATGGTGATGAGCGGGCTTTTCAAGTCGTGGGAGACGGTGTAGGTAAAGCGTTCCAGTTCCGTGTTTTTGGCTTCGAGTTCAGCAATAAGGATTTGCTGCATTTCCTCGGCCTGTTTGCGCTCGCTGATTTCCTGCTCCAGTTCGAGAGTGCGCTCGCGGACCTGTTGCTCAACGTGCGCATACGCTTGTGCTAACGCGGCTTCGGCCCGTTTTTGTTCCTGAAAAAGGAGCACGCTCTTGAGCGCGCTGCTGATCTGCTCACGCACGATCTCATAAACCGGGCTTTCTGCTGATCCCATCTCCAGAATCGCAAAGCCGAGTTGGTCATTTTGGAAGTACAACGGCTCGACGATCCAGGTGTAACGCCTGTCGCGGGGCCATAGTTCGGGCGGAAGCAAGCGATGTGAGCGAAAACGTCGCTCGACGGTATCCACTTCAACGCGAGGAGCAGCTCGGGGCGATTGAGTCTGGTGATACGCCAGCACCAGACGCGACCATTCCGGCGCGGATTGCGGGTATGCGTAAGGCTGTGGTTCTTCGTACAGGGCGAGATAGCAGGCCGGGATGCCCAATTCTGGCATACGCTCGGCGATGATGTTTAGGAGGGTGGCGAAGTCGAACGTGGTCACTAACACCTGGCCAAATATCCGCACCGAGATATTCTGTTGATCCGCCTGCAACTGGTGCTGTGCCAGCGCCTTCCGCATCGCTTCCCCGATGAACACGCGCGCTTGATGCCAGAGGTTTTCCGCGCGTGCGCATAGCGTGGGGTCATCAGAATGAGGTCGCAGATGACGGCGTAGTGCAGAGATCACATCCTGCCACCGCCTGATGTCGCCGCCGTTGTGGATCATCTGGCGCAGGGCCTTGTCCAGTGTAGGCATAAAGACACCGGCGGATTCATCTTCTATGTCTGATGTGAAAGCAGTGAGTAAGTCTTCGATCCAGCCAGCAGCCTCTGCCGTTGCGCCGAGGAGAGACGCTGCCTCGGCGATGATCCGCTCACGTCCGGTGGCGAAATGACGTTCCACCGGTTGAGCCGCTTCAGAGGACGCCTCCGCCATCGCCCTGGCAACCGCCGGATCGGGACAACCGCACGACTGGCGAACGATCAGTTCGGTGGGGAGCAGCACTTTGAGCGGGACCTCCTCTCCGGCGATTTTCGCCAGCAGCGTTCTCAGCCCCTGCGCGCCCAATTCAAACATCGACTGGCGTACAGTCGTCAACGATGGTGTCGCCAGCCTGGCCATTCGCGTGTCGTCGAAGCCGGTCAGCGCCATATCGTAAGGCACGTGGATGCCACGGGCTTCTAGCGCCTCTAATGCACCCAGCGCCATGTTGTCGTTGGAGGCAACGATGGCTTGCACGTCCGCCTTGCGTTGATCGAGCAGCACTTCGATGGCTTCCCTACCCGCGCGGACGGTCCAATCTCCAGGGATGACGAGAGCGGGATCAACCGCAATCCCGTTGTCCGTCAACGCTTGCACGTAGGCCTGGTAACGCGGTCTGGCCGTGGGGCGGTTTTCAGGGCTGTTGATGAAGGCAATCCGGCGATAGTGGTGATCGCGGATGAGGTGAGTCACGGCATTGTAGAGACCGACCGTTTCGGTCGCAACGACCGTCGGGACATTCTCCAGGGGCAGTCCAATGTGGACGAGGGGCAGGTGACTGTAACGCTGGTAGAATTCCAGAGTCTTTGGCATGGGGGCGTACGTGATGATGGTACCCACGATAATCAAGCCATCAACGGCCTGCTCCGTGACCAGTTCGTAGAGAATGTTGCGTTGCGTGTCGAATTGGTTGTAGAAGGTGTGGTACAGGTGTCCACCGGCAAAACACAACAGGTTCACATCCTGCTTTTCCGCCACCGACGTCACGCCGGCTAAGACCTGGGATAGATACTCTTGCTGCTCGTTGGGCATGTTCTCAAAGAGCATTCCGATGGTCAAGCGTGCTGTGGGTGATGTTGACATTTGGTTTGTGCCAGGTATGGTGTTCATTGATGCGAATCCGCGACGGGCAACTCGAACACAAAGCGTGTTCCACATGGCTGCCGTGGTTCGATCCAGATACGCCCGTCATGCCGCTCGTGGATAATGGACCAGCACAGCCATAGCCCCAGGCCGGTTCCCTCCCCTACCTCCTTGGTGGTGAAGAATGGCTCGAAGAGGTGTTTTTGTACGTTTTCAGGGATACCAGGACCGTTATCCTCTACCTCTACGCGTACATCGGATGCAACAACTGTCGTGCGTAGAATCAACTGTGGGACATAGTCTGCGTCCGCTCCAGCGCGTTTGTCGGCCATGGCCTGAGCTGCATTGCGTACCAGATTGAGAAGGACTTGCTGAATCTGTTGGCTGTCACACAACACTTCGGGCAACGGGGTCGTCAGTTCATATACGATCTCAATATCGCGGAAATCATACTGGCGTTTCAGATCATAATCCGTGGCAGCCAGTTCGACTGTCTGCTTGAGGAGTGTGTTCAGATTGCACGGTGCGCGATTGGATGTTCCCTTTCGCGCAAAACTGAGCAAGTCGGAGACGATTTTCGCCGCGCGCGTGCCCATATCGCGGATGCCCTGCAGATAGTCGAACAATCCGCGTCCCTTCATATAGGCATCCAACCGTTCAGGGTCGATACCGGCAGCACCTAACCGTGCCCGCGTGCGCGGACGACGCGGGTTGAGAGCCAGTTCTAAAAACTGTGCCGATTGCATCATCGCGCCGAGAGGATTGTTGATCTCGTGCGCCATGCCCGCCGCCAACCCGCCAACGCTCGCTAACTTGGTCGCTTGTAACATCGTCTCCTCGAGATGGACGCGTTGGGTCGCGTCATCGATGCTCAACACAACTCCGGTGAGCGCCTCAGACAGCAGAGGAAAGACGTGAACATCGTAGTAGCGTATACCCTCCGGAGTGTGCACCTCCTCGCGATGACGGTGTGCGACAGTCTGAGTCGTCAGGACTTCTTCAACCAGAGAGCGGTAATGCTCCAACTTCGGGCACAGCTCCCATAGCGAATTGCCTATGAGCTGTTCTTCTGTGCAATGCGTGAACTCCTCGGCAGCAGGATTCCAGGTCAGGACGCGCCCTTCGGAATCCAGTGTAATCAAAGCCGAGGGCATAGAATCGGTGATGTTTTGCAGAAGGTGCTGCAGCCGTATAATCTGCTGTTCGTTGCGACGCCGCTCAACGATGTAATGCCACTCGCGTAGGGCACGCTCGGCGATATGTGGCATATCGGTCAGCGTTTCTGCCGTTTTAACCACATAGTCCAGCGCACCGGCTTTCATAGCTTCCACAGCAACATGCTCATTGCCATGGCTGGTCATTAAGATGACGGGGAAAGCTGGTTCCTGGTCGGGTTTGAAAAAGACATCCACACCCTGGCCATCGGGTAGCAGCCAATCGGTGATCACCAAGTCGATGGTTTGCGTTTCCAAGTGATTGCGTGCTTCACTCAGGCTGTGGGCGATGAGCAAATCAGCTTCTGGCAATCGTTGGCGAAATGCGCGCCGGATCAATTCAACGTGGGAAACTTCATCTTCGACCAACAGTATGTACATGCTTGCGCTCCTCAGTTTATTAAAGGAATATCGCGCGCTTTGTTCAAAATATCATGCGTTGCTTGCGGGTTTTATAAATATCATCTATTATATAATAAAAGTACCGCGATTTCCAGACTAGCCTTTACTTTTCCAAGATGTATGTCGGCTAGTTTTGACAGCCCAGATATTTCAGAGCTTTCCACCTCAGTTTTGCTTTATCTATATTGGACTATAATGGTTCATATCCTTTTGATGAAAAGGCAGATCGATGAGCCAGAAAAGAATCTTGGTTATTGATGATGAACTGTTGCTCCGCCGTGCGCTCGCCGATTATCTGGACGAGTGCGGGTATGACGCAGCCACTGCCGCCGATGGCGCCGAGGGACTCAGTGCTGCGCGTGCTGAACATTTCGATGCGGTTTTGGTCGATCTGCGTATGCCGCGTGTCGATGGTCTGGAAGTCGTTGCCACGCTCAAAGCCGAACAACCTGAACTGCCTGTCATCGTTGTCTCCGGCACCGGTGTCCTGCAAGATGTCATCGAAGCAGTCCGCCGGGGGGCGTGGGACTACGTCACCAAGCCCGTGCGCGATATGGACGAAATCACCGTCATCATCGAGCGTGTGTTGGAGCGCGCGCGCCTGATCGCCGAGCGCGACCGTTATCAAGAGGAAATGGAAAACCTCAATCGCGCATTGGAAATCACGGTTGCCCAACAAACCGAGGATTTGCGCGTGCAGAACCGCGAGTTGACGGCGCTCAATCATATCATCAGCGCCGCCGATGCCACGCTCGATCCGGTTGAAATCCTGCGGGTGCTTTGCACCGAACTGGCGTTGGCGCTATCCGTGCCGCACGCCGTTGCCACCCTCGCCGAACCCGACGGCCTCGCCTTGAAAATCGTTGCCGAATACTGCCGCTACGATCGCGGGAGCCTTTTGGGGGGCACGCTATGTTTGACTGAACCGCTTATTGCCTATGTCCTGAAGCACCAATTGCCACTTTTCATCGAAGACGCGCAACACGACTCCCGGCTTGGTGATTATCGTGCGGCCATGTCTCGTCGCCAGACGCTCACATTGCTTTTGGCCCCTGTGGTAGTGCGGGGTCACGTTATGAGCATTCTGGTATTAGAAACCACCGTTCCCCGCGTTTATAGTGACGATGATGTGAGTCTGATCGTGAACGCGGCAGCGGCGGCAGGGCAAGCATTGGAGGCACTCAAGCTGCACCAGGAATTGCGCGCGCACGCCGATGCACTTGAGGCGACCGTTGCCCAGCGCACCGCCGAACTGAGCGTGGCCCTCAAACAGGCTCAGGCTGCCGATGAAGCCAAATCGCAATTTCTCAGCAGCGTGAGCCACGAGTTGCGCACCCCCCTCGCCAGCATCCGCCTTTACCTGGGATTGCTTTCGCAGGGGCGGATAGAGCATCGCCAACGCTATCTGGAAAGCCTGGCGCGCGAAATCGAGCGGTTACAGGTGTTGATTGAGGAATTGCTCGATATTTCGCGGCTTGACCTGGAGAAAACTGTCCCCCAGTGGCAGCCCGTGGACTTGAATGCGCTGCTGGCGACCCTGGCCGAAGATCGCACGCGCCTGTTCACCGAGCGCGGCCTGCGCCTGCACCTCGACACGGCAGAGGAGCTACCGACGATTGCGGCTGATCCGGCTTTGCTGGAACAGGTTGCCACCAATTTACTCACCAACGCGCTGAACTACACGCCACCCGGTGGAGAAGTCTGGCTGCGTACGACTACCGTCACCCACGAGACCCAACCCTGGGTTATCTTCAAGGTGAAGGATACTGGCCCCGGCATTTCACCCGAAGAGCAGCAGCAATTGTTCGGGCGATTTTATCGCGGGGAAGCTGCGCGCGTGAGCAAAGCGCCTGGAACAGGATTGGGGTTAGCCATCAGCCAGGGCATTGTCAACCTGCACCATGGACGGATCACACTTGAGAGTGCTTTGGGTCAGGGCAGCACCTTCTCGGTCTGGTTGCCTTGTGAGAATTCAGGTACTGCAGGAGAAGTGAGCGCGTGATATGTGATGCGTGAGCGACAAGTCACGCATCACGTATCACGACCCAGATTCATGGCAGATATGCCTCTGCCCAGATTACGTCCAATTCCGCCAGTTTTTCACGGGAAGGGATCCCCGTCTCCCGATCCCATCCCATCATGCCGTAGTACGTGTGCATCGCGGCCTCCAGCACTGCCGGATTGATCCCCCCTTCCGCAAGAGCGCCACTCGTCGTTGGCCCGTAGCTGCGCGGCGCGAGATGGTCATCCTCTGGACCAAAACCCTCGCGAGCGTTGAAGAGCCGCGCCAGTGTGAGCGCCCGCTCCCCCGCTTTCTGGAATTCGTAAACGCTGATGTCCCAGCCCGTCGCGGCGCGCAGCATTCGTATCTGCTCGTCGGTGCTCCATGGGACGAAGAGGCACAGGCAGGCGCAATTCCCGGCGATTGAGCGTACCGTGTTGTACATGGTCGCGCGCACTTTGGCCGGCCCCAGGTCTTCCATCGGCATCGGCTCCAGGAGGCCGAGCGCCCTTAGCCCCTCGTTTGCCAGGAAGCCATCCGGCCCGGCATTCACGGTGCCGATGTCGTGCAGCGCGTGGCAGTGATCGGCCCCCGTCGGCGAGATGGCGTAACCGATGGCCAGCCCCCGCTTGAAGCGCGGTTCGTGCATCGGGTATTCCTGTCCCTTCACCTGCATGGCGTATTGGAGGGCATTACCGCCGATCTTCTCCGCCGCACGCAGACTGCCTTCCGCCAGCAGGTCGCCGATGCCCTCGCGCTTGCCGATCAACTCGACCACCTGCACGAGCGCGTCGCTGTTGCCGAAGCGTAAGTCAATGCCGCCGGTATCGTCGAGTGTCAACAAGCCGTTCTCGAAGCACTCCATTGCAAAGGCTACCGTCACGCCACAGCCGATGGTATCCAGCGAGTAGGCGTTGCATAACTCGGTCGCTTTGGAGACGGCGATGATATCGTCGATACCGCAGCACGAACCGAGCGCGCCGAATGATTCGTATTCCGGCCCGCCGTAGTCGGGATCGAGCACGAACGGCGTCTCCGCCTTGACGACTTTCTTGCAGCGCATCGCGCACGCGAAGCAACCGTCCATCCCGATGCCGATTTGCTCCATAAAGGTCTCGGCGCTGAGGTTGATCGCGCCGGGAAATTCGCCGTCGCGGAAGTTGCGGATCGGCAAGTTGCCCGACAGCACGCCGCCTTCGATGCCGACGCCGGTACCGTACTTGTGCATCATCCCGCCCTTCGCGCCGCTGTTGATCGCCTCCGCCATCTCGCGCGCCAGCGCCCGCAATGCCTCGTTGTCCGCGCCCTCGAGCGATTGTGTCCCGCGCACCGCGATGGCCTTGAGGTTCTTCGATCCCATCACCGCGCCCAGGCCGGTGCGCCCGGCGGCGTCCTTGAGGCCGTGCATGATGCAGGCGTAGCGCGCCAGCTTCTCGCCGCCCGGCCCGATCATGGCGACTTCGATTCGACGGTCGTCAAGCTCCTCGCGGATTGCGGTTTGCGTCTCTTTCGTCAACTGGCCCCAAAGATGCACCGCGTCGCGGATTTCGACTTCGCCATCCTTGATCCACAGGTACACGGGCTTCTCGGACGCGCCCTCGACGATCAGCGCGTCGAAGCCCGCCCGCTTGAACTGCGCGCCCCAATCCCCGCCGGCCTCCGCCGCGCCGAAACCACTGGTCAGCGGCGACTTCGCGCCCACCGCGTGGCGCGAGACGCCGGAGACCGGCAGCCCGGTCAGCACGCCCGGCGCGAAGATCAGCTTGTTCTCCGGCCCCAGCGGATCGGCTCCGGCGGGCACTTCCTTCAGCAGCACATCGGCGATGACGTTCCACCCGCCCAGATAGCGGCGGAAGTACACGGCCCCGGGTTCCTCCACCCGCACCGTGCCGTCGGTCAGATTGACCCGTAAGATTTTGTTGTGAAACGAACCAGTCATCAAACTCCTCCTCCTAAATGAACCACTAATCCACGCGAATCCACACTAATTCTGTACTCATCAAGGCCATTCTAAAATTCCGGTACACGGATCAACACGGAAAACACGGATTTTTCCTTAAAACGAAATCCATAGAATCCGTGAAATCCGTGTACGATTCTCGGCTTCTTGATTGTAAAGTCATCCTGACCGTCACAAATCCACACTAATTCTGTCTTCTATTCGTGAAAATTCGTGTAGATTCGTGGTTAAAATCTGCGCAATCTGGGTAAGCGTGTTAGTTGAGCGCGATCTCCGCCGCCAGCACAGACGCGGGCGGCAGCGTGACCACGAACGATGCGCCGGTCGCGTCGATGGTGTAGGGGCGTGGCGTAAGCGTTTCGGGCGCGTCGAAGGTGTTGTGCGCGTGGATCTCGCCGCTGAGGACGCGCGCCGCAGCACCCGCCGCCTGCGCGCCGCCGAGCAGGTCCACCGTCACCTCGACGGCGTCTGTGGCGTGGGCGTTGGTCAGCGTGAGGAAGAGGACTTTCCCCGTGCGTGACGCGCTGCCGGAGACGGTCGTCACCTGCTGCTCCTTGCCGCCCGCCGTATACGTCGCCGCGTCGGACTCGATGACCGTGCGCAGCGATTTGCCGCCCTGGTGCGGCGCGTACATCTCGTAGACGTAGCCCGTCGGCGTCACCAGCATCTTCTCGTCCTGCGTGAGGATCATCGCCTGCAACACGTTGATCGTCTGCGCGATATTCGTCATCACCACCTTGTCGGCGTGGCGGTTGAAGATGTCGAGCGAGGTCGCCGCGACGAGCGCGTCGCGCAGGCTGTTCTGCTGGAACAGGAAGGCCGGATTCGTGCCGGGTTCCACCGGATGCCACGTGCCCCACTCGTCGATGATCAGGCCGATCTTGCGGGAAGGGTCGTAAGCGTCCATCGCAGCGCGCTGTTGGACGACGAGGTCTTCCATGTACAGCCCGCGCGCGATCAGTTCGTACCATTGGTCGACCGTGTACTCCGTGGCCGTGCCCGCCGTCCCGCAGTAGTAGTGCGCCGCGTAGCCGTGCAGATTCTTGAAATCCCAGTAATCCTTGCGCAGCTTGCGGAAGAAGCGCGTCGTCCATTCTACATCGTTGCCCGAAGGCCCGCAGGCGATCACGTAGAGTTGTTTGCCGAAGCCGCGCACGAACGTGGCGAAACGGCGGAACTCCGTGCAGTAATCCTCCGGCGAGAAGCTGCCGCCGCACCCCCAGTTCTCGTTGCCGACGCCCCAGTAGGTCACGTCTAGCGGGTTCGGGCTTCCGTCCGCGGCGCGCTGTTTGGCGAGCGTGCTGTCGCCGGGGAAGTTGCAGTACTCGACCCACTCGCGCAGTTCGCGCACGCTCCCGGAGCCGACGTTGCCGACGATGTACGGTTCCGCGCCGACCATCCGGCAGAACTGGATGAACTCCTGCGTGCCAAATGCGTTGCTCTCCACGACCTCGCCCCAGTGGATGTTGACACGGCGCGGGCGCTGGTCGCGCAGGCCGACGCCGTCCTGCCAGTGGTAGTCGTCGGCGAAGCAGCCGCCGGGCCAGCGGATGACGCCCGGCTTCATCTTCTTGAGCGCAGCGACGACGTCGTTGCGGATGCCGCCGGTGTTGGGGATCGGCGAATCCTCGCCCACCCACACGCCGCCGTAGATACACCACCCCAGATGCTCGGCAAAATGCCCGTAGATGTTGGGGTTGATCGTTCCGATCGTATCATTGAAGTTAATCGATATTTTGGTCATGGGTTTCTCCTTTTGGTTATGGGTAAAGAGAAATGAGTAAAGAGTTAAGAGTAACGGGTAACGTGCTATGGGTTGATGCACGTCCCCGTCTACCGTCTACCGTCTACTGTCAACCGTCTACCGCCCCCAACGTCACCGGCTGATGCGTCTCCCCGGATTGGTACGCCGCCAGCAGCACCTCGAGGGTCTTGCGGCCTTCTTCGCAGGGGATGTCCGGCGTGCGGCCCGCAAAGACGGCTTCGGCGAATTGCTCGAAATAGATTTGGTAAGCGTAATTATCCGATTGCTGCGGGAACGAGAACTGCGTCCACTCGCCGGGCGTGAGGCCCTCCCCGTCGTTGTCGGTGTAGACAAACAAATCGTTGTTGTCGAAGACGATCTGCCCGGCGGTGCCGAAGATGCGGTTGTCTGATGCCTTCGTGCCGCGCGCGCCCGCCTTCGATGCGCCCGGCGCGCACGACGAAGCCATCCACATACCGAGCGCGCCGTTGGTGTAGCGTAGCGTCAACGTGATGAAGTCCTCGACCTCGACGGGCGTGCGGTACGTGCCGAATTCGGCGAAGACGCGCGTGATCTCCTGCCCGGTGATGTAGCGCAGCCGGTAGAAATCGTAGATGTAGTTCATGATCAGCACGCCGCCGCCGGACTCGAACTTGGACTTGCGCCACGTGGTCTTCACGCGCCCGGTGTAGCCGCCGGTCCAGTAGCTCGACGGCTTATTGGATGCGCCGGTTACCTGTGTTGCCATCAACTCGCCGATGGCGCCTTGCGCGATCAACTCCTTCGCCTTTGCCGTCGCTGGTTGGTAGCGGACGCTGCCCTCCTTCGATGAACACAGTACGCCCGCGTTTTTGCACGCTGCAATGAGCGCGTCGGCATCTTCGAGCGTGGTCGCCATCGGCTTTTCGACGATGACGTGCTTGCCTGCTTGCGCTGCTTGGATGCCCAACGGGACGTGCAGATTATGCGGCGTCGAGATCACGACCGCATCCACCTCGGGATGGTTCAGCACATCCTCTAGATTCGTCGAACATGGGATGCCGAATTCCGCCTCGTAGGAAGCGGCGATATCCGCCAGAGGGTCCATGCCCACGATCATCTTCGCGTTAGCGGTCTGCTGGAACACGTGTCCGGTGGAGCTATAGGCGATTTCGCCCAGGCCGATCAAACCAAATCTCAATTTCCTCGACATTATTCTCCTCTACGAATTCAAGAATTTACACGTATGCGTGTATCCCGTGATGCGCGAATGAGGCGCATACCTACCGGCAGATTTTAGGCGGGATTTAACAAAAATCAAACGCAAAAGTTCTGGCTGTAGCCAGTCTTCTGACCGCGCCACCTGCTTGACAACCATCCAGCTTTTGCTACACTCACCAAAGCTTTCTTTACACAAGGGGGAGACCAACGATGACCTACCTGACCGTCAAAGAAATGCCCCAGGAAGAACGCCCGCGCGAACGATTGGCTCGAGTGGGCCCGCAGGCGCTGTCATCAGCAGAATTGCTGGCCATTATCCTGCGCACTGGGGTCGGTGGCGAGAACGTGCTCGCGATGGCGCAGCGGTTGCTGGCCAATTTCGACGGCCTGGCGGGGATGGCGCGCCTCGAAATGGCACAGCTGACTGCCGAACACGGCCTGGGTCCCGCGAAGGCAGCACAGCTTCTCGCGGCGTTCGAGTTAGGGCGCCGGCTGATGGCCGAAGCCCCGGAGGAAAGATACCAAATACGGTCGCCCGGGGATGCTGCCAATCTACTGATGACCATGATCGGTCACAAAGAGCAGGAGCACTTCGTCGTGATGTATCTGGACACGCGCAACCGCGTACTCGACCGGGAGATTCTCTACAAAGGGAGCCTCAACACGTCGCTGGTGCGGGTCGGCGAGGTGTTTCGCGGGGCGGTGCGTCGCAACTGTGCGGGAGTGATCGTGGCCCACAACCATCCCTCCGGCGACCCGAATCCTTCGCCAGAGGATATCGCGCTCACGCGGCGCCTGGTGGATGCGGGCAAGCTGCTGGAAGTCGATGTGTTGGATCACGTGATTGTCGGGCAGAACCGCTTTGTCAGCCTGCGGGAACGCGCGTTGGGATTCGAGAACGCCTAAAGGATGGGCTTTGAGCTATTCACGCGGGGGATGCAGCGGATAGGTCACCACAAACGTCGTTCCCTCGCCGGCCTTGGACTTGAAGGCCACCTCGCCATGGAGATACTGCTCGGTCAGCAGCTTGATGCTGTACGTGCCGATGCCGCGGCCTTTGCCTTTGGTCGAGAACGATCGTTGGAAAACCTGTTCCTGTACCTCCGGTCTCATCACCGAGGGATTGTGTACCAGGAAGCGTACCGCGTCCCCGACACGCCCGCAGTGCAGCGTCACCGTCTCGCCGGACTTTGAGGCTTCCAGCGCATTTTTGATCAAATTCCCCAATACTCGCGCCAGCATCCGCGGATCGCTCTGAAAAACGACTTCCTCGGCGATGGGAGTCACTTCGATGTGCCGTTTGATGGCGACCTTGTGCGTGGCGTATATACGGGCCAACTCGTGCAAAAACGCTCGCGCTTCGATGTTCTCATAGGCGAGTTGTAGTTCCCCCTGTTCGGCGGCGACCAGTTCGTTCTGCATTTCGATTTCTCCGATCAGCCGCCGGGTTGCCGATAACAACATCCCTTGCAGTTGTTGCGTCGTTTCGGGCTCCTCTGCCGTTGGCAGTAATTCTACTGCCGCCCGGATGATGCTGGCGGTGTTCAAGATATCGTGGAAGAAGGTGCGTTCCAACATAGCGCGACGTTTCTCGTCCTCGATATCCATCACCGCAAAAATCACGAAGTGCTCGTCGTTGAAAGTGAGTGGCGTCGCCCACACCCGCAGGTCCAATGCTTTTCCATCGCTCTGCAGGATACGACATTCTTGCACGTCCATGTGCCCTTGCTGTGCATGGAGGATGGCGCGCACAGCGCCGCAGTGACGGCAGAAACGCGTGGTGCCGCACCCACCTTCCGTTTCGAAGGCGTGGGTGCAGTCGAACAATTCCCCCGGACGCTGCCCCAAAGCCTCACGCACATCCTGGAGCTGCAGATACTCCAGAAGGCGCTCATTTGCAAACACAATCTGCCGCTTCTGATTCATAACCAGCACGATATTGGGAATCGCGCGCATAAGGTCTTGCAGCAGCGGCATCTTTGTTAACTTGTCGAAATGCGCGCTGACCTCGCCTTGCGATGCGCGTTCAGCCAGGGCAAATTCAGTTTCCAACACGCTATCGTTACCCATAACATTAAGTCCTCAGTAATTTTCTCGATGCCCCACTCTTTGTCTATTTCTCATTGTAGCATAAACACGTCGATTTTAGGTTAAAAAATCATTACATCGACGAAAACACTGTTTGGGCATTCAAACGTTGCATTATTCGGGGGGGACGTCCGCGGATGGCGTTTCTTGTTTGGGGGGATGTTCTTGCAATGCGCGGCGGGCTGCCTGCGCGTAGATGGAATGGGGCAGCGTGTCGATGGCTTCGTTGAAATGGCAGGTGGCCTCGGCTTCGCGGTGGGTGCGACGTGACGCCAAGCCCAGGTTGTAGTAGCCGGCAGCCAGGTAATGCGCGCCGATCTTGAGTTCCTCGTTGGATAGAGCCTTGCTGAGCGTCGCGTAGGCCGTCTCTGGCGCGGA
Organism: Anaerolineae bacterium; assembly: GCA_049975385.1. Taxonomy (GTDB): domain Bacteria; phylum Chloroflexota; class Anaerolineae; order B4-G1; family SLSP01; genus DSWT01. The sequence continues at coordinate 2,731 of JBNGDO010000102.1, read as the reverse complement.
TTCGCGCAGTTCGGCGACGCCCCGGTTGATAAGGACGATTTGTCGTCCGACGGGGTCGGGCCAGAGTTGCAGCGCCAGGCGATAGAGGGCCTGCGCTCGAGGGAAGTTTTTGCGGGCTAAGAAGGCGTTAGCCAAATCCACCATTAACCGCACGCGCATCGTCACCAAATAGAGTATGACGAGGAAGACCAGCGGCGGAAACCACGGAAACGCCAACGTCAATGCAACTCCGAGGATGCTGACGGTCAAGCTTTCGGCGGCAAAACGCGTGGAAAGTCCCTGGCGGCGTAACAGCGACAACCCGCCAAACCCTAGGATGTACAGCAAGCCTATAGCGAGAATCAAAAATGCTGGATGGTCGAGTCCCATTACGCTCCCCTGCGGATCGAAGATTCGGAGATTTAAGATTGGGGGATCGGCAAATTGTCTTGTTCCAATCCCCGGTCTCCCAATCTTTCAATCTCCAATCCCTCAATTTTCAATCTTGAACAATTCCCCGGCAGTGCGCTTAAGCATGTCCACGCCGCGCACTTCGGTTTCGAAGAGCGGGACGATGGCCCGGGTGTCGGGGAAGCTGGCCCAGATGTCTTCCATGTGCTGGTCTTGCATCGCTACGCGGTTGCGCACGAATTCGGGCGTGTCGGCAGTGATGTCCGCCTTATCGATGAGCATGTTCACGACGACGCCGCCCACGGGAATGCCGAAGTCGTGGAACCAGCCGATGAAACGTTTGATCACCGCGATGGGCAGTGCCTCCGGCAAGGTCACGAAGAAGAAGGTGGTTTTGTCGGCGTCGGTGAGCAAGTCCTTCGCGCGTTCCATGCGCGCGCGCAGATTGAGGAGATACTCCATCAGAGGATCTTTCTCTTTCTTGCGGCTGTAGGAAAGCAATTCGCGGAGTGACTTGGCCTCGTCGCGGCTTTGCACCATCTTGTTGACCCACATTCCGTAGACGCTCGACATGCCCAACAAACGGCGCGTGTTCGCCGTCGGCGCGGTGTCGAACACATAGACGTCGTACTTGTCCTCGAACATCAGGTCGATCATATTTTCGAACATCGCCGATTCCTCGAACGCCGGGTTCATCGTCGCCGACTCGACGAATTCATCGGCCCGTGTCTTGATGTCCGCGTACTTGAGGAACCACTGAATCTTCTGCGTCAACTCGACTTTGGAACGCTCGATGGTGTCCTTGGTGTCGATTTCGTAGGCGTGCAGATTGGGAGCACCATTGACCAGCGTTGCCTTGCCGAAGACGTCCTGATCGAGCAGGCTGCTGAGCGAGTGGACGGGATTGGTGGAGGCCAGCAGTGTGCGACGGCCCTGCTGCGCCATCCACAGCGCCGCCGTGCCCGCCATCACCGTCTTGCCCACGCCGCCCTTGCCGCCGAAGAAGATGTACTTCATGTCCGGGTGTTGCGCGAAAAACTGTTGCATGGATGCTGTAATCATGCTTCACCTCCGAACAAAGCCGCGGCGACCTTGCCGATCATCTCCAGACCGGTGATGTCGCGTTCGAATTCCGGCACCTGCGCCACCACGTCCGTGCCAAACGTCGTATCGATCTGCTTGAGGTACTTGTTTTGCATTTCGATGCGGTTTTGCAGGTACGCGGGGATGTTCTGCTCTGCCAATTCCGGCGGGATGATGCGATTGACGATGTAACCGGAAATGGGCACCTGGTACTTGGCGAACAGGGTGGCAGCTTTTTTGGTGTCGAGGATGATCATCTCTTCCGGCGTGACGACGAAGAAAAAGGCCGTCCTCTCGCGATCGGTGAGGATGCCCGACGACGTGTTGATCCGCTTTTTGATGTCCTGCAATTCGGCGAGAATCTGATCCTCTTCGCTCTCCTTCTTGCGTTCGAGGATCGCCGCGACCTGCGAATATTCCTGCATCTCCGTGCGCAGCGCCGTGATCTTATCGATCCACTCATCGTAGACACTCGCCATGCTTAGGTAGTAGAGCGCGTGCCCCAGCGGCACCAGGTCGTAGATATAGTAGTCGAATTCGCCGCCGACAACGATATCGACGACGGCGTCGAAGATGGCGCTCTCTTCCATCGCCGGTTCGGCGGCGGTGGCCTGGATGTAGTCCTCGATCTCCTTCGGCACCTCGTCCAGGCCGTACATATCGAGGATCTTTTGCCGGATCTCGTCCTGGTATTCGCGGATGCGCTGGTCGGCGTCGATCTCCTGCGCGTAGAGGTTGGGCGCAATCTCCACCGCACCCTGGCCGAAGATATCGCGCTCGAAAATGTCCGAAAGCGAGGCCTGCGGGTCCACGGAGAAGACGAGCACCTTGTAGCCCTGTTCCGCCAGCCAGTAGGCGGTCGCCGCTGAGAACGTGGTCTTGCCTAACCCGCCTTTGCCACCAAACTCGATGTAGCGGCGGTTGGGATGTTCGCGGAAAACTTTTGCAAGTGACATAGTGTCTCCTTTTTATGCAAGCGCGTCGGTCAGGTCGCGCTCGCGCAGCATACGCCGCTTCCACGTGGAGATTTGCGGCACGACGTAGGGCAACAGGCGCAGCGAGTAGTAGGGTGGCAGGATGGGAATGCCGAGCAAATCCCCCATAGTGATGAGGATGAACAGATGCTCCATGCTGCCGCGCGTCTTGAGGGCAAAGCGGGTCATATCGTGACCGGCCATGCCATACAGGAACTCCTTCACCGAACGACCCAAGCTCTTCAATTTGCTTTCACGTTGTTCTTCTTCTGGCATTGGTATTC
>JBNGDO010000101.1:0-18796 GCA_049975385.1 Anaerolineae bacterium | reverse complement strand
TGGATGCCGACGAAAAAACCGATCCCCAACGCCACAACGAAACGATAGAAATAGTTTGCCATAACTGCTCCTCTATCAATAGCGCAACGCGGGCAAGACGCCCACGCTACATTTGCGTCTTCGCTAGTTATTCCGCATCACCAGCGGTAAATAGATGGTGGGGGTTGGCTGTTCGAGAATTTCCACCTCGGCGAAGGGCATGCCGTGATCCAGCGCCAGGATGACGTTGCCGCTGTCGTCCACGGCCTGCACAAAGTATTCGATAGACGCGGTAATCGGAGGCACACTACCCTCGGCAATGCCGATACCGGAAGCATTCTTGCCCAGGTAAGTCAGTTCAGCTTTCGACCACGTGGTTTGATCATCATAGCGGTACAACACGACAACGCGCGCGACCTCGCCAGTGGCTTCCGGGCTGTCAGCATCATCATCCACCCATATCTCGAAGCGCAGAGATTGCGTGTTGCTGATAGCGCGCACGTTCCGCACACTCGGCGCGATGAAATCTGTAACGGTGAAGGGCGCGTGGTAGACCTCAAACGCCAGGTCCGTGTAGAGCCGTTGGACACCAGTCGTCGGCAGATCGGTGGTCGTCGCGCGGAACTGCCCCGGCACGATCACGAGGCTGCTGAAGGCTTTGCCCTCAATAGAGAGGAAGCGGTTGATCGTGCTGAGCTGCGCCGGTTCCCAGGCCGTGCTCGGGAAGTCCAGTTCGGTCTCGATGTAGGTGGCTTCGGTCACGATGCGCGACACCACGGGATCGAAGTCCGCGACATCTATGAACGTCCCGTCGACGAGCAAAGCGCCGTGAGCGATAGTACCCGCAACCTGGACGTCTTCGCTGATTTTTGGCGCAATTGGACGCCCGCCGGCGATATGCACATCGTTTTCACCCGCGATGGTGTAGTAGACGCCTTGGGGTGTCGCGTGTTCGACGTAGTCAAGAGACAGATGGTGCGAAGTGGTCACAACACCGTTAGCGGTGGGCAGCAACGCCGCGGGCTGTGTCGCCGGCGTGTTGAGCGTTGTCGTCTGCGGCATGTGGATTTGTAGCATCGGCAAGCCGTAGAGCGTCATTTCCGCCATCACCTTTTCGTCGTAATTGCTGAGCGCGCCCGCGCTGAAGCTATTATAGTACACCTGTTTGGCACGCATCAGCGCGTGGCCGAGGGTGGGCGCTTGCCCATCTTCCCAGATGCCCAACTGACCGGCAAAGCCCGTCATCAGCCGCTCGGAGTAAGCGATCAGGTCCGAATCGCCGTAGCCGTAGCCCGTGTTGCCGATGAACATCGCGCCCTGCCGCAACAACGCCTGCGGCCAATCGGTCGCTTCCTCAACCGAAGGCGCATCCGCGTCCGGGACGTTCAAGCCGGAGTGACAGCCCACCGAGAAGTGCAGCGTGCCGCTGTAATCGGTGGCACCGGTAAGTTCGGAAGCCAGCACGTAGATATCCGCCAGTGTCGGCGAGACCGGATAGGTGGGCGGAATGAGGCCGTAGTGCGTGAAGTGCGCGTTGAGAGAGTTGAGATCGTTGGCGGCCGTCACGCTGATGAAGTGCGTGCGCACATCGTTTGTTGTCCATGTGTCGCTGATGAGCGTCGTCATCTGCGCGATCCCCTGGGACGCGAGTGTGGCACTGATGACCTGGGCCTCATCGATCAGGAAATCATAGCCGGTGATGAACGCATCCGCCGGTTCGAGCACCGGCTGCGTGATGAACGCATCCAGTGCCGCAATGATCTCCTCGGGGGCTTCTACCAGACGGCCAATACCGACCTGCGGCAGGTATAATTCCCGACCGCGCCATGGTAGCGGTACCAGACCAGCGTAGTAGTCGTCGCTGAGGAAATAGCGGCGTGCCAGTGACGTGTCGATGTTGGGCGCGAAGTAGGCATCCTCATAGGTGCGCTCGTTGGAAACGAGCGCGTCATCGCGGATGCGGCGCTGCGGGATGACGCGGTCGTCGCCTACCAGTACCATGTACTCGATGTTGGGATAGGCCGGCGTCAGCTCATACAGCAAAGATTTGATGTGCATCGCCACAAGATTGGCGTGCTGCGGATTTTCGGGGTGTCGGTCCCATTTTGCATAAGCGGCAACAATCTCCGGATAGGTGCTGAGATCGACGAGCACGCCGTTGACCTGCGGATTCGCGGCCAAAGCGGCAAGTTTGGGATAGAGCTGGTCCAGCAACAACGTCTGTTCAGTGTTATAGAACTGCGTCATCCGTGCGCTGTTGTACAGGATGAGCGTCTTAACTGCCGTGTCAGTCACAGGCACCGTGACATCGATCTCGATCGTACCGGTCAAAGGATAATCAACATACGGGGGCGGCGTAACATTGACAGCAAGCGTATAAGCCTGTCCCACCGACTTGTTGGAATGACCGTAGACGGCGACGTAGTAGGTTCCTGCCAACTCATGCACGTTGTAGACGATCTGTTCGGTGGCGGTCAACGGATAGGCAGAAATATCCACCAGTGTTCCGATATTGCTGAGCCGTCCGATGTTGCTAAGCCTCCCAATGTTACTCAGACGCCCGATATTGCTCAGGCGTCCGATGTTGCTCAAACGCCCCAGGTCGAGTAATTCACCGATGTTGCTCAGTTGACCGATGTTACTCAAACGCCCGATGTTGCTCAGGCGTCCGATGTTGCTCAAACGCCCAATGTTGCTCAGACGCCCGATATCACGCAATTGTCCTGTCTCTTCATCGACCTCTGGCGCGAAGAGCAGCAAGTCAAAATCGGCTTGCAGGTCACTGAGTGTCACAGTAATGGTCGAATCCGGCTCAGGAACTTCGAATTTATACCAGTCCGTGTCTTTGACGCCGATCAGCACACTGGTCAGGACGGTAGTGCTACTGATAGGCTGCGCGGAATCGCGCGTGCTGTTGGTGATGCTGACATACGTGCTGGCAATGACGCTGCCGTTGGCATTGAACGCTGTCACACTCGCCAGGTACTGGCCCGACGCGGTGTAGACGTAACTGACGTGCGGGCCGCTGGCACTGCCGCCATCGCCGAAGTTCCATTCGTAGAGGACATTCGTGCCCGCCGTGACGCTGGCCGTGAAGAACGTCGTCTGACCTAACGGCGTGGGGCTACTGTTGACCGCCAGCAAGCCCGCGATGGGCGCGCCGCCCACACTGACGAGTACGTCGTCTGGCTCAGAGACCAGACCGTAAGCATCGCGTACAGTAAGTGTGAAAGTCAGCAGGTCGGGCGCAGACGGCGCGACGAACGTGGTGCGCGAAAGCGTTGTGGTGAAGGAGACCGCCGTCCCACCGGTTTGTGCCCACTCGTAGGTGAGCGGTGTGTGCCCATCGGGATCGTAGCTGGCGCTGCCGTCGAGCGTGACGCTGGCAGCAACGACCGCCGTCTGATCTGGCCCGGCATCCGCAACTGGGGGCAGATTGGTGAAGTCCTGTAGCTCATACGCGCCGATATCACAGCGCCCGCTCAACACATCCGGGCGCGGCATCCCACGCTGATCGAAAGCCGGCGCGCCGTCGCACGTGCCCGCGTCAATCGCGGGACTGCCCGGTAAGAGCGCGTGGGTCGGCGTATCTCCGCCGTTGTCTTGCAACGGACCGAGCAGCGGATCGACGCCCACCAGGTCGGTCGGTTCGGTTAAACCGGCGATGGGATCGAAACACAGGTTGTACCCCAGAGACGTAAACGTGCCCCACCCGTCAAGGCCGACACTGTTCCCGGCAATGATCGTATTTTTGATCACTGCGGTCGCGGCGTTGTACACACCACCGCCACCGCTCGGCCCGCCGTTGGTAGCCGCGTTGAGGGTGATGGTGGCATTGGTCGCCGTGAAGGTGCCGCTGTTGTAGATGCCGCCGCCGTTTTGATCAGCTTCGTTCTGCGTGATCGTGGCGTTGGTCAAATCCATCAAGTTCTCGGTGTAGATCGCACCGCCGCGATAGGCCGTGTTGCCATAAAACGTGCTATCTTCCACGATAAGCGTACCGTTGTTGAATGCGCCGCCGCCATACTTTAGCCCACCCGCACCATTATCATTGACAGTCGTTTTAACGAGCGTCACAGTCCCATCAGCGTTGTAGAGACCGGCACCGTCTTCGGCGGTCGTGTTGCCGAAAAGGTCGCTTTGCGAGAGCGTCGCCGTCGCAGAGTAGACGTAGAGTCCGCCGCCCAACGTGGCGCGGTTCCCGGCGATGGAACTGTTGTTATCCGCGATAAGAGTCGCGGCGGGGAAGGCCAGGCAAACGCCGCCGCCATTCTCCGTGGCGACGTTGTCGGCGATCTGTGCATTGTTCAGGATCAGCGATCCTTCGAAGACAAGCACACCTCCGCCATCGTATGCCGCCGTGTTACTGAAAACTTGAGCGTTCGCCACCGTTGCCTGACCCTGCTCCAGACAAAGGCCACCGCCACCTCCTGCGGTATTGAAAGCAAGGCTCCCGCCGGTCTGCGAGAAGACACCACTGACGTTCGCCACGTAAACGCCGCCACCGCTCACGAGCGCGGTGTTGTACGCAATCTCCACCGTCCCCCGGGCGATGACTTCCCCATAATTGACGTACAGCCCACCGCCATCAGAAGCGGTATTAGATATCACCTGCCCGCCATCCAGGAAGGTATGACCGCCCTCGGCATAAATGCCGCCGCCTGCCTCCGCGAGCCAGTTGTTGGCGATGGCACTCGCGCCGGTCTGCGTGAACGCACCAACGCTGCCCACATAGACGCCGCTACCGTAATATGCAGTATTGCTGAGGATATCGCCCCCGTCGAGAACAGCCCGTCCATTGACCAATAAGCCGCCGCCGTAGTCGGCAGCAATATTGTCGCGGATGTTGCCACCGTACAGCCATGCCTGCCCAGCGCCAACGCCAACCCCACCGCCGCTCTGAGCGGAGTTACCAACGATCACACCGCCGGTTTGGGTAAAGGTTGACGTGGGTTGGTTGACCATGACGCCGCCCCCGCCGTAAAAGGCAGTGTTGGCTTTGACGTCTCCACCCGCCATCTGCATCTCGCCATGTTCGACGAAGACGCCACCCCCGTCCAGTTCGGCGGTATTGCTGAGGATTTGACCACCGTTCATCACCAACTGCCCATCGAAGACAAAGACACCCCCACCCCGGCCAAAAGCCTCGTTTTCGAGAACGTACCCGTCTTCCAGGAGCATAGTCCCGGCTGCGAGCATCACACCGCCCCCTTCGGTCGCCGTATTGTTGGCGATCAGGGTGCCGGCGCTTTGGGTCAATACCACCGTCATCGCCGGCATCCCGGTGACGATGTGGATGCCACCGCCCGAATCCGCCGTATTAAACTCAATCTGGCTGTTGTCGAGAAGGATACTTCCCTCATCCATGGCAATGCCGCCACCATGAACAGCGTGATTGTCGTAAATCTGGCTGGTGTGGATAGCGCCACTGCCACGGCTGAACAAGCCACCCCCGGCCGAGTCCGGCGCGTGGTTCGCATAAATCTGCGTGTTGACCAGGGAGAATTGCCCGCCCGGTCCCACGTAGATACCCCCACCCGGATTGGTCGTCAGCACCGTGTTGTGGTGAATGAATGAATCGATCGCCGTCAGCGTAGCCTGGCTGACGAGCAATCCACCACCATGATGCGCCGCAGTATTGCTGTAGACGTGGCTATTATCGAGGAGAAGCGAATGGCTCACGTGGAGACCACCACCATCGCCCGTCGCACTGTTATCGCGCAGATGGGTGTTGATCAAAACCACATCCGCATCGTAAGCCAAAATGCCACCGCCATCAATGACGCCACCGCCGCGCATAATCGTCACGCCGGAGATCACCAGCGACTCGAAGACCCCGTGCGTCTCGAAAACACGGTCGATCTGGCCCGCGTCGATGAATGTGAGTTCCGGTCCCGCGCCGGTGATGGTCAGCGCCTCCAACACGTCCAGGTCGCCGGTCCACGCGGCATCCTCGCCTTGACCGGGAATGGTCAACTGGTAGACGCCCTCTTCCAGCACAATCGTATCCGCGCCGTTACCTGCCGGGCACAGATCGACAACGCTGTCGGTGTTGGCAGCGATGATGGCCTCGCGCAGAGTGCAATTGCCATTGGCGATGTTATCGTCTTCAAAAGATGTGACACCGGTTGCGAACTGCACCTCATGTGCACCGATGTCCGGCAAGGCACCGCTCGGACGCGGCAGGAGATCGAAGTCATGAGTGACGCCGGCATCCACACCCTCGTCAATTGCAGCAGAACCGGCGTTGAGGTGAAAGTCGTCCAGCCCGGCATCCACGAATTGCGGGTCGCCGACGAGGCTATGCCCGCCGCTGTTGACGACGCCGACAAAGTTCGTCGCATCGTCGAATAGGTTGTAGTCTTCAAACACATTCGCTCCCATCAACACCAGCAACTCGATATTGTGGTTGGCGAAAATGGTGTTGGTGATGTACACTGTGCCTGTCGGCACATAAATGGCTGAGTTCACCCGCAAAGACGGATCGGCGATGGTCAAATGCATCAGATCGGCACGGCTGGTTTCATCGAACTCAAGCAGATAAAGCGCCGCACCGTCATCCTCTGCAGCGTTGCGACTGAAGATCGCGTTTACGAAGCGGCTGGGATAGCCACCGCCCGCAAGGTAGACGCCACCGCCATCCCACGCGGCGTTGTTGATGAAAGCCGTATCGCTAACGACGAGGGATTGGAGCGCATAGACGCCACCGCCATTGCCGGCCGCGCTATTATCACGGATGGTGCTGCGGATCAGGCGAATGTCATTGTAACTAAAGGCAGCCATATCATAGATACCGCCACCGTGACCGGCGCTGTAATTGCCGGCGATGGTACTATCACTCACCGTCAACACGCCACTGTTATCGATACCGCCGCCGCCGTAGGACGTGCCTTGCGCCTCGTTACCGAGCACCTGGCTATGTTGCAAAGTGATGTCCCCAGCGTTGGTGCTGATGCCGCCACCGCGATACGCGGCGATGTTATTCTGGATCGTCGTGTCGATCAAGTGCACATCGCCTGCCGATTGGTTGTAGACGCCACCACCATAATTGGCGGTATTGCCCGTTATAACACTGTTGTGTACCACCAGCGGGCTACTATTGTGAATAGCGCCGCCAAACCCCGATGGCGAGGCGTTGTTCGTGAAAATCGTGCCGGTTAATCCTGCGTCACCTGAAGAGAAGCAAAGCCCGCCACCGCCAGTACTGGCGGTGTTATCGCTGAAATGGGTATCCGTCATCAGCAAGCTGCCATCCATATACAACCCACCACCGTAAGAATCGGCCCAGTTCCCTTCAAAGGCCACACGGTTGAAAACGGCAGGCCCAGAGACCCACGCACCGCCGCCGTTGCCCGCCTCGCCGGTCGTGTTGCCGTAGAGCCCAACATCCGTCAGCGTGACCGCACCCGTAGCTTGCAGCCCACCGCCATCGCCGCCCACCGGCCAACCCTGGTGTAACTCCAGATTTTCCAGGGTGACATCCGCTCCGGAAACAAGGATCACCCGCCCCAGCCCAAGTGCATTCAGGACAGTGGGAGCGCTAACCGGCACACTCCAGTTGGTGTAAGTGTAACCGCCACGCACGGTGAGTGACTTGGTGATGTAAGCTGTTTGATCCCCATTACCGCGATAGCTAACCCCTTCACAAATCCCGGCCAGCTTGATCAGATCGCCGGGCGCAGCATCATCGATGGCGGCCTGCACAGCCTGTGCGCTAAAGCTGGAATAAGTGGTCGTCACCGCGCCCACGTCCTGCACCCAACAACGGGGATAATACTCATCCGCACCCAAATCGGGAGCCAGATCGTTGGGACGGAACTCATCGTCAATATCATTTGGCACGCCAGCGTCGACGCCGGTGTCAATGACCGCGCTACCAGACTCAATGTGATAGCCATCGAAGGCAAAGGCCGGATCTCCGGTAACGATAGTGCTGGCGTCGATGAAGCCGTCGCCGCCGGTATAGACGACCGTATTGTGCCATAGGATGCCCACCAGGGTCGCGGCGCTGTCCGCTGCAACGGTGATGGCGACAGTATGATCGCTCATCAGCGAGTTGGTCAGGTTGGCAGTAGACCCCAAATAGGCATAAACAGCACTGCCATCACCACCGGTATTGTTGACGAAGGTGGTATGCGCCAGATCCACAATGCTGCCTTCAAGATACAGCGCCGCGCCGGAAGAGTCTGGGGTTACACCACTGGCATTGTCCTGCAACACGGTGTTGACCAGAGAGGAGTCACTCCCATAACCGGCGAAAATTCCACCACCCAATCCCTGATCGATGGAACTGGCGGTGTTGTTTTGCAAGAGGTTGCCATCGCCGGTCAAAAAGCCATCTTCAACGTAAATCGCGCCGCCGAGGCCAAAGCCGGCGTTGCTGGCAAGATTCTCTTTGATCATGTTACGTTTCAGAATCGCATCGCTGGCGCTGAAAGCCAGGGCACCACCTTCACCGCTGAGCCCGCCCGTCGTACTCATCCCGGCGGTATTCCAGTAAATGTCATTGCCCTCCAGCGTCGCCTGGCTGTCGTAGAAGTAGGCGCCGCCGCCGCCGCTCCAGTCATTGCGCCCGGCGACGTTATCGTGGATGTGATTATCGCGCAAAGTGACGGTCGCGCTGACGACGTAAACGCCACCACCCACGCCATCGTAGGCATACGGCCCGCCGCCCAGGCCAGTAGCGTCGCCATAGCCAATATCCAGGTGTTCCAGCGTCACAGAGACCGGGCCGGTGATCAGCGCCACACGCCCGGCGCCCTGCGCGTCCAGGAAAGCATAAACATCCGGATCGGGCGTGTCCCACGCATCGGGGGTGTATCCACCACGCAACGTGAGTGGCCTATCCACATACACAGTCTGCCAGGTTCCGCCGACCAGGGAAACGCCCGCGCACGTTCCGGCGATCTTGACCACGTCATCGGTCAGCGCGGCGTCGACGGCTTGCTGGACCGCATCGGCGTTGATGCTGGCATACGTGACACTGCCATCACTGGCAAGCTGCGCGAAGCAGACCGGCAGGTCATTATTCGAAACACTGAATGGTGCATCATAGTTGGCGACAACGGCGTCCAAATCGCCATCGTTGTCCACATCGCCAAGTGCTGCACCATAGCCTTCCAGTTCATCACCAAAAGCACGCTCAACGAAGAAGCCCGTGCCGTCGTTGATGTAGACCACGTCCGAACTGTCGGTCACACCCCCATTGGCGACAAAGGCGTCAAGATCACCGTCGGCATCTACATCGCCCAATGACACAGCGTAGCTGTCGGCAAAGCCTAAACTCTGATCGCTGTCGGTAAAAATGCCACTCGCGCTGCCCGTGTTGAACCACACCGTGTTGCCCTGATTCACCGCGTTGGCGATGAAAGCATCCAGGTCGCCGTCGCCGTCCAGGTCGCCGAGCGCCACATCCTCACTATCCCACGTATCCAGGGCTTGCGCGGAAAGACTGAAAAGCCCCGTCCCGTCGTTGAGCCAGACCTCGTCGCCAGGGCCGCTGAGTTGCACGATAAAAGCATCCAGGTCACCATCGTGATCCACATCGCCCAACTCTATGGCATTGGGGCCGGTGGAACTGAGAGAAGGTAAGGTATTGCTAAACACGCCGATTATGCCACCCTGAAGCCCACCTTGATTGACCCAGACTTGCGTTTCCGCGCTCTTGACGATGAGGGCATCGAGATCACCATCGGCATCCACGTCACCGAGAGCCACATCGTAGCTGTAACCACTGCCGATGAGCTGGGTTGCGGTAAAACTTGCGCCGGAATCATTGCGCCAGACTTCGTCGGCGTCACTCTTGGCGATGAGCGCGTCCAAATATCCGTCGCCATTAAGATCACCTAGAGCACCGGCAATGCCGGTTCCGGCAGTCGCGGTGAGGCCTTGAAACGGGAAAAAGCCGCCCATGTTCAACAGGATCATGCTTTCGGGTGTCTCATTGACCAGGAGCGCGTCCAGGTCACCGTCGTTGTCAATATCCCCTAGAGCTACATCGCGACCAGACGTTGGGGACAGCGTGGGTTCAGTCTCCGCGAACAATCCACTCCCTCCCCCCACTGCCGTGCGGAACTGCCACACCGACGCCGAGAGCGCCTGCTCCCCGGTGATGTTCTGCGTGCCAGTGGTGATGGTAGCATGGATTAGTTCGCCGGGGAAGTAATCGCGTGCCGGATGCAAAGTGACACTGCGCAAGAAGTTACTGAGGCTGTAAACGCCGGTGACGCGGGGACTCTGGCTACCAAACACGGCAAAGGTTTGGCTGGTCACGGTCGCCGCGTCGATGGCTTCGTCGAAGTTCACGGTGACCGGGGCATTGCGCGGCGCATAATGCGAGTTTGGTTCGGGAACAAAAGAGGTGGGCAACGGTGCAAGCGGAGTGTCAGGAGCAGCGATGACCCGTGCCGCTGGTGGGCTTTGCAAAGCTGTCGACAGTAGCCAGAATAGACCCACGCTAATCGTCAAGCTCAATATAACAAAGGACCATCTCTGATTCACACGTTCGCCGTTCATCGTTGCCTCCTCTTGTAAATAGCTACATGGTGTCATTCCGAGCGAGCCGCTGCGGAGCAGCAGGTGCGAGGAATCTCGTTGTCGAGAAACGAGACCCCTCGCTTCGCTCGGGGTGATACATTGCAAAAGATTTTCGTTATCGTCGGTGTGGAATTCCGCGTGGGAACTCCTAACCCGGATGAAGCGGAACCTGAAGAACTCTCAATGCCCGTTTGCTTGCTCAATGTGCAAGGTTTATGTGGTTAGGCCCTATAGTGTTGCAAGCAGGGTATGCGCTGCATCCAGATCTCGCATAACGCCTAAGCGTTGGAAAACTGGCACACACTGCTCCAGCGCCTCCCTGGCATTAAGGGAGTTATTCTGTTGAACGTAAAATTGCGCCAGGGCGAGTTGGGTCTGTGCCTTTTGATAATGATCGCCTATGGCATCCAGAATCGCCAGACTTTGCTTCAGGTACATTTCGGCATCCTCTGGGTGACCGTGGGCATTCACAACTTGCCCCAGGACCCGCAGCCCATACCCCTCCTCGCCACGCTGTTCCAGCTCGCGGCTGAGATCGAGCGCGCGCCGGGCTTGTCGCTCAGCCTCAGCGAGATCTCCCGCGGCGAGGTGCGCTTCGGCGTAGTGACGATACAATTCTGGCAAGAAATCCCGCGCCTGAGCCTGTTCGAAATGTTCTTGCGCTGTACAAAGTTCCTGGCAAGCTTTGTCGATTTCCCCACGGCGAATAAACACGTGCCCCAGGTTCATATGAAGGACACCCAGAACATACGTCGAACCTCCGATCTGTTCAAGGGCACGCAAAGCCTGGCGGTAGAACGTTAAAGCATCGTCCAACCGCTCTTGGTAGAGTGCAATCTCGCCAAGGTTGTTGTCGGCAAACGCACCGTTGTATACATCACCGATTTTTTCGAAGATCTCCCGTGCTTGCCGGTAGTGGAAATCGGCATCGTGCCATTGTCCAGTTTCGAAGTAGGCATTTGCGATAAGATTATGGGATTTTGCCTGCCCTGGAATGTCTCCAGCGCCCTCGTACAAAGTGAAGGCTTGTTGAAAATGATCGATGGCGGCAGCAAAATCCTCCCGCAGGCGGATGATACCCAGCCCATTATGTGCGCGTGCGAGAGCTGTCCTCTCGTCGAGGTATTGCGCAATCTGAAGAGCGTTTTGGAATTGCGCTATCGCCTCATCGTAATTGCCGCGCCGGAGGTGGATCAAACCGGCGATAAGACGGAGTTCGGCGGCATCGGGCGTTCGTTGGGTATCCAGGATATGCAATCCCCGCTGGATCCATTCCAGAGCCTCGTCGTACTCGCTCGTTAGCTCGTGCATCTGGGCCATCCACCGGCACACGTGGACCCGTCCTCGCCCATCATGCATTTGCACGGAGAGATCTAGAGCATGCTCCAGATGTTCGTGTGCCTGGTCATATTGGCCAATGGTGATCTGGAGTTCGGCGAGCGCCGCGTGAACACCCTGACGCTGCGCCATGTTCTCCTCCAAGTCGAGCCGGGACAGGCTTTGCAGCGCTTGCTGGTAATGTTCGATGGCTTCCTGATTGGCATAGCGCGATGCAGCATATTCCCCAGCCAATCGCGCGTAATGGAACTCCTGCTGGGCATTCTCGGCCTTGCCGTAGTGATAGGCCAAATCGGCGTAATGCGGTTCCAAATCGGCAGCATAGACCTGCGCCATCGCCTCAGCCGCCAGGGCGTGCAAGTCGCGCAGGCGCGTCTGAAGCTGCATATCATAGGCCGCGTCGCGCATCATCGTGTGGCGAAAGATGTAGTGCATCTGGTTCAGCGCCGACCAGATCATCTCTTCTTCGGCGCGCTGCACTTTATGCGGCAACTCCACATCGTCGTGCAGCATCCTCGAAAGGATAAGCACTTCGAATTCACGGCCTAGCACAGCGGCAGTCTGTACAAGGGCCTTCACCTGCGCCTCCAGCCGGTCCAGGCGCGCGATGAGCACAGCATTGATCGTGGCGGGCACGGCCTCAACCTCCCGGCTGACGATGTCCCATGTACCTTTATCTTGGTGCAGCAGAGCGCGTTCACGTAAGTCCAGAGAGAGTTGTTCGACGAAAAGCGGATTGCCTTCAGTTTTGAGTCTGAGGAAATCCGTCAATGCGTCGGAGAGAGGGCCACCGAGTACCTGCTCTGCCAGCGCGCGCGTGCCCTCGAGCGATAATGTGTTCAAGTCCAACGTGCTGTGCGGCACATCAGCATCCAGGGGCAGGGTGAACGGGCTGCCGTCGTCGCGGTAACGCCCGCTGAGGAGCACAACGAACGGCACATCACGGACATTGCGCGTGAGCGCAACCAACAATTCCTGAGAGTCGGGATCGAGCCAATGGACATCTTCGATGTGCAAGATCACCGGCTGCAAGCGGCTTTCGGCCTGCACCAGCGTTTTGAAGGCCAGAAGCGTGTTACGGAAGCGAAATTCCGGCTCCAATTGCTCGTAGAGCGATCCCTCCCAGTACAAATCCACCAACGCGCCCAACATCGAGCGGGTGCGCTCCAGTTCGGCGATCAATGCCTGGACACCGGCATCATCCGTCTCGGTACGGAGCCTTTCGACGAGGGTATTCCATGTCGTAACGAAGTTGATTTTATTAACCTCTTCCGTCTCATCGGAATTTTGCTTGAAATACTGCCGCAGAAAATGACGAAATGGGTTGAGCGACTGGCGCAAAATGGGATCTGCCGGGCAAATGAACCAGGCCAGGGTGGATTGAGCCTGCGCCTGCCGTTGCAGTTCGTAGATCAGGCGCGTCTTGCCGACGCCAGGCTCACCGTGGACGGACACTACGCCGGCAAAGCGCGCGCCGCGCGCGTTCTCCGCGAAGATAGGCTGGATGGCCTGTAGCAATTGGTGCAATTCGACCTCGCGCCCGACCAGTTCGCCGCTGTAGATCACGGAACGACTGGGGGCCCGTTTTTTTCGTCGTGGACGGGCCACCGCAACCGGCGCATCTTTGCCTTTCACACGAATATCTGGCAGGGATTCCCACTCGAAGGCGTGCGTGAGCACCTCCTGAAGCGCCTGGGTCACCAACACTGTGCCGGGCGCGGCATTCTGCATCAGGCGCGCCGAAAGGTTGACGGCATCGCCGATAACGCCGTACGTGCGCCGGGTCGTGCTGCCATACGCGCCGGTACGCATCGTCCCCTGCCCCACACCGACCTGGAGCGGCCCGACAAAATCCAGTTCCGGCGGGAGCGCGAGCAGATCGAGCGCGGCACTGACCGCGCGTTGAGGGTCGTTCTCATGAGCCGTCGGCGCACCGAAGGTCGCGTACAGAAAGTTGCCCTTATCGCCAATGATGAGTTGCAGCAGCGCGCCGTCGTACCGGCGGATAACGTCTTGCACCCAGCGGGTGTAGCGATCTAGTTTTTCCCCGGCCTGCTCGTCGTCATCGTAGTCAATGCCCTGAAAACACAGGAACAGCGAGACCACCCCACGCCGCAGTTCCAGGGATTCCCCCACGCCCGCCATGAATCCTTCGTAGACTTCAGGCAGCAACCAGGGACGCAACACCGCCGGATCGAGAATGAGCGGCGCAGACGCAGACTGCGCTCGACAGCACCCTTCGAGGCCTTCCGCCGCATTCTGCAAACACTCCAGCACAGCAAAGGAAGCTCCATCGGCCTCGGCAACTCGCCACTCACGCACCTGGAGCATGTCCCCCAGCGCGGTAGCGGTCGCCCGGTCGGTCAACACTTCGCCACGGTTTGCCAGGTGTTCCGCGGCGGCCATGCGCACGAGTGTCTCACCAGCCAACGCATCGATAGTCTGAATCTCGGGATTCCCCACAAGGAAACGGCGCGCCGGGCCGCTGGCAATCGACACCTTCACCGCCAGCGAGACCGTCTCACCGCCGGGCAGAGCAACCGCTTGGAACTGCTGCATCGCCTGCTGCATCGCCAACGCGCACGCCGCCGCCCGCAACGGCGCATCGGGCGAATCGCCGGCAAACCAACAGGTGATGGCATCCCCGGCGAATCCGATCACGCTGCCGCCATAACGCTCAACTTCGGCAATGAGGGCGTCGTATACGCGATTAAGTTGGTGAGTCAGTTCTTCAGCGCCCAGGCGCGGTCCCAGAGTGCGGGCCAGCGCAGCAGTCAAGGGCGTAAAACCGGAAATATCCGCAAAGAGGGCCGATCCTTGGGTGCGATCTGGCAACGTTTCACCAAGCAGCAATGCCTGTCGCCGGTCCCTTGGTATATAGACGTTAAAGGTGCGGGCGAGGGTGTCGTGTTCTGTCATCTATTACCTCCATAGAGGATTGCAGCGCGCGTCGTGCTGCTACCCCTATTATAGGGCAATATGCGCGATTAGGCCATTCGCGGCGGGGATACAGGGCTTTATCATTCTCGTTACGCTTCCGTCTCTTGCTTGAAGCGGATCGCCAGATCCGCGTCTTATGGCTTGTGACGGCGTAAAACGGGGATCTGGCGATCCCCCTTAAAGCGAGAATGATAAGACCCTGGGGAATACGAGCAGGGAAATGCTGCTGCTTACGCTTCCCCTGGATCACAATCCGGCGCTCTCAACGGCTTCGGGTTGCGGAGAGTGCTGGATTGTGATCCAGCACAAGCATTATAGAGTGTGTTTTTCGGAATTCCAGGCATCGTCCAAAAAGCGTTGGATTTCGATGACATAGCCGTTTGGATCGCGGGCGAAGCAGTGATAGATGCCGTAGGCTTCATTGATCGCGGGGGTTTTGTCGAAAGGGACACCTTGTTCGCGCAGGTAGGCATACCACGCATCCACCTCCTGCGTGACGAACGTGAACAACACGCCTTGCGGCTGTTCGGGTGCGGTTTCCCGCTCGCAGAAGCCCAGGTACGCTTCGCCGTTGATGCGGTAGATGCGACAACCGCCCTGATCCAGCACCAGCGGCAGTTCCAGCACGTCTTCGTAGAATTGCGCCGTCCGCGCAAGGTCGCGCGTGTACAAGAACGTAATTTGTTGGTCGATGCTGGGTCGTGACACCATATAACCTCTCAGGAAATGACCTCACTGCAACGCTTAAGGCGGATCACAATCCGCCGGCTGACAGAAATCCAATTGACAGGTTCGTGTGAGTACATATCATACAACTATCGATAGTTTAAAGCCTTTTCTGAAATTTGCGAAATCGGTTTATGATCAAAGAAATACAAGCAAAAGTCCTACTGGCGCACAGCAAACAGCCGGATTCGTGGTTCGGCCTCAAGTACAACATGAATCTGTACAGGGGTTGCTGTCACAGATGCGTGTACTGCGACAGTAGAAGTGAATGCTACCAGATCGAGAATTTCGACCGGGATGTGCTGGTCAAGGTCAATGCCATCGAATTGCTGCGCAAGGAATTAGCCAGCAAGCGGATCAAAGGGCCTATCGGTCTGGGCTCGATGAATGATCCCTTTATGCCTTTACCGCCCGGCGTGAGCCTGACCGGACAGGCACTGGCGGTCATCGCCGAATTCAGCTTCCCGGTACACATTATCACCAAAAGCGCCCTGGTCTTGCAGGAGTTGGAGACTTTGCGGCGCATCAGTCAGGTCTATGCCAGCATCAGTTTCACCATTACGACCGCTGACGATGCGCTGGCAGCGAAAATCGAACCGGGTTCATCGCGCCCCTCGGCGCGCTTTGCTGCGATGAACACGCTGGCAGCGCACGACATTCAGACCGGGGTAACGATGATGCCGATTTTACCCTTCATCGAGGATAACGAAGAAAATATCACTGCTATTGTGGAACAAGCCGCAACGAACGGCGCGTCGTACATTATCCCGTGGATGGGCATGACAATGCGTGACCGTCAGCGCGCTTATTATTACCGCCAATTGGATGCGCTTTTCCCGGGCATCCGTGAAAAGTATGAGCGCACCTATAGCGACCGCTATTCATGTGACTCACCGAACGCGGCCCAGCTCTACCGGCTGTTCAATGCATTGTGCGAGAAGCATCACATTGCGACCAGATTGCCGCTTTATGAGCCGCTTGCATCACAGCAGTTGAATCTTTGGGGGTGAACGACTTAAGTAGTGAAAACCACGTTGGCGAATGATGCTAAGCACCGTGCAGTACAAGGTATTTAAGGGTAACGCGATCTTGCACGCGTGATTACGATCTTCATTGTACGTAACATCCAACATCCAGAATACCCGATTCTCAATCTTCTCCATGCAGACGTAACCAATCACTACATTGAGCCACCTCGGGTGGTTTCGGCCACTGGCTATCACAAATCGCCAAATGTTCTTCCACTTCCTCCCAGATGTCCATCTGCAACGCTCGCCGTTTGCACCGCACGCACCCACACTCTTACACCCCGGCCCAGCCATATGTCTCGGTGAGATACGCTTCCAGTGCGCCACTCATGCATCATCAATACACCCGTTGTTCGATGCAGAGCGCCGATAAGCACCGGCGCACCGCCCCGTGCCCGTGTCAAATCAACAGGTAATGTTACTCAAGTTAGGCCGCCTCCTTTCTCGAGAGAGATGATACTGTCATCGTCGGGGGCCTCAACCGCTTCGGGGAAGCGCTCGGGATTGGGCAAGGTCTGGAAGACATCTTGCACTTGATCGGGTTGAGCATTGGGATAAGCAAAAAGATAGTCCAAACCGGCATAGATGGCGCGGCGACCACTCCAGGCGGTAGCGACATCGATGAGTTGCAGGGTGTAGACGTATTCCCCTTCCGGGGTATCCCCACCGTGATGCACCAGATCGAGTTCGAAGTGTCCCGGTTGCGCTGTGTCGCGGGGGATACGATAGGCCGGGATAACTTGCTGATGTCGATTCGGTGGGGCGGCTGGTCGGCGATGCCGATGCGCCAGTGGGAGTGGCGGCAGATGGCGGCGCACCGTCGAAAAGCTGATCTGGGCCAATTGCGCTTTCAGGTGCGGCGCTAGGTCGAGTTCGCCATGTCGCGCCAACAACTCCGCCAGGCTGACCAGGTTGGGTTGCAGGCGTTCCGGGCACACGTAGTCACTCGCTTCCCAGATCGCCGCCAGCGCGGCGTCAACCTCCGGCCCGTAGGTCGGCTCCCGTTCCCGTGAGCGTGTTTTGCGCTCCAGGTCACTGTGCAACCGTCGCAGCAGCGCTTTGCGATGCATCCCGGTATGCGCTTCCATTTCGTCAAGTAGTACACTCTTCGCGCTGCGGTCGGCTTGCCGGTAGCGACGTTGCATCCGTTGTAGATATTGATAGCGTTCATCGATTTTCATTTTTTCGTCTGTGGCCATGGTTCTCCTCCGGTAGCATTATCATTTGGTAGAACCATACCACCTTCGGTAACATTTTACGTGGTAGAAAGCGACTTGTTGTCCAAAGTCCAATTTCCAGCTATACTGGATATAGTCTTTGGTCAAAAACACACAATGTTACGACAAAGCAGAAGAGATGAATAAAAATCGGTTAGATTCCCCACAACAACTATACGCAACGTTGCGCGAACACTTGCGACGCGCGGATGAGCGCGACGTAGACCACGCCCGTCCCAGTCAACTGGCGCACGCTCTGCACGCACCGGTACGCCCGACATTGGAAACGCTTGTGGAAGCGATGTTCAACGGCGACGCGGTGTTGCATTGGGAACTGGAATGTCCTATGTGCAAAGCCTTCTCTGAAATTACCAATGTCTTCTTGACCCCGCTCCACGAAGCAACGTGCGCGTCCTGCGGTGCTGATTTTCGAGTCCACGCCGACCAGGAGACGCAAGTCACATTTTCCCCACACCCTAACCTGCGCTCGCTCGCGCTGGCGGCCGGGGAAAACAAAGCCTATCACGACGCTCTACATCATCGCTATCCGGCCACCACAGTTCAGGAGTTGATGACCGTCCAGCAGTTCCGCGATTGGGCGCAAAACGAACCCTTGCAAGGCAACGCCTATCTGGAAGTCCGCAAAATGACGTTGTGGTTCTCCGACCTGACCGGTAGCACTGCGCTGTATGCCCGCAACGGCGACCCGTTCGCCTACAGCCTGGTGCGCGAACACTTCGACCTGGTGGGCGAAGCTGTCTGCCAGGCCGAAGGCGCTATCGTCAAGACGATTGGCGACGGGATCATGGCCGTCTTCACCGAGGTTGGACCGGGCTTGCAGGCCGCGCTGGACGCCAATGCGCGCCTCGCCGACTTCAACACAGCCAACCATCTTGAAGGCGAGCGGCGCTTGCAACTAAAAATCGGCATCCACAGCGGGCCAGCCATCACCGTCACGCTCAACGAGCGGCTAGACTACTTTGGCACCACCGTCAACATCGCCTCGCGCGTGAGCAACCTGGCGCATGGCCG
>JBNGDO010000100.1:12562-18980 GCA_049975385.1 Anaerolineae bacterium | reverse complement strand
GCGGTACTATCCTTCTGCCAAATCAGTTCAAAATCCTTGAAACCCGCTTCCACCGGAATTCAATCTGACCGTCGTGCTGGTACGACAGTGATGCCATTCTGTACCTGGAACTCTTTTCTGTCAAGCGGTGGTATAATGCTCGATTGGACGCCGGTTGGTTCCTTCCAGCGCATCCCAAGACGAGCCGATACGCCAAACCCACACGCTGTCCCGCCGGCGGTATGGGACTGGTCTCCACCCTGGGCGACTATTACCGTTTCGCGCAGATGTTCATCAACAAGGGCGAACTGGATCGACAACGGCTACTCGGACGCAAGACCGTCGAACTGATGCGGAGCAACCATCTGCGCGACGGCGTCTACCGCGACGGGAATCCAGCGCTGGGGTTCGGCCTCGGTTTTGGAGTCACGCTCGACGTCGAGCGGACGCAGACGTTAGGCTCTGCGGGCGCCTACGGCTGGGGCGGCGCAGCGACCACCCGCTTTAGCATCGACCCGCAGGAAGAGCTGGTGCACATCGAAATGACCCAGTTGATGAACAACGAGTCCGTCCCCGTGCTGGACGAGATGCAGGTTGCCATCTACCAGGCCATCGTGGACTGAGAGTATGGGTCAACAGCACTGCCCCGCGCCGGAAGTCGGCGCGGGGTACGGTGTTGGGTAGGCAGAACTACCTCTCAGAGCGGATTTCGAGCATAGTCACCCCGAAAGGCTCAACCGCGACGGTCCATTCGAGCGTATTCTCCGGCGTGGCGACACGCTGCACAGAAACGTCCAATTCCATGCGACGGCGCAGCACGTCCAGGTCGGCAGGGAGGATGTGCTGCGGCGCGCCCATGGCCACCCAGGCATCGTAGGCGCTGCCATGCTCGCGATCAAAGCACGTCGTCTGCACACGGACGGAGGCCCCCACCCCCTCCAGGTGCAGCGTGAACTTGCGAGGGGGCTGCACATCAAACAGCTCGTAGATTTCGCCTGGCTTTGCGGCAGCCAGCAGGCGGCTGTCGTTGGCATCATCACGATAGTGGCAGTAGTTCCATAGCAGGATAGCCAACGTGCCATCGGGCCGCCGGGTGACCGCATAGCCATCGCCTTCGGCCAGCACTTCGTCGCCCAGGCGCGAGAGGAACCAGTACCCGTGGTATGATGCCTTTTTCAAGCCCTGGACGTTGACCAGTCCAAACCCGCCGTGGAAGGGCGTATCGCCCACTCGACATTCCTCGAATATGTCACTGACCACCCAAAACGACAGCGAATCCATCAGGCCGCGCGCCCGCCAGTTGTTGTCCACGATGAAGGCAGTCTCGAAGGCCGTGTCGTGCACGGGGTCGCGCGGGCTGGGACTGGAACTCCACTCGGTGTAGTGGCGCTCGACGTCGGGGTACGCCGAGGTGCACAAAAGCTGATCGCAGCCGCGCGCATCCACCAGCAGGCGGTCGGGGCCGTCCCAGGTCATGTAGCCGCGCCCTTCCAAATCCACCGGATAACGGGTCGGGTATGGGTGTGTGGAGAAGAAATCGAGCGGCAGGTGGCGTTCGGCGCACGCTTCCAGAAATGCCTTGCCCCACGGCGGCTCGCCCACAGCGTCGCCAAAGCCGTGACTAGAAGGCCCGCCGACCCGCAGTTGGGGATCGACGCGCTTGAGCACGCGCACGGTGTGCGCGTAGAGTTCCATATAGGCGTCGAAATCGGCATCTTTCCAGAAAACGGTCAGGCTCGGTTCATTCCACACTTCGAAGTACCAGCGACGCACTTCGGCCAGCCCGTAGCGCTCGATGACGTGGCGGATGTACTGCTCGATGAACCACTCCCAACGTTCCCAATCCTTCGGTGGGGTGATGTTGCCCTTCCACCAGAAGACGGTCTCGTCGCCGCTGGCGAGATCGTAGGGCATAAAGCTCAATTCCACAAACGGCCGGATGCCGATGGAGAGCCAGTGATCGTACACCAGATCGACGTATTGCCAGTTGACGATCGGCTTGCCGTTCTCTTCACGGTAGACCATCATGTCTTCGTGAAACAGGCCGTGCATGCGAATGTATTGAAAGGGCATCTCGCGCTGCACTAGCTCCAGATGCTTTTGGAAGTCGGCGCGCAGGGCCTCCCCCACCCGCCCACCGCCGACGCACACGCGCCAATAGGGGGTGATGGGTTCGCCGGATTGTTTCAGGTTGATATTGATTTTCATGGATGTAACCTCCTGTCACGACAAACAAAGATTTACCGCAGCGGTCGCTGAGAACGCTGAGTGTCCGGCGTTGCTTGCAACGCACAGAACCTCTGCGATCTCTGCGTGCTCTGCGGTGAAAAACACCATCGTGTTGCAGCGCACCCTACGAACAACGCATCAAGTGCACCGGCGTGTTGTCTGCTACAGCACGAAATTGCGTCGCGTCGCCCAGCATCCGCCCGATCACGTTGACCGGGCTGTAAGCGCGCGGACGTTCATCGGTACTTACCGGCGTCGGCCCGAAGAAGATGCAGAACGCATGGCCTGCCGGCCAGTAGCCTAGCTCCCCCACCTCGACCTCGGCGCGCGCGTCGGGCGCCTGCTGCACCGTAAGCGGGATCTCAAAGTAGATTTCGTCGCCCCAGGTGTTCGCCGAGCCGGTGATGGGCAGCGCGTCCCAAATCTGCTGCGCCGTCGAGCTATCATTCAATTCGGCCTCCATCGAGACCTCGCCCGCCGTAACGGTGATCTTCCGCATAACACCCCCCTGTAACTACACAAAATAGCTCGCCGCAAGTGCGATCAAACACTGCCCGGCGTAGTAAAAGGCCAGGCTGATGCGATTGTATCGGAACGGTTTCCAGAAGCGATTCACCGCCAGGATCACGTCGGAAATGTAAAACAATATCGCGCCGATGGAGATCATCCATGCCTGACGAAGGCTGAACATGCTGCCGGTAAAGGTCGACAGCGCCTGGTTGACCATCACCGAGATGATGACGAGGTATACGATGACCGGGATCTTCATCGTCCCCAAGCCCCCGCGAATCAGGAAAAAGAATCCACCGCCGATCACCAAAAGCACCAGAGCGGTGAGCCAATCGATTGTGTGCAAACTGTCCAGCACGGTGAATGTGACTGCGTAAGCGACATGCGCCAACAGAAAGAGCACCAAACCGGTTATAAAGGCTTTGCGGTTGGACTGGAACATCAAGGCGATGTCCCCACCCAAAGACAACACCAGGCCAACGAGGACGCCAAGCGTATACGTCAAGTTCGTCTCGGCTTCGGCGAACGACAGTGCCGCCATAGCGATCACCAACAATGTCGATAATGGCTTGAGCACGTAGATTTGGCGCTCCGCCTTGCGAAATTCCACCCGAATGAGGAAGAAAACCATAACAACCAACGCCGGTACCAAATACAAAGCCAATGTCATAACACCTCCCGCTTGAATCGCAATATCAGTTTATAAATTCACGCCATAGGTCGAAAGCCGTCTAGATGCCATCAAGCTGTGTCATCCTCCAATGCCACGCGCGTAGAGCAGATACATCCCCGCCAGATATGTCCCGATAAGGAGTAACGCATCCAATTCCACGATCCAGATACGGCGCTCGACCTGGGCCAGATTGCCGATCAGCCCTAGCGTCGTCAGCAACATCGCCAACAAACCCGCCAGCGCGAAAACCGGATCAATCGCGCCGAGAAAACTCCCTTCGACATAAATCACGTCGGCGAGGGCCAGGGCAAACATGTTGAACACGTTACTGCCGAAGAGGTTGCCGACCGCCATGTCGTATGCGCCAAAACGGGCCGCGGCGATCATCGCCACCAGCTCCGGCAGTGACGTCACAAACGCGATCAGCACTATGCCGACAAAGCCATCTCCCAGGCCGGTGATCTTGGCGATCCCCGATCCGCTGCGCACCATATACGGAGCAACCAGGATCAACACCACCGCC
Source organism: Anaerolineae bacterium (assembly GCA_049975385.1). Taxonomy (GTDB): domain Bacteria; phylum Chloroflexota; class Anaerolineae; order B4-G1; family SLSP01; genus DSWT01. Next base: position 15,066 of record JBNGDO010000100.1, on the reverse strand, counting down.
GTCACCGCAAAGCCGATCAAAGCCTTGCGCAACGTGGGTATTTTGTCCGCTTCGTCGTAGACCGCATCTTCGCTAACGCCGTTGAGCGGGTTCGAGCGCAGCAACCATATCCCGATGAAATAGGTCGCCATCATCAACAAACTGTCCAGACCCAGCCAGGCGATCCTGCCGTGGATATCGGCCAGCAAGAAGAAAACGGCCATCCCGGTCAACATCGTGCCCAGGCTGGCGGTTAGCGCGTGCTTGAGCGCCACGCGGCGCAAGATGCGATTTTTGTAGAACAGCATATCCAGCACGCCAAGCAGCAGCATGTTGAACATACTGCTGCCAAAGAGGTCCCCGGCGGTGAGGTTGATGTGCCCCTGGTTGATCGAATTGATCATCGTCAGCAATTCAGGCAACGATGTAGCGCCGGCGATGAGCAGCGCGCCGATGAACATCCCACTCAGCTTGGTATGAAAAGCGATAGCGTCGCCATACTCCGCCAGCTTGATTGCCGCGATGACGAGAATCGCAGCGCTGATGAGAAAGGTCAACCAGATCATTGCGCGTCGTCCTGGCACGCAGACTGCACGGAAAAGCCCTTGACAATCGGCAACGGCCACGCCACCAACATTGCGTTCGTCGCCGCGTCGAAATCGCCGACGACGGTTTCCGCCTGCGTAATGCACTGGTGCACCATTGCCTCATCAGCGACAATGCCGAACAACGTTACCGAGCATTGTTGCCGGCCCTTTGCCAGAGACTCGAACATAAAGCGCATCGGAATGTGATGGGAGCGCGCTCCGGCGCGGTGAAAGCACGTACTGTCCACATAAATCACATCGTCAACATGGATGCACTTCCAGGCTTCCAAAATCTCGTTCATTTGATCGACATCACTAACAACCAGCATCACCATATAGGCCATTGCGTCCCTCCTCAATCTGAAAACAACTTTCCTTCAACGCTTAAGGCGGATCACAATCCGCCGTCTTCACCACGCCGGATTGCGATCCGGCGCAAGCATTTTCGTAAAACAATCACGGCCTGGGCAAACCTCGTGGATCCTCTCCCACCGGCACAACGTCCGCCGTGCGGATGGTCCAATCGAGCAACCCTGCCTCCATTTGCGTGCGGATAGCGTCGTAGGCAGGATCTGCGTAGACGTTGCACAGTTCGCGCGGATCGGCGCGCAGGTCGTACAGCTCGCTCACGCCGAGGGGACGGCGCACGAGCTTGTAATCGAGCGTGCGTAGCATCACGGCCCGGCACACGCTTTCGGGATGTTCCTGCTGCTGAATACCCTTAGGATAGTAAATGTGCGTCACCTCGCGGAAGATGCCGTCATTGGCCCGGCCCTCAAATGCGTGCGGCTCGTGCGGATCGTAGCCTCCCTCGGCGAAGACGGCGCGGTCAGCGACACCGTGCGCGCCGCCAAGCTGCGGGACGAGCGACTGCGCGAAATGCGTGTGCCGCGCCTCCACACCTGCCAGGTCAAGCGTTGTCGCCATAATGTCGAAGAATTCGATTGGCTCAGGGACAACGTGTCCCGCCACACCCTCCGGCGCGCGGATGAGGAGCGGCACGCGGGTCAGCGTGTCGTCCAGGGCGCTGGGCCACTTCTCCACCAGGCCGTAATCGCCGGCCCAGTCGCCGTGGTCGCTGGTGACGATGACGCACGTGTTCTCCGCCAGCCCAATCTCGTCCAGCGCGTCGAGCAACTGGCCGAGCATCCAGTCGACGTAGCTGTTGGAGCCGAGGTAGATGGCCTGAATTTTGGCGAAAACTTCATCCGGCACTTCGTCCAGGTGACGATAGCGCCGGATCAAATCGAAGTAGTCCGGTTTGTCCGGCAGATTCGCGGGTCGCAACGGCGGAATATCCGCCGGATCGACCATATCGTGGAATGGCTGCGGGCAGGCGTAGGGCGGGTGCGGCAGCGACAGTGGCAGGTACAACACAAACGGTTCGGTCTGTCTGGCGCGCTCGCGTAAAAAGTCGATGCCGGCTTGCACACGGCGCATATCGCCGGTTTCCTCTGGCTCGCCGGGGAACGGCTCGTAGAGGAAACTGTAGTAACCCAGCTCGTCCGGCTGGTAAAGGTTCGGCCCGGCGTGCCCGCCACCGGGATCCGCAAAGCGATCGACCACACCGGGGAAATAGGCCTGGCTGTAGAGATCGTTCTTGCCGTACCACTCAATGTGATACCCCGCCTCCTTGAGATAGCGGAACAGGCTCGGTTCGTGCGGGCGCAGCAGGTGCCACAGCGTGCGGTGGCCCGAAACGTGCGGATACCAGCCCGTCATCAGGCAGCACCGCGACGGCGAGCAGACGGTATGCTGTACGTGACACTGATCGAAGCGCGTGCCCTCGGCGGCAAGACGATCGTAGTTGGGCATTTGCACCAGCGGATGTCCATAGCACGAGACGCTTTCGGCGCGCATCTCGTCGGGAATGAAGAATACAAAGTTCATGATCGCTCCTTAGAACGGTTGTATGTTGGCACAGGTAGGGGCGAGGCA
>JBNGDO010000100.1:10805-12462 GCA_049975385.1 Anaerolineae bacterium | reverse complement strand
CTGGCATACATCGAGCGTATCCCGCACCCGCGCGCGGACAGCGGCTTCGTCGGCGCGGCAGAGGAAGTCGAGGTCGATGCCGCCCAACAACGCAATGCGGTCTCCGTATCGTGGCTTCAGGTCACGGACATCTTCGATGGTGTCCTCGAACGAGTGCTTCGCATCGATCTTCACGTCCTCGATGAGGTCTTCCATGATCGTTTCGAGGTTGCCGCAGGAGTGCAGGAGATACGGCTTGCCCGCCGCGTGTGCCATCGCCGCCATCTTCTTGTGCCCGGGGAGGACGAACGCGCGCAGATCTTTGGGGCTGATGAGCGTACCAGTCTTGAACCCCATATCGTCGCTACCCCAGATGATTGCCACGCGCTCAAATTCCAGAATGCGCTCCAGGACAACCGTATACAGGTCCAGCAAGCGGTCGGCAATCGCCTGGACGAGGTCACGTTGGTCGTAGAGCGCATAGCACAGCGTCTCGTAGCCCATCAGCCAGGTGAGGTACTCCGCAAAGTGCGCGAATCCCCCGCTGCCAATGATGCACATGTCGTCCGGTAGGTTTTTGTCGTACCACTCCAGCGCGCGATAGGTCAAGGTGTGAGGATCGGGCCACGGATACCGCTCGAACTCGTCCCAGTTGGTGATGGGGCCTTGCCGCTCGTCCACGTAAGAACGCCCTCCGGCGCGCTGCAATCCGGCGGTGTCTTCCGTTTCAGCACGGTGCAGCGGCATTTCGATGTTGTCCGCACCTTGACGCACGTAATCGTAGCCCAGAAAACGCTGGATGCGGATCATTCGTTTCCAGACGAAGTACGGATCATCCTCATCCAGTCCCGCGAGCAAGCCGAAGCGCTGGCACACCGCTTCCTGCACCTCGCCATCGAGGAACAATTCGATGTGATGCACTCGCTCCGGCGTTCCCTGGCGCTCGATGCAGGCACGGAACGCTTCCCAATCTGGTCGGACAGGCATGGAAAAGAACCTTTCAGCCATAATCCCTCCCGAAGCAGCCGGATAGTTGTTAGGTAGTGATTCGAAGTCTAACGCATTGGAGATGACTTTATCATCATTGTAGGAGAAGTGCAAATAGATGCACGGGTATAGGGGAAAGTATTAAAAGGCTCAGGCCGGTTCCGACCGGCCTGAGCTTGGGGAACTTATACTGCTACGTGCTAACGACGGCGAATCCGTATGCGCCCGGGCCGAGATGGGCCCCGATGACGGGTATGATGTCAACCGCCGGGATATCGCCGTCGGGCAACAGCGACGCGGCGCGCGCGCGCAATTCAGCGACACGATCGAGCGCGTTCGCGTGAACGATGGCGACGCGCTCGAACGGGGCAACGGCACGCAGCATGTCGAGCAAACGCTGTGTAGCGCGTTCGCGGGTGCGGACGCGTTCGGTTCCGGGGTTGCCGGCATGCATCGTCAAAATCGGTTTGAGTCGCAACAGCGTACCGAAATTCGCCAGGAACCGGTTCATCCGGCCACTGCGCCGCAAAAACTCTAACGTGTCGAGCGCCGCGAAGACGTGCGAGCGCTGGATTTGATCATTGAGCTCGGCCAGTATTTCGGCAACGTGACAGCCCGCAGTAGCCAGTTTCGCCGCTGTCTCAACCAGAAATCCGGTTCCCAGACTCAACTGCTGCGAATCGATTACCGT
>JBNGDO010000100.1:0-10705 GCA_049975385.1 Anaerolineae bacterium | reverse complement strand
TGGCGTGTGATGTCGATACCATCCAGAAAACTTTGCTTGCCCACGTTGATGTAGAGCGGCACGACGCTAATACCATATTTGGCAATCGTCTCGGCAGGCAAATCACATGTGCTATCCGCCACAATGCGTACTGATATGGGCCTCTCCTCCTATACGATCAAAATGACTCCGAACACAATTTCAATCACCAGGCTGATGGTGTTGGATCGCGCGTACGATTTGTCGAACACAATGGAGAACGCACGCGCGACAGCAATCGCAAGATAAGCAATGCCCAGCATTTGATAGGCAGTCGCGCCAAGAAACAGCGGCATGACGCCCAGCGCGATGAACAATCCGCCGAAAATCGCGCGCATCTCGGATAACCCGCGCACGCCCTCTGCCTTCAAGCCGGTGAAGCTATAGGCCGCAGAGGGTTTCACCAATGCCAGCAACCCGGTCGCCGCTGTCCCCAAAGCCGCGACGATCTTCAAAACCATGCCAACGCTCATTGGGCTATCTCCAGCTTGGGCCGGCGCAAAAAGAAAGCCGCTACCAGCGTCAGCGCCACCAGCCCGAAGGTGATCCAGGTGGGGATGGCCACTGCAGTGACAGCGGCGTGTTTAACCGCAATGCCAGCCAGTGCCCACAGCAGTACCAGCGCGTAAGCGACATCGCGGCGAGTGAACGCCATCAACGTCGCAATCACCAACACCGCGACCAACACAATGCCCGTCCAGATTTCTGGGGCAATCCCGAACCCGCCCCAGTTCAAATAATCGAGCAAAGAGGTTACGTTCGCTGCCGTCGCGACGGTAATCCACCCCAGGTAAATGCTGAAGGGCACGCGCACCGCCCAGGTTTCTGCGGTGGACACCTTCGTCCGGCCGATACCGAGACGCAGATAGGTAATGATGAGCGTGGCGAGCAATACCAGCATAGCGATCAGCGTCAGGGGAAATTGCTCATAGTGCCAGAGGAAAATCCACGCGCTGTTGGCCACTCCACCGAGGGCAATCCACCAGCCGGTGGCCCTCAGGCGAGGGTTCTCCCGCTGGGCAGGCAATACCTGGTAGATGGCGAAGGCAATCAAGCCGATATAAATCAGCCCCCAGATGGAAAATACGTAGCCCGCCGGAACGAAATAAACCTCGAAACGGTCGGAGATATCCCCCGTCGTCAATCCGTTGAGCGGTAAGCTGTTCGCCAACCCATTCACGATAAGCGTTACCAGAATGGTCAGCACTACAGCAATTTGTCGTGTTCGATCTTTCATCGTGATCCCTCCCTTTCATATTATAGGTTACTAAAAAAGTGCTTTATTGCAAGAGTGCCTCAATGTCGGATTCAATGCTAGCCGGTTCGACAGTTGGCTCAAAACGTTTCATGACGTTGCCCCGCGCATCCACCAGGAATTTGGTGAAGTTCCATTTGATCGCTTTCAGCCCCAACTTACCGGAGGCAGCTTCTTTTAGGTGTTTGTACAACGGGTGCGCGTTGGGACCGTTCACATCAATCTTGGCGAACATCGGGAACGTGACCCCATAGTTCACCTGGCAGAAGTTCTGGATTTCCTCGTTGGTTCCGGGATCCTGGTTCATAAACTGGTTGCAGGGAAACCCCAAGATTTCGAAGCCCTTATCATGATACTTCTCATAAAGTGCCTGCAAGCCCTCGAATTGTGGTGTAAAACCGCATTTGCTGGCCGTGTTTACAATCAAAAGTACCTTACCCTTGTAATCGGCCATTGATTTGGACAGCCCCATAATCGATGTCACTGTGAAATCGTAAACTGTCTTGGTCATGTTGATCCTCCAATAGAATTATTTAATGTCCAATTTATCTATACCAAATTTATTCATATTATAAACCACAATAAAAAAATGTCAATAGATGATACTGATTCTTGACATTCCAAATCTCTAATTTATAATCTTTATAAATTAGTAACTTCTATAATTGAGGCTAATAATGTCATCACTTGAAAAATGGATCAAATTGTTCCGCCAAAGCGGGCGGAAAATTACACCACAACGTCGAGGTATCCTGGAACTGTTGGCGCACAATGACGGCCATCCCACGGCAGAGGAGATATACCAACAGATAACAGAAACGATGCCCGATATCTCTCGCGCGACAGTGTACAACACCCTGCATGAGCTGGTGGCGTTAGGCGGATTGGTCGAAGCTTATGAATTCAGCGACGGTTGCCTGCGCTACGATACAAACACGGAAGCGCACCATCATCTCTTCTGCACGCGCTGTCACGCTTTGATTGACATCACCCGCGACTTTGAAGACCTGATTCTTGAACCGGAAGAAGCGGCGGGCTACCAGATCATCCGGAATCAGGTGATATTTTACGGCATCTGCCCGAATTGCCAAAAACACGAAACCGATTGACGAAGGAAGGTAAAATGTCCATCAGCCAGGAAGTACGCGAAGAGTTATTGGGGTATCAACGTGACGAAATCACCGAATATCACATTTATCAACGGCTGGCACAGACGATCAAAGCGCCAGAAAATCGCCAGATCCTCGAAAAGATCGCCGAAGACGAACTACGCCACGCGCATCAGTGGAAGGCCCACACCCATCAAGAAGTCAAACCGGAGCGGTTGAAGATCTGGTGGTATTATTGGATCAGCCGCGTCTTCGGCTTCACGTTTGGCATCAAATTGATGGAACGCGGCGAACAAAGCGCTCAGGAAAACTACGACCATCTGAAGCAATGGGTTCCAGAAGCTGAGACCATCGCGCGCGAAGAGAATGCCCACGAAGAGAAGTTGATTGCCATGCTTGACGAGGAGAAACTGCGCTACGCCGGCTCGATGGTGCTGGGGCTAAACGACGCGCTGGTCGAGTTGACGGGCACGTTGGCCGGGCTGACCCTCGCCTTCCAAAACACGCGCCTGATCGCGTTGAGCGGTACGATCACAGGTATCGCAGCGGCGCTTTCAATGGGGGCCTCGGAGTATTTGTCCACGAAATCTGAGGAGACGGATAAAAACCCCCTTAAAGCTTCACTTTATACCGGCGCGGCTTACATTGTGACGGTCGTACTTCTTATCCTGCCCTATTTGCTTTTCCAGAACTATTACGCAGCCCTCGCAGTTACGCTGGCGGTAGGCGTCGCCATTATCGCTGTGTTCAACTATTACATCGCCGTTGCCAAAGACGAACCATTCAAACGACGTTTCCTAGAGATGGCGGGGTTGAGTCTGGGCGTTGCGGCGTTGAGCTTTGTGGTCGGCTTGATCGTCCGTGAAATATTCGGCATCGAGATTTAGAGGTACGGCACACGTGGAAAAGACAATCTTTCGCAAATGGCTGCTGATCACTCTAGGCTTTCTCTCTGTGGCGCTGGGGATGGTTGGGGTTTTCGTACCCGTGCTACCCACGACTCCGTTCTTGCTTTTGGCCGCCGGGTGTTTCGTGCGCAGTTCGGACCGGCTGTACAACTGGCTCATCCATCACAAATGGTTTGGAGACTACATCCGGCATTATCGCGAACACCGCGCAGTGACGCTCAAATCCAAGATCATCGCCCTGGTGATGCTCTGGGGTGATGCTCTGGGGCGTCATCGGCTATACGGCTTTCGGCGTGATCGACAATTGGTGGATACGCGGCGTGCTCGGCGTCATCGCGGTTGGCGTGACCCTTCACCTACTGCATTTACGCACGTTGACGCCTGAAATGCTGCGATCGAGTCAAAAACGCTTCGAAGGAGGTGAAGCCTGACAAAGTAATCGCAAAACGCTAAAGCTTCCGCATCATGTATGCAATCTGCTAAATCTGCTGACGCAAATGTAAAGCACGGTCAAGCATATCAAACCTAAATCTGAAATGAAAGGAGAACAAAAATGAGTAAAGAGAGCAAGTGCCCGGTAACGGGAAAAGCTGCCAAACCTGCTATGCCGACTGCCAGCAAAGGCACGTCGAACCAGGACTGGTGGCCGAATCAACTGAACCTCAAGATTCTGCATCAGCATTCTGCCAAGAGCAACCCAATGGGCGAGGACTTCAACTACGCAGAAGCATTCAACCAATTGAACTTTGAGGCCTTGAAGAAGGACCTCTACGCGCTGATGACCGACTCGCAGGACTGGTGGCCGGCCGATTACGGTCACTACGGCGGGCTATTCATCCGCATGGCGTGGCACAGTGCAGGTACCTACCGTATGGGCGATGGCCGTGGCGGCGGCGGAACGGGCAATCAGCGTTTTGCTCCCCTCAACAGTTGGCCGGACAATGTGAACCTCGACAAGGCACGCCGTCTCCTCTGGCCAATCAAGCAGAAATACGGCCGCAAGATCTCTTGGGCCGACCTGATGATCCTCTCCGGCAACTGCGCGCTTGAGTCGATGGGATTCAAAACCTTCGGCTTCGGCGGAGGGCGCGAGGACATCTGGGAGCCGGAAGAGGACGTCTACTGGGGCGCCGAAGAAGAATGGCTGGCTACAAGCGACAAGCCCAAGAGCCGTTATTCTGGTGACCGGGAGCTCGAAAACCCCCTGGCGGCCGTGCAGATGGGCCTGATCTATGTCAATCCGGAAGGCCCGGATGGGAACCCCGATCCGGTCGCCTCCGGCCATGACGTCCGTGAGACCTTCGCCCGCATGGCGATGAACGACGAGGAAACCGTCGCGCTCATTGCCGGAGGGCATACGTTCGGCAAAACCCACGGCGCCGGCCCGGCGACCCACGTGGGGCCTGAGCCTGAAGCTGCCCCTATCGAAGCGCAAGGCCTCGGTTGGAAGAGCGATTTCGGCAGTGGCAAAGGCGGTGACACAATTAGCAGCGGACTCGAGGGCGCGTGGAAGCCGAAACCGACCCAGTGGGATATGGGCTATCTGAAGGTGCTGTTCAAATACGAGTGGGAAAAGGTGAAGAGTCCTGCTGGGGCTTGGCAGTGGCTGGCCAAGGATGTAGACGAAGAGGATATGGTGGTTGACGCGCACGACCCATCGAAGAAACATCGGCCGATGATGAGCACGGCGGACCTCTCCCTGCGCTACGATCCGATCTACGAACCGATCGCGCGGCGCTACCTGGAGAACCCTGAGGAATTCGCGGACGCCTTTGCCCGGGCTTGGTTCAAGCTGACGCACCGCGATATGGGCCCCCGCTCGCGCTATCTCGGCCCTGAGGTCCCGGAAGAAGAACTGATCTGGCAAGACCCGGTGCCCGCAGTCGATCACGAGCTGATCGACGCGCAGGACATCGCCGCCCTCAAGGGCAAGCTCCTTGCCTCGGGCCTGTCGATCCCAGAGCTGGTCTCAACCGCCTGGGCCTCGGCCTCCACGTTCCGTGGCTCCGACAATCGCGGTGGGGCAAACGGGGCGCGCATCCGCCTTGCGCCACAGAAAGATTGGAAAGTCAACGAGCCCGAGCAACTGGAGAAGGTGCTTGAAACCCTCAAGAGCATCCAAAAAGCCTACAACGACGTCCAGTCTGGCGGCAAGAAGATTTCCCTCGCCGACCTGATCGTCTTGGGTGGATGCGCAGGTGTCGAGCAAGCTGCAAAAAATGCTGGCTACGACGTAACCGTTCCCTTCACGCCGGGACGCACGGATGCATCACAGGAGCAAACCGACGTGGAGGCCTTTGCCGTCCTCGAACCGGTCGCCGACGGATTCCGCAACTACCAAAAGGCCAAATACGCCATCAGGCCAGAGGAACTGCTGGTGGACCGCGCGCAACTGCTGACGCTGACCGCTCCTGAGATGACGGTGCTCGTAGGCGGCATGCGTGTCTTGAATGCTAACTACAGGGGGTCCCCGCACGGCGTCTTCACCAAACGCCCAGGGGTACTCAGCAACGACTTCTTTGTAAATCTGCTCGATATGAGCACGATGTGGAAGCCAAGCGCGGAAGACGCCGATGTGTTCGAAGGACGTGACCGCGCTACGGGCGAACTCAAGTGGACGGGCACCCGCGTCGACCTCATCTTCGGCTCGAACTCCCAACTCCGGTCCTTGGCACAAGTCTACGGATGTGACGACGGCCAGGAGAAGTTCGTGCACGACTTTGTCGCGGCGTGGGACAAAGTCATGAACCTCGACCGTTTCGACCTCGCCTGATCTTCGCGATCGTCAAAGTATAACAAGTGGCCCGTAATTTCTTACGGGCCACTTTTCCGTGCCAATCCCTGTTTTCATTTGACTGTTTTCACTTTTGCTCTAAAATATATCTGTAACAGATACATCTTTTACCGATATATCTATGTGGAGGTGTCCAATGGCTATCCCAGAGAGTCAAAATCCTGAAGCACTGCTCCCCTTGACGACCACCGTGTTTCACATTCTGTTGGCACTGGCGGATGAAGAGCGGCACGGCTACAGCATCATGAAGACCGTCGCGGCGCAGACCGACGGGCATATCGAGATGGGGCCGGGCACTTTGTATGGTTCGATCAAGCGCATGGTCGCCGCCAACCTGATTGTCGAATCCGACGAACGCCCCGACCCGGAGATGGACGACAGCCGCCGGCGTTACTATCGCCTAACCGATCTGGGCACGCGAGTGCTGGCGCTCGAAGCCGCGCGTCTCGCCAAAGCGGTCCAACTGGCGCAACAAAGAGATCTGCTGCCAACACCTCTCCCCGCGCCGGAGGTAGCATAATGGCACAGCCAACGAAAGAACAAACCGCCGTCAAAATCTACACCATGCTCCTCTGGCTGTATCCACGCGCACACCGGCAGGACTATGGGCCGTTGATGGCGCAGCTTTTCCGGGATCAATACAGAGAAGCGTATGCCCAGCGACACTCCCGGAGAGTGCTAGTGTTATGGCTGCGTACGCTCTGGGATCTGGGGAGTACAGCAGTTCAGGAACACCTGCACCTTGCCGCTCAGCTAGGGCTGGCAAATCAACGGCTGACGCCGCTGCCCTGGCGGCACGTGTTGCTGGCCCTTTTGCCGGGATTGTGGATAGTGCTCATACGCGCCAGACTGCTGCCCGGGCTGCCGGCCTGGCTGGAACTAGGCTGGGTCTACCTGGCAAGCGGGCTGCTGTTGTGGAGTTGGCGGCGCGGACGTCGTCTCGCGCGCTGGGTTTACCCGATTGCCAGTCTCGCCATCTACGGGCTGCCATTGACGGTCGCCGGAATTATCTTCCAGCAGGATGGCAGGACGCCGCTTTCTTCAGTTGGCCGTGTGGTGATGAACTGGCTCATCCCCCTGGCCTTTGCGATTGCCTGCCTAGTCGTCCTGTGGACGCAGCGTCGTCACATCCGGCTTTCCATCTTCACCTGGCTAGCGCTTGGCATCTTCATCGTTTCTGGCCCGGTGATGGGATTTTATACGTTTCTCCTCGTCATACTCCCGGCAACGCTTGGCTTGCTGGCGGCGTCACGCGACCGTCTGTACGCGGCCCAATTCGTCTTAGGCATCGCCTGGTGGTTTGCAGACGGGATCCTCGACCCCAGTTACACCATTCTCATCTGGACGGACGCTTATGCCATCGCTCACCTGATTGAGATCCTCCCCGCGCTCTTCGTCCTGATCCTGCCGGTGATCTGGGTCCTGCGGGCGCGCACCACCCATCAACAACTGGCCGGGATGACGGTTTTCCCATTCATAGGCATGATCCTGGCGGAGACCGTTCGTTTTGTCGCCATGTACAACACCGAGCGCGGTGCGGTCTTCACTATGCAAAACCTACATTCGGGATTGAGCAGCGTGGTTCAGCTCACGGCGGTGTTGGCACTGGTGGGTATCACCTACGCACAATTCGCTGCCCCCTCACCCCTGGCGGCGGAACGCTAAACTGTTGCTTTTATCCCAAACCGACGTATGATGCCTCAAAACCAACCTTGCGAAGGCCTTCGCAAGGTTTATATGAGGATCTTATGCAAGAAAACGCACAAACGGATACGTCGCCTTCCACAAACCGGCTATCACGCCTCACCAAGCTGCTCTACGGCGTGGGCGACACCGGCTTTAGCCTGACCGCCACACTGCTCGGCGCGTACTTCGCCATCTTCCTCACGGACGTGGTCGGGATGGCGCCGAGTATCGCTGCCGCCGCCATCTTCATCGGGCGCAGTTGGGATTACATCAACGATCCGCTTATCGGCCACATCTCCGACCGCACGCGGACGCGCTGGGGACGCCGCCGCCCCTTCCTCCTTTTCGGCGCGATCCCCTACGCGCTGGTCTTTATGCTGCTCTGGTGGCGACCGCCATGGACCAGCGACGTCGCATTGGCCGTGTACTACGCGTTGGCCTACGTCCTCTTCGACGCAGCGGCAACGTTCGTCTACATGCCCTATTTCGCCCTCACTCCCGAACTGACGCCGGACTACGATGAGCGCACAGCCCTCACCTCGTACCGGATGTTCTTCTCCATCCTGGGCAGTCTGATCTCGTTCACGCTCCCTCTGGTCATCGTCGGCTCGTTCACGCCGCAGAACGCACCGCGCGTGATGACGATGGGCGTCATCTTTGGCGTGACGGCGGCGCTGGCCGTGCTCATCACGTTTTTTGGCACGCGGGAGCGCGAGGTCTTTATGGTGCAGGCGCAGCCAAGCCTGAAGCAATCGCTGCGCGCCGCCAGAAGTAACAAAGTCGGCTCTACACATATTTGTGGGGTAAAAACAGCGCTGATCCCTATTTTGACCGCTCTTTTGATCAAAAGTGGGACGCCCACCTTGCTTTTGGGCGCATTTTGGCAATCAAGTGGAACAAAAGCCCGTCGCGACCCCACTAATCTGCGTAGACCCACAAAGTCTTTCTCTTTGGTCTGGGGATTTTCCTGAGTACCTGGATCGTCGTCAACATCGTCCAGGCGAGCCTCCTCTACTTCATCAAATACGTGATGCAGCGTGAGGCGCAAAGCGACGTGATTATGGGGTTGATCTTCATCACCGCCATCATCGCGCTCCCCTCTTGGGAATGGGCCTCACGGCGCAAGAGCAAGCAGTGGGCCTACATCGCCGGCATCGCATTCTGGGCACTGATGCAACTGGTGCTGATCACGGTGAATGCCAACACAGGATTACCCGCCATCTACTTTCTCTGTGTGATGGCCGGAATTGGCGTCAGCGCGGCCCACGTGCTGCCCTGGTCGCTCATCCCCGACGCGGTGGAATGGGGCGAATGGCAGACGGGCAAACGTCACGAAGGAATGTTCTACAGCCTGATCATGCTATCGGAGAAAATTGCCTCTTCCATCGCGGTGCCGCTCGCGCTGCTGTTGCTAGACGTGACGGGCTACGTGCCCAACGCCGGGCAGCAACCCGCCGGGGCGCTGTGGGGCATCCGGCTGATCATCGGGCCGATCCCGGCAGTGCTGCTTGGCCTGGGCATCTTCCTGGCCTTCAAGTACCCGCTGACCCGCGCCCGCTACGCCCAACTGGTGCAGGACCTGGAGCACCGCCGTTTACAATCAGCAGATTCAGCGGATTGAGCAGATTTTCTGAATAGCGTGAAATAATCCGCTTGATCTGCTCAATCTGCTGACAAAGAAACGGTCTACAAATCCACCGGGAGGCTGGAACAACAATGACCCTTACCATCAAACCCGTCCAAACGCCCAAAGATCAGCGCGCGTTTCTCACCTTCCCGTGGCGCATTTACCGCGACGATCCCCTGTGGGTTCCACCGTTGCTGCCGGAACGCGCCAAGGCCGTCGTCAAACGGCAGGGACCGTTCTTCGAGCGGGGCACGGTAGAATTCTTCATCGCCTGGCGCGACGGGCAACCGGTGGGCACGATCTGTCTCGCCGAGGATACGCCCACCAACGCTGCGCGCGGCACGCAAGAATGCGTATTCGGCTTTTTCGAGTGCATCGAGGATTATGCCGTCGCGGTGGCGATATTCGATCACGCAGGCGAGTGGGCCAGGCAGCGCAACCTCGACGCGCTCTTCGGCCCCTTCAACCTGGATTACGAGGACGGCTACGGTATCCTCGTCGAAGGGCGCGACCGCCCGCCCGTGTTGCTCTGCGGCCACACACCGCCCTACTATCAGGACTTCGTGGAGCGTTACGGATTTGTTCCGGCACGCGCGTCGAATCTGGCGTATGCCTTCGATCTAGATGTGGAGCACCCCACCCTACAGCGCCTTGCGCGCCTGGCGGATAAGGTGCGCCAGCGTAGCGAGATCACCGTGCGCGGCGCCGACCTCTCGCAATGGGACGGCGAAGTGGATCGCGTCCACGAACTGCTGACCACATCCCTGGGCCACCTGGACGACGTCATCCCCTGGGCGCGCGAGAGCGTCGCCGACCTGGTCGCGCCGTTCACGCAAATCGCCGATCCGGACCTGGTACTCTTCGCCGATGTCGACGGCGACAACGCCGGCTGGTTCGCGGGTATCCCCAACTTGAACGAGGCCCTGATCCACGCGAATGGCCTGCGCTATCCATGGAACTACATCCAATTGTGGCTGGCGATGCGCCGCCGTCCCAAGTGCCTGGCAGCGAAAAGCCTGCTGGTCAAGCCGCAATACTGGAAGACCGGCGTCTCCGTGCTGCTCTTCGACGAGATGGCAAAGCGCGCGCAGGCGAAGGGTTACACATGGATCGACCTCTCGCTAACCTCGGCGGATAACCCCGACACGCCGGCGCTGGCTGAGCGCATGGGGTCGAAGTTGTACAAACGCTACCAGGTGTATCGAGCTAAAGTGGATTAAGCCCCTCAATTTCTCAAGTGACCCTTGTCAAAGTTGGTGATTACCCACATGTTGCACTATGCGCGCGATTCATTCACCGCAGAGATCG
>JBNGDO010000099.1:0-19012 GCA_049975385.1 Anaerolineae bacterium | reverse complement strand
AGCAAAGACGGCCCCATCTCCGCCAGGACCAGCCCATCGTCCAACAGCGGCAGCAATGGGCCTAGTTGCTTCAACGGGCTTTGCAGACGATCCGGCAAGGCAGCCACGTCAATCGTCTCAAAAGCTACGCGGGCTTTGCTGACAGCGGACTGAGCCTGCGGCAAAACCGGCGTGAGCTGCGCGAAGACATCCGGCACCATCTCCAACACCGGTTCACCGGCCTGGAACGCGGTTATGGCCGTCTCCGTGGCATCCCACAACAGCACGCCAGCCTCGGTCAGCCCGTCGGCCATGGTAAGGAGCGCGGGCGCCTCGCTTGCAAGCGGGCCGATCTTCGGCAACCAGCGGAACGCCGGCCCCAGTTCGGCGAGCCAGCCAACGTTGCGCCGCAACACCACCACGTCGTGCCGCGTCTGGCGCAATAACGTCCCGAGCGCAGCAGCATCGGTCTCCAGAGAATTGTCGTCGAGCAGCGTCTGGGCCGTCTTCAGCGAGCGCAGCAGCGACCCCGCCGCGATAGCCGTCTCCCCTACCCAAATCGCGACCAGGATCAGGCCCAGCGCTATCAGGCCGATAGCGATTTTTCGTCTATGTTGTGCGATTACGGACACGCAACACCCTCCTCCACAATCCGGCACAAAGGCCGTCCTACAGCATAATCTTCTGGCACAGCAACCTCACATCCTGTCCGTATGAACAAAAACTGCCGGTAACTCTCCTGCCACCACAGATTCCGGTCGATGACCAGCACGTCCTCCCGCAGCCCTAAAGCCTCTTGCGCGTACCACAACGCGAAAGTATACGGATCGCCCTCTGTCGTTATCAAAACAGCGTCCGCGGGGATTTCCGACAAGACTTGATTGTACCACAACACGGCCTCGTTGTCGCGATGCAGGTCCACGGCCTGCCAGTTCCACGCCAGCAACACCACCGGCAAAACCAACGTCACCCACGCGGGCAAGCCCTTATCCACCAGCCAATGCAGGCCTACCCCTAACAAAGGGATCGAGAGCGGCAACAGCGGCAACAGATACATCAGCGAGTCCGGTGTAGAGTAGCTGATAGCGAACAGGCTCAATAAACCACCCGCGACCGCCAATCCTACCACTTCCCAGCGACGCTTCCGCCAGCCCAACCAGCCGCCGAACAAGACCAGCACACCCCCTACCGGCGTGAACTGCCGGGCCAGCAGCGCCGCCCATGCCGCCACCCGTGCGGGCCAGTCGGCTAACGGCAACCCAAAGGCATAGCCCCGATACAACCGCGCCGTCACCACATCCCACCATCCGGCGAACGTGCGCAAATCGCCCCACGGTTGCGGCCAGCGCCCCAGAAACGGTAAAAACACATATGGAAGCAAACCGATAATAATGCCTGAAACGTAGAAGATGAAGCGCAATGCGTAATACGTGATGCGTGACGCGCGATCGGGGCGCTTGACATCAGCAATAAATAGATAGGTCAACCACAATGGAAGCAGAAGCACCAACGTCGGATGCACCGCCATCCCTAATCCGCACACGATACCCGACAAAAGCCAATGGCGATCTGTGATTCGCGATTCGTCATTCGTAATTTGTAATTTGTAATTCGCCCACGCCGCGAAAAACGCCGCCGTCGTATACACCTCCGTGATAAGCGCCTGCGACCAGAACAGCGAGGTAAAGGCCAGCGCGAGCGCCGTCGAGAGGACAATCCACGGCGATTTCTCCTGGCGCTGTAACGTCATCGCAGCCAACGTCACCGTACCTGCCGCCATCACCGCTGAGAGGAGGTTGAGCCGCCATGCCGGGTCGCGCAGGGGAAGTAGCACAAACAGTCGCGCCAGCGTCAGATAGAGGGGGAAGCCCGGTGGATGGGGCATTCGTCCCGTCACTGCCGCCGTGATAAAGTCGCCACCGTCCGCGCCCCAGTGCGCCCAGGTGAGCGACGGCGCCATCGTCGCCAGATAGACGAGCAACGCCGCGCTCCCGGCAAGCACAGGTAGTCGCGATTTCCAAATCGCGCTCTGGTTATTCGCGTTCACCAAATTTACGTTTCCCGATTTGCCGCAGCAGACCGAGTGCCAGCCCCAGACCCTGCACAACCACGCGCAACAGCGTCACAAAGGACCAGATCAACGCCACGGCCCGGTCGCGCCGCCAGGCCCATCGCACGAAGGGTAACGTTGTCGCCAGGAAGAGCACGAGCAGGAGCAGCGCCGCGATCCACGCCGGAGGCCAGAACACCCCAGCGACCATTGAAAGCCCAAGCAACGCTACCAGCGCGAACTGCAGCTTCAACGCGGGATCGGTGTGCGCATCGCCGGAGATTTTGTCGGGGTAACGGACGTAGAGCAGCGCGCGCCAATAGCCAAAGCGTGCCTTACGGGCCAAGTAGCGGCCCAACGTCGCGGGGTGCTGATGCCAGACCCAGGCGTCCGGCGCAAAGACGAGCCAGTGCCCCGCGCGTGCCAGCCGGAAGGAAAGGTCCACGTCCTCCGCCGAAGGGATCGGGAAAGCCGTGTCGAAACCGCCGTACTCCACGAGCAACGCCCGGCGATACGCTGCCGCATACGTGTCGATGAAATCGATGCGCTCAAGCTCTGACATTCGCGCGTAGCGGATCTCAAATTCCAACTGCACCAACCGGGCAATCAATGACGACTGCCGCGTGCGATACGTACCTTTCACGCCCATCACCCGGGGATCGGCCAGCGGCGCGACCATTTGCGCGATCCAGTCTTCTGCCGGTTCGCAGTCGGCATCGGTGAACAGGACGATCTCGCCCCGTGCCGCTTCGATCCCCGCATTACGTGCCGTGGATGGCCCGCCATGAGGGATACGCACAACGCGATCCGTGCCGGCTTCCCGCGCCACGTCAGCCGTGCCGTCGGTGGAACCATCGTCCACGACGATGATTTCATAACGCGCGCGTTCGATCGTCTGCCGCATCAACGCCTGTACGCAAGCGCCGATCACGTCCGCCGCTTGATAGGCCGGTATAATCACCGAATACTCGGGGAAGCTAACGACTACTGGCTGAGCCATGCATCCTCCGCGCGATCTGCATCGCCAACGCCAACACGCCTGCTGCGATCAACGGCGGCCCCATCACCACCAGGTGTAGCACCAGCCCAATCGCCAACGCGAGATCGTCGGGCACGTCGAATAAGCCCAGCGAAACGACGCAGATGCCTTCGAAGACGCCCAAACGCGCCGGAGTCGGCACCACGGCGTTGCCGACCATCAACGTCGCCAACAAAAAGACAGCAGCGACCGGTAGATCGACGCCAAATGCGCGCATCACGGCCCAATTCGAGATCGCCCCCAACGCCCACGTGACTATCGTCCACATGAAAACTCGCCCCGAGGCGTGTGCGCTTTGCAACGAATTCAATCCCTGTGCCAATCGCTGCAAGCGGGGCAATAGCGCCTTATCCCATCCCGCCGGGAAACGTGCCAAAATCAGCGCCGCCCAACGGAACAACACCTCTTGCCAGCGCAGTCCGACCCACAATATCAGCCCCCCCACCACAAGGATTACTGCCGTGCTCCACGTCGAACTGGAGAACCACTCAGGCAATGGTACGAGTGCCAGCAACAGCAGGCCGCACAATAGCAGCGCCAGTAGATCCCACACTTTCTCCAGGGCTACACTCCCCAACGCCTCCGATGCACCGGCAGCACGCATCGTATCCGTATCCGGCTCCGTCTCCCGCTCCACACCGCGTTCCGGGCGCAGCCACATCGCGCGTACCAGATCGCCGCCGCGAATCGGCAGCACCATGTTCCCCACCTGACCGACCAGCAACGCCGTCATCGCCGGCCAAAAGCGCAGGTCAGCGCGCCACAACAACGCCTGCCAGCGCCATACGCGCGCGAAGAACGTCCCCACAATCGCCAGCGCACCGGCAATCACCCAGGTGTAATCTGCGGTGCGCAATGCACCGAGTAACTGTGCCCAATCCAATTCGCGGGTCAGCAGCCACACCGAAAGGACCATCACGCCAAGACTTAGAGTCCAACGCAAAACTTGCGTCCGTGCTTTGAGTTGTGCCAGCCATTTGCTCATACGTTCAATCACCCACATAAGAAATCCAGGCCTGCCCCAGCGGTGTCCAACGTTTGTTCGCATCGATCAAATTGCCGGTGGGATAGACCTCGTAGTACATACTGAACCAACACCAGCGCTGTACCAGCCGCCCGCCATCGCTCGGATCGCCAAGCCGGGCATCCGCCGCCGTCAAGAAGAAACGCCACGTCTCGCGTAGGAATTCGCCCATCCGCTCCGGCGGGAACCCGTAATCTTCCGGCATCGGCACGCCGAACTCGGACACGATAAGCGGCTGCCCGCCATACCCCCGCGAAACCATCCAGCGGCGGAAGTCGTAGACCTGCGAGCGGAAGGTATCCAGATTGCCGGAATCATCGACACTATACAGCACGCCGGTATTATCGGAAATGCCCGGCGGAATGTCCACGCCCCAGGAATTGCGCTCCTCGCGGAGCATGTAATTGTGAGTATGCCAGACTTGTGCCGGGAGCGCCACACCGAACTCAGTCCGGTAAGCCTCCAACACAAGATCGAGATAGCGCAAACGCAACGGCGTGGGTTGGGCGATTCCCCCTGCCGCCACCACCGCCGAGGGGTCCCCGGCTTTGATCGCATGATAGGCTTCGTGATACAGCCGCGCGTAGGTCGCTGGGTCCGTGTTGTCCTGCCAGCGCACATCCGGTTCGTTGGAAATGAGCCACGTGGAACCGGGACGCGCCGCAGCGACCGCTGTCAGCGTCTCAGCAGCGGGCCTGAGCGCCCCGCCGGACATCCGCACCGTAGGCATATATTCCACACCCGCCGGTAGCGCAGTCGAAGTCCGCGCTGTCCAATCCATCACCCATCCCGCGCGCAACGCAGCCAGATCGTACGAGACCGCCGCGCCGCCCGGCAGCGAGATGCCCAACCGGAATAACTCATCCTCCGGGACAGCAAAGTCAGAAGGGGAAGATGCAGTCACTGTCGCAGTGGGAATGAGCATCTCCGTGGGGGCAGGTATCAGCGTAAATGTAGGATCCTCCACCGTTGGTACGGGTGTTGCAGTTGGCGCAAGCGTGGCAGAAGCGATTGGCTCTGCCGTCCGGGTAGGGATGAGTGGCTCCGGTGTTGGAGAGGGTGAGGTGGTTGACGTGCGCGCAAGATCACGCAGTAGTGCGTCTTTAGGCGGTTCGGCTGTCGCCAGTCGCAGGGATGGCGCACCCACCACGATCAGCGCCGTTCCCGTCACGATGAACAACGCAGCTGCCAGTAAAAGCATATAAGACTTCCCGGTGGATCGCCGTGCTGACATAGAATCCTGACGCTCGCTTTTACGATACACAGTTTAGCGATCCGGCATAGGCTGCAACGCCGGGTCCCCCAACAACACAAAGCTAATCTCTGCGTCCTTCGACTGGGCCGCGCGCCAACCAGCTAACAGCGCATCGCCGATGGTGGCTCCGTCGACCAGCGCGCGCTGGAAGGCCAAGGTCATCGCCGATTGCTCGCCGGTCGTCGTCTCGGCGGTTGGCCCAACGAAAGCGACGGCGCCTTCAGGATGGCGCAGCCACGCCTCGCTGAGTCCCATGTGGGTAGGATGCGTGAAATTCGCCGAGAGACACGTCCACGCCGCGACAACGGTCGGGCCACCCCAGGCACCGGCATCATCAACAGTGAGGAATTTTTCGTCCCCCAGAACGGGCAGGCTGCCGTGCCCGCTGTAGATCAAGACGCCCGGCGCGTCGCGTAGCCAGCGCAACAAGTCGCGACGGGTGTCGCCCTCCTCATCACCCAAACGTAGGTCGGGCGCAGACACTTTTACCAGCGCATCCGTCATCGCGACAAATTCAGGCTCGTCATCGTGCAGCAACAGCAAGCGCGCAGTTGGTTTCCAGGCGAGCGTTTTGTCAACCATCGCCTGAACTTCAATAATAGTTGAGGCGGGGAAACGGCCTATCGCAACCAGCGGTTCGCCGTCGTCGCCAAGCACCAGCGCGTGCTCCGAAGCCGTATCGCCCAGGAAATAGGTGCGCTCCCACCCCGTCGGCACGAGTGTAGATTTCGCTTGCCACAACGCCTGAGGATCGGCGGAGGCGTCGCCCACCAGAAGGAGGTAGCGCAGTTGTCCTGACGTGTGCAGCGCCGTCACCGCAGCGCGAATCGCCTCTGCACCGGGCACGCCGGAGCCGTAGGCATCGTAAATCTGCTCCGGCGTCACCAAAGCCACGGCTAACCCCTCCGCCGCGCGCGCCTCGACCAACGGCGCGAGCGCGGCGTGAAAAACGCGCGGCGCGATCACCAGATAATCCGCCGCCGGCACGTCCTCACCGATGCGTTCGCGTGGGCGAATCACGTCAGGCGCAGGTGTGTCTTCCAAATCCCCAAGCCAACCGCGCTCACCGCGTTGCTGCGCGACACACACACGTCCGGCAGCGTCATGCTCAACCAGACCGCCCCGCGTCGATCCATCCCCGCCCACAAACACTACAGACACCTGTCCCTCCGGGACGGCATCCCAACACGCCACCGGCTCCGTTCCTGCGATCCAGCTTTCCCAACCGCCGGTGTGCTTCAGCGCGCGCTGCCACGTTACACCGACGCGATCCAGCCACGTCACCTCAACAGGCGCGTCGGTATCTCCCGGTGAAATCACCACGAGTTCATTGTCACCCTGGCGTGGCGCGGGAGCCACCACCGTCCATTCTTCCAACTGGTTACCGTCCCAATAATGGTCATCCACCGGTTCTCCATTCCACAACACGCGGATGTGGTGATCGGGATTTTGCGGCATACTGCTCTGCCCCCAAAGGCGCAACGTCAGCGTCACGGGCGCGGTGACTGCCTCGGTCAAAGTGACCGTCAGTGTGAGCGCCGGAGCAGTGTTAAATGAAGTCCACAGCCAGTTGGTATCCGGGGGAGCCGTAGGGCGGTAGACGTTGTCTTCTTCCAGCCAGACGGTAGCAGGGGTTGCGGCCTGGAATTGCGCGGGCGACATGATTACAAACAAATCCGCCAAAGACATAGCGGGTACCTCGTCCGTGTCCAGCGCAAGGTGATAGCCGCCCACCGGTCCCAGTCGACCCGGCGTAGCTTCACCGTAGAAAAGCAGGCCGGGGCCGTCAGCCGAGGACAGCCACAATGTGGGGATCACTTCTTCAGAATGTGTCAGGCGGATGTGTTCCGGCGCGAGGGTTGTGGGATCGAGGCCCTGTGCGCGCCACCAGTCTGGGCCGAGCCAGCGCGGGCCATCGGCGCGGACCAACAAAGTCCAACCGGCAGCTTTGTCAGATGCAGTCAACGTGGGAACCTCGGGCACTTCTGGCGACGGCTCAGGCTTCACGTGACATCCCGCGAGCCAGACGAGGCCCACGAGGGCCAGCAGCGCCACCCCGATTCCCAGCGTGCGCTTCACTGTTGCCGCTTCCACATTAAAATACCCGCTCCAATGAAACCCGCGCCCACAATCCCACCGACGATCAACATCCATATGGAAAGCATCTTCTCCACCGGGACGCCTGGCGTCTCGCCTTCCACCTGCCCCCGTGTGAGTAGCAGGCTCGGCGTTACCGACGCCGCCTCCACCTCCACCAGACTCTCGGATGAATCGGATGCTGGTGTAAGAGTCGCCACAGGCGAAGCAACTGTCTCCAGAGCTTGCGCTGCTGCCGAAGCCGTCGCTGTAGCAAAGTATGCCTCCGTGGATGCCGTCGCGGTGGCAATATACGCTTCCGTAGACGCCGTCGCGGTAAGGTCAGGCGTCCACGTGGGGCGCGGCGTTGACGTCGGGCGATCCCCAATCTCCCGCGGCGCCAACGTCGGCGTTGATGTTGGCGTCACGCCACATTGGCCCGTCACGTTGAGCGTGATCACGAAATCCTCACTCGTACCGTTGAGGTATTTCACGCGCAGCGTGTGTGACTCTGTCTCGCAAGGGCAGAACAGACGCTCGCCATCGCCAGTGACGCCTATACCGTCAAAGTGAACCGCCAGGATATTGTTGGTTTGCCAGTACAGGGTCGCACATTCTCCGGCGGCCAAGTCGGTCTCGTCGGCCCAGAAACGGACGTTGGGATTGGGCGTCGAAGTAGGCAATGGCGTGGGGGTAACAGTGGGCGTAGCCGTCGGCGTCGGCGTTGGCGTCGGGATCGTCGCGGAAATCGGATCGGTGTAGTCGCCAGAGGAGCCATCGTCCGGCACATCTTGCAGCTTGTAATAGTAGGTGATGCCGGGTGTCACCTCGATGTCTTCGTACTCATAGAACGCGCCTGCCCCCTCATCCAGCGAAGCAATGAAGCCGGAGATGTCCGCATAGGCATCATCATCCAGTTCATCCAAACTGCGCCAAAGGCGGAATCCCAGGTTATCTGTCTCGCTGGCAGTTTCCCAGTTGAGGGTGATGAAATCTGAGCCAACTTCAGCGGTGAAACCGGTGATCTTAACAGCAGCCCAGGCCAGCGTCACAGCAAGCACTATCGCGCAGAGCGCCAGCAGCAACGCCTTGACGCGCCGCAGCACCCCCCACACACTCCCGAGGGCCTGATGCCCGGCAGCCAGGAGCCGCTCGCGGCGCAATTGGCCCGGCGTGCGGCGATAGAAGCAACGCCCGTCACGCTGCGCTTCGACAACGCGGCCCAGGACAGCCTCCGGTGGCCAGGACGGATCAAGTGCCCTGTGGCCATCACCCTTGGTCAGGATGTGACCATCCCGCCGTCCCAGGTAGCGATGCAAAAAAGCACCTTGCGCGCCGCGGACGACCACCCAATCGCCGGGTGTGAGTGCTTCCGCCGTCGCCGGATGGACGATAACCTCATCGCCCGGATGCAACGTAGGCAGCATACTGCGCCCGCTTACTCGCAGGCGCACCGGGCCAGGCAGATTTTCCTTTACGGCATCCAACCAAATCATCGACCGCATCTCCTTTCGGGAATTATACTTGAAAGGCAAGCGTTTGCAATGAGAAAAGTAGACGGTAAACGGGAGACAGTAGACGGGAGAGGGGAGAAATTGGTTGCCTTGCATATCTGCCATGCTATAATTGAGGTGCGTTGAGGTACTGATACGTTTCAACATGCAAACGCATCAAAAGGAGCCGCCCATGGACCTGTCTATTGTGATTTTAGCTGCAGGAAAAAGCGAACGGTTCGCATCGCGCATCCCCAAAATCCTGCATCCTTTAGGCGAACGCCCAATGTTAGCTCACATCCTCGAGCTGGCGACGTGCCTCGCCGACGCGCCACCGGTACTTGTTGTGGCACCGGATACGGAAGATGCCATCCGTACGTGGGCTGGAGAACACGTCCGGTACGTCGTGCAAAGGGAACCACTGGGGACTGGGCACGCTGTGCTGCAAGCGCGCTCGCTGCTTGAAGACAAAGCAGAGCACGTCCTCGTACTCTATGCCGATACACCGCTCGTGCAAGAGGCCACCCTGCGTCGTCTCGTAGAACAGCACATTGCACGGCAGGCGGTCACGACCATCCTCAGCGTTGAATGCGAGGTCTCGTGCGGTTTAGGACGTATCGTGCGCGATGCTTACGGGCGCGTCCATGCCATCGTCGAAGAGGTAGAGGCAACACCGGATATCGCGGCCCTCCGTGAGATGAACAGCGGCATCGGGGTCTTTGCCGACAAAGTGCTGTGGAAGTTTCTGGAGCAACTTGAGCCAAGCCCGCGCAAAGGCGAGTATTACCTCACCGATGTGATTGGGCTAGCAGTCGCGGCGGACCAAACTGTGGAAACACTCGTGGTCGACGATCCAAATGAGGCCATCGGCATCAATACGCGTGTCGATCTGGCGCTGGCCGAGGCCGCGCTACAGCAACGCATCAACCAGCATTGGATGCTGGCCGGCGTCACACTCATCGACCCGGCGAGTACTTACATCGGACCAGACGTGACCATCGGGCCGGACACGGTCATCCACCCCAACACGCATCTGCGCGGTAAAACCACGATTGGCGAAGCGTGCGCTATCGGCCCGAACAGCCTTATCGAAGGGTGCGCCATTGGCGATCGCTGCACGGTACTGGCTTCGGTGTTGGAATACGCCACGATGGAGGACGATAGTGACATCGGCCCCTTTAGCCACCTACGCAAGGGCGCACGCGTGTGTACCGGCGCGCACGTCGGAAACTTTGGAGAGATAAAGAACAGCACACTCGGTCCCAACGCAAAGATGGGGCATTTCAGCTACCTGGGCGACACACAGGTAGGCGAGGATGTCAACATCGGTGCAGGGACGATCACCTGCAACTTCGACGGGGAACGCAAACATCCCACCACCATCGAGGACAATGTCTTCATCGGCTCGAATTCGTTGCTGGTCGCCCCACTGCGCATCGGTAAAGGAGCAAAGACAGGAGCTGGATCGGTGGTGACGCACGACATCCCGCCACGCACCGTGGCCTACGGGGTACCTGCGCGGATTCGCAAGCGCCTCGACGAAGATTCAAGCAACGATCCACCAAAGAATCCAGAAACTGCATGAAAAGCGAACCGCCAATCGCACGAAAGATCCTTATCAGATTGCGGTTTGTTTTCTGAGGATTGTAGATCATGACGACAGATAAAACTGAGGGTAACGACACTACAAGCATTGATGTAGGATTGCTAGTGGCCAGAGCCACTGCGGCGCTGCAAAACGCTTACGCCCCCTACTCCGGCTATCCCGTGGGCGCAGCGGTGCTAGCCGATGACGGGCACGTGTACACCGGCAGCAACATCGAAAACGCAGTTTATCCACTGACGATTTGTGCGGAGCGCGTCGCCATCACCAAAGCAATCTCCGAAGGCGCGCAGCACATCCTTGCGGTTGCCGTCGCCACTGAGAACGGCGGAACCCCCTGCGGATCGTGCCGCCAGGTGATGCAGGAATTCGGTGCACGTACGATGCCGGTCTTCATCGCGCGGACTGACGGCAATTACCGGCAACGAACGCTGGAAGAACTGCTACCCGAAGGTTTCTCTGCCACCGACCTGACTGTATCTCGATCAGAGAGTGGCGACAGCAAAGAGAAAGCATCAAGGGATTGAATACCCGAAACGGATTGGAGCCTACATCGCGCAAGTGCTGAGGGAAAAACGCATGCAAACCGGACTCACCTCACTAGAATCTCACGATCGCGCAGCACAAAAAGCATCGCTTAACGCCCGGCTCGATGCAATGACGCTGGACACACTCCCCAGCGTTGCATTGGTTTCCGGCGTATGTTACCTGATCGGCATCGTCTATCACCTGCTAGCCCCGGAGCATGCCGATCTCTCTGTCGCACTCCTCATCGTATCCGCGCTGCTCTCTTTTGCCTTGCGCGGCGCACTACGCACATCGACGTTATCCTCACGGCATGCCCCGGCAGTGATGACGGCGTTGATTGCGCTGGCCCTCCTCAACGCCTTTTACCCACTCTTTGTGACTGGCAACCCACGCGCCACTGTACTGCTGATGCTCGTCAACGTATGCGCGGGGTTGCTGTTGGTGCGAACACTGTGGTTTGGGTTAGTGCTGGGGCTCAGCCTCGCGGGATGGCTTGCAGCAATGGTGATCTTTTCCACAGCGACAGGCTGGGCAAATGCAGGCCTCGACCTTCTGCTGGCATCGGCACTTGCGGTAGCCGCCCAAGCCGTCCGTCGCGCCAACTGCGTCCAAATCGCCCGCCTGCATCTCCAAAGCGAGGCGCAGGCTGCAGCCATTCAGCGACGGACCGCCCAGATGGGAACCAGCCGCGCCATCGTCGAACGTTTCAGCAGCATCGACGATATGGACACGCTGTTACAGCACGCCACAGATAGCATCGGTTCGCACTATGGATGCACCTACGTCGGCATCTTTTTGCTGGATGAAAACACCGGGGAGCTGGTCGCTCGCGCAGGAACCGGCAGCGCGGGGCGAGCAGCAATACAGGCCGGCGCGCGCGTCAGGGTTGGACGTGGCATCATCGGCTGGGTGGCGGAAAATCGCCGTGTGGCCTATGCCCGAGACACCGCGCGGGACCCGAGATTCGTTATCTGGGATCTGCTGCCCGACACCCGCTCGGAGTTAACCCTGCCTTTACACGTGGGCGAAACCTTGCTCGGGGTATTGGATGTACAAAGCGAGCGGCCCAACGCCTTTCACGATGAAGATTCAACCGCACTACAGCTTATGGCTGACCATATTGCTCTGGCCGTGCAAAACATGTTCTTACGCCAGATGGAAAAGGATCGGCGCCGATTGATGGAAACGCTGCATCACGTGGGTCGGGCACTCTCCCGGTCGATGGACACACAGGCGGCCTTCGATATGATTCTACAGCAACTCGCCAATGTGATCCCCTACGACCGCGGTTCGATCATGCTGCAAAACGACGCGCTGCTGGAACTCGTCGCGGCACGGGGTTTCCCCGGCAGCAAACGGGCCTTCCGCTGGCGGGTGCCGGTACGGACAGGTGACGTCTACGATGAGATTCGCCGCACCCAACGACCGTTGATCCTGGATGACGCGCTGCGTCGTGCGGATTGGTTCCACTTGCGAGACCTGCTGCCCGCGCGCAGTTGGGTCGGCATTCCACTGATCCACGAAGACAGAGTTATTGGGATGCTCTCGCTGGCGCGCGAAACATACACACCCTTCAACGAGGACGAAATTGCTTTCGCCACCGTGTTCGCGTGGCAGGCCTCCGTCGTATTGGAAAATGCCCGGCTCAGCGTCGAACTCCAGGAAAGAGCGCCCAAATCATCATAATCCTCGGCAATGCCATAGGCATCAGGGATGCGTTGCACAGGGGGGATGACAAAAAACCGCGGATTTACACCAGAGGTGAGATAGGGGGTAGAGAAGTCTGTTTCTGGTGTAAATCCGCGTCCCACAATAAGCGGCCCAACGTCTCAGGCGAGCTACAGCCGCCAGCAGCAGCGTCAATCCTCAAGAATGCGGGCTACCACCCATCCTTCACGTCGAGGTCTTCTAATCCTACTTTATTTGTCAATAGTATAAACTGCATTAGTATAAAATACGTTAGTGTTACGTTAACGTCATGTGGCAGTTGTGTTGGCGTAGGGTGTATTTCAGACCAAATAGTCAGATCAAAACCTGATAAGTGCGGTTTTGTGGCAGTTTCAGCCTGATTCGAGCTCAAAAAGCGAGATATTGCAAAGGCCGAAACTCCGCATTCCGAACTGCACCCGTTGGTGTATTGGAGTTTCGCCCGATCTGTGGTAAAACTATCTGGGCGCCGTCGAGAAATCAAGGAGTTCCGGTTCAGTAGTACGGCGTCTTCACTGAATTAGATTCAGCCCAATCGAAAGGAGAACAGTATGCCAGTTACAGTGATCGTTGGAGCCCAATGGGGCGATGAAGGAAAAGGCCGGGTTGTAGATTACTTCGCTGCGCAGGCTGACATCGTTGCACGATTTAACGGCGGCGACAACGCAGGTCACACCGTCGTCGCAGAAGGGCACAAACTCGCCCTGCACCTCGTGCCTTCAGGCATCCTCTATCCGCGCGTCACCTGTCTCATCGGCGCGGGGACGGTGGTCAATCCGGTGACGTTGTTGAGGGAAATGGACACGCTGCGCGACCTGGGGCTAGACGTCAGCCCCACCCATTTAAAACTCAGCGCCGGTGCACATCTTATACTACCCACACATCAGGCACTCGACGGCGCATCGGAAACCAAGCGCGGGCACGAAGCTATTGGCACAACCAAACGCGGTATCGGCCCGACCTACGCCGACAGGGCCCGGCGCGTGGGCCTGCGCGCCGGGCAAATGCGTGAGCCCAACGTCTTCGCTGAAGCCGTAGGCGCGCTGGTCGATGCTCACAACGAGCGCCTGGTCAACCTCTATGGCCTGAAGGCGCAGCCCGCAGGGCAAATTGTGGCGCAATTGCATCAGGCTGCCGAAGTGCTCGCTCCGCACCTGGTAGATGGGACAGCATTGGTGGGCCAGGCATTGGCCGAAGGAAAACACATCATCGGCGAAGGCGCGCAGGGGACACTGCTCGATCTCAATCTCGGCACCTACCCTTACGTCACCAGCTCCTCGCCCATCAGCGGCGGGGTATCGACCGGCCTGGGCATCGGCCCCAAGGAGATCGCGCGCGTCATCGGTATCGCCAAAGCCTACACCACGCGCGTAGGCGCCGGCCCCTTCCCCACCGAATTAGAAGACGCCCTCGGCGAACGTATCCGCGAGTTCGGCCACGAGTATGGGACCACCACTGGCCGGCCCCGGCGTTGTGGCTGGCTCGACGCCGTCATCCTACGCTATGCGGCCCAGGTCAACGGACTGACCGACATCGCGGTGAGCAAGCTGGATATCCTCAGCGGTTTGCCCACTCTGCGCATTGCCGTGGCCTACGAGCTAGACGGCAAACGCATCGAGCGCTTCCCTGCCGAATGGGGCGCGGAGGCGCTGGATCGCTGCCGTCCGATCTACGAAGAATTGCCCGCCTGGAAAGAGGACATCACCCAAACACGCCACTGTGAAGACCTACCCGCCGCCGCGCAAACCTACATCACCCGCATCGAGGAGCTGACCGGCGTGCCGGTTACCTTCGTCAGTGTCGGCCCCGAACGTGAGGCGATGATCTTGCCATAGCGGTCAGCCTTTAGCTTTGTCCCGTCTGGAAAGCTCGCGAAAATCTGTTATGATGAGGGAATGCGTAATCATACGCCATTCCAATGAGAGTTGTGAGGATATGTTGAATATGATTCCAGACGGTGTCGTCACGTGGGCGGAAATCGATCTCGACGCCATCGCCCACAATGTGCGTGCTATCAAAGCTTTTGTCGGTCCAGATACAGAGATCATCGCCAGTGTGAAGGCCAATGCCTACGGGCACGGCCTGCTGCCCGTCTCGCGGGCGGCGCTGGAAGCGGGCGCCAGCCGCCTGGCAGTCCACCGCGTCCAGGTCGCTGTAGCGTTGCGCGAAAGCGGCATCACCGCGCCGATTCTGCTTATGGGACACACCCCACCTTCAGGCGTGGATTTGGTGTTGCGCAACCATATCACCCCCACGTTGGTCGATTGGGATACCGCACGGCTGATCTCAGCCCACGCCGAGGAACCCACCCCCGTTCACGTCAAGATCGACACGGGAATGAGCCGGTACGGGCTGGAGCCAGAAAAGGCCGTCGACTTCGTGCGCTACATCGGATCGCTGCCGAATTTGAAGATCGAGGGCATTTTCTCCCACTTCGCCACCGCCGATCAGGAAGATCTCACCGACGCCCGACACCAGCTTCGACGGTTCCAGGCTGTTCTGAAAGAATTGGAGCACCTCGGTTTCCACATCCCGATCCCGCATATGTGCAACAGCGCCGCTGTGACCACATTGCCGGAGGCGCATATGGCAGCAGTCCGGCCAGGGCTGCTCATTTACGGGATGGCGCCCACGACGGAAAGCGCACCGCCTTTCCCGTTGCGCCGTTCCCTCACCCTCAAGAGCACGGTCATCCATGTGCGTGACCTCGCACCCGGCAGCGCCATCAGCTATGGGCGCACCTTCATCGCACCCGCGCCGATGCGGGTGGCGCTGGTCTCGCTAGGCTACGGCGACGGTTACCCACGTCTGGCCTCCAATCGTGGCACGATGCTGATCCACGGGCAGCGCGCGCCGATCCGCGGGCGCATCTGCATGGACCAGATGATCGTCGACGTAACCGGCATCCCGGACGTTCGCGTCAGCGACGAGGTCGTCGCTATCGGACCACAAGGTGACGACGAGATCACTGCGGAGGAGGTCGGTAGATGGGCTGAAACCATCAACTACGAGGTCGTCACGGACTTACTGCCGCAGGTCGTGCGCGTCTACAAGCTCAACGGCTACTATCCGGCCCCACACGAAGGACTGCAACAGTGGGCCTCGTATCTGCGAGCGCTTTGATTGAAGATTTAGTGATTGGAGATTTGGTGATTGCAAATTCGGGAATTGACGGATTGGAAATCGGGAGACTAGGGACTAAAGACTGAGGACTGGAAAATGGACTTTCTTGACGAAGAAGCCGTATACTCGGTGCCGCAACAAAAAAGATCACCTGTGCAGATCAGCCCGGTGTTCGGCGCGATGGTGGGAGGGACAGCCCTCGCGGGATTCCTTATCTATAGCGGCGGGTTTCCCGCTCCCCTGAACACGATGGTGTATATGCTCTTCGTCATCGGTGGGTGGTTGATCAGCCTGGCACTGCACGAGTTCGGTCACGCGCTGGCCGCGTACTGGGGCGGCGACAAGAGCGTCGTCCACAAAGGCTACCTCACGCTCAATCCCTTCAAATACACGCACGCCACGTACAGCATTGTCCTGCCCCTGCTCTACCTGGCAATGGGCGGTATCGGCCTTCCAGGCGGCGCGGTATACATCAACATGGGGGCGATCAAGAGCAAGGCGAAGCGCAGCCTCACCTCCACCGCCGGCCCCGCCGCCACCGCGATATGCGCCCTCCTTCTCTTGCTGCCCTTTATGATCGGGCTGCCCGCCGACGAAATGTACCGGCATCGCGACTTTTGGGCAGGCATCGCGCTGTTGGCTTTCCTGCAACTCACCGGGCTGTTTTTCAACCTGCTACCGATTCCAGGCCTCGACGGCTGGGGCATCCTGGAATTCGTCCTCCCCACGCGCATGGTGCATAGCGCGCGGCTCGTGGGACGCTTCAGTCTGCTCATCATCCTCCTTATGTTTATGGGCAACAACCCGGTCAGCCGGGGATTCTGGCAATGGGTGGTATTCGCCGGCAGCAAGTTCAACCTGAATTTTGCACTGGTCAGCGAGGGCCTGCGCCTCTTCCGCTTTTGGATGTCGTAGCATTTGACAATCCAGCAGGAAGACGTATAATTTTGGGCGCAGTAGTTTATATCACACAGGAGGACACAGGAATGACAGAGATGCAGGACATTTTCCACAACGGGCATGCCGCATCCCTGTATGGATTCCAGTTCTGACGTCTGTTATCAATAACAGGTTATCACAAGGCCGTGGGCATTGCTCACGGCCTTTTTTGTTTGTTGCGGGGAGCACCACGGATAAAAGAAATACACGATATAGTGTTCACCGCGCATAACTTTTGTAAGGAGACACGGCATGATACGGCTAACCGCAGTGGCCATTAGTAACGAGTAAAGGCTAAAGAGTTAAGAGGAACAGGTACCGAGCATCCAGTATCCAGCATCCAGCAACAAGCATCGAGTACCCAGTCACGTATCACGCATCACGTATCACGAGGTATCTATGCTACAAGTATCGAACATCACAAAATATTACGGTGACGCCCAGATTCTGGACGGCGTCACGTTTACACTGAATGCCGGCGAGCGCGTGGGCCTCATCGGGCCGAACGGCTGCGGCAAGACGACACTGCTGCGCATCATCACCGGGCAAGAAACGGCGGACAGCGGTTCCGTACACCGCGATCCGCCCGACCTGCGCGTGGGCTATCTGGAGCAAGGCCTCACCTATCACGAGGACGCCACGCTCGATCACATCCTGCGCGCCGAACAGATCGCGCTGGAAAAACTCGAACGCGAAGTCGCCAACCTGGCAGCAGCCAGTGCGGCTGCCGAGGATGCGGAACAGGCACGACTCCTGGACGCCTACGGCGAAGCATTGGCCCACCTGGAGGCTCTGTCCGCACGACAAACACCGGAACACATTGCCAAAACCATCCTGGCCGGGCTGGATTTGGACGACGTGCCGCTCGACACACCCGTGAGCCATCTCAGCGGCGGGCAAAAAACGCGGCTCGGTCTGGCACGGTTGCTCATCCAGAACCCGCAGGTGCTCCTGCTGGACGAACCGACCAACCACCTGGACATCGGCGCGCTGGAATGGCTCGAGGGCTGGCTGCGGGAATACCGGGGAGCGGCGCTCATCGTCTCGCACGACCGCGCGTTCCTCGATAACACCGTCACACAAATCCTCGACCTCGACCCGCTGACGCACGTCGTCACCGCGTATCCGGGCACCTACTCGGACTACATCGAAGCGTGGACGCGCCAGCGCGAGAAGCAGTTGATGCAGTGGCGCGACGAGCAGGCCGAGATCCGCCGCCTGCAGGCCGACATCCACCGCACGAAGATGCACGCGATGAGCGTCGAGCTGACCACCACCCCTGGCGATCCGCAGACCCGCCGCTACGCGAAGAAAGTCGCCAAGAAAGCGACGTCGCGGGAGAAACGGTTGGAGCACTATCAGGAGAGCGACGATCGCGTAGAAAAGCCCACCTCCACCTGGCAGATGAAGCTAGAGTTTGTAGACACACCGGAAAGTGGGCAAGACGTGTTGCGCTTGCGGGACGTAGCCGTGGGCTACAACGGCGTCCCGCTGGTCAGCGGGGTCAACCAGATCCTGCGCCAGGGCGAGCGCGTGGCCCTCATCGGGCCGAACGGCTGTGGCAAGACGACGCTGCTGCGCGCCATCACCGGGCAGATCGAACCGCTCTCCGGCGCGATCCGCCTGGGCGCGAACGTCAAGCTCGGTTACTACGCGCAAGAGCAGGAAAACCTCGACCCCGACAGCACGCCCTTCGACACCGTGTACAGTACCGCGGCGATGTCCGAGACGGACGTGCGCTCGTTCCTGCACTACTTCCTCTTCGCGGGGGACGACGTCTTCGTGCCGGTGGGCAGCCTGAGCTACGGCGAACGCGCGCGGCTGGTGCTCGCCCGGCTGGTGGCGAGTGGGTGCAACTGCCTGCTACTGGATGAACCGATCAACCACCTGGACATTCCCAGCCGCGCCAGCTTCGAGCAGGCGATGACGGCCTTCGAAGGCACAGTGCTGGCAGTCGTGCACGACCGGTACTTCATCCGCCAGTTTGCCACGGGAGTGTGGGCTGTGGAAGACGGGACGGTGAAGGGGTATGTAGATTTGGAGGATTATCAGAGGATACGGCACAATGTAGGGGCGACGCATCCCCAATCAGGTATTTGAACATTGAGATACAGAGGAAAACACAATGCGCACGTAGGGGCGAGGCATCCCTATCCAGGCCCCTGAATGGCAAGCCACAGAGGAAAACACCATACC
>JBNGDO010000098.1:3795-19133 GCA_049975385.1 Anaerolineae bacterium | reverse complement strand
AGTCTTTTATGACCGGATCAGTACTGGCATTATACAATAGCAAAACAAAGGGACAAGCCGCCGCATGCAAGTCTTCCTTTTTACCTTACCTCAATATCTGGTACAATGAGCGTGCAGATGTTATCTCTTTCCCAGAAAAATGTCATGAGCAAACACAAATCAACCTGGATTCACAGCACTTGGATGTGGCTCAAATCCGAAATCCCCATTATCCTCATCTTCGCCGTTCTGAGCGTTTGTGTCACGTATCCGGTTATCACCCAACTCGATACCCATTTGGCGCAAAACCCGGATTGGGGCACGGATGCGTTTCATCACACATATGTACTCTGGTGGTTCAGACAGGCGATTTTCACGCTCAGAACAAGTCCTGCCAATCTCCTATGGATACAGTTTCCACACGGTGGGTATTACCCTATGCTCAATACATTCGCTGCCGTCTACTTACCGGGAGTGCCTTTGCTATTTTTTCTCCCACCGGCAACGGTCTATAACGTGCTGTTCCTGATGAGCCTTTTTTTAAGCGGATTCTTTGGTTATCTATTGTGTGCTTACCTGACCCAAAATCGCCTGGGGGGAATTCTGGGCGGTATCATCTATGCATTCTTCCCGAGCCACATGGCACATGCCTACAGCGGGCACCTTGAACTTATATCAATTTATACTTTTCCACTCTTTTTATACTTCATGATCAAAACTTTTCGCCGACCTCGATGGCATTCCGCCGTCGCATGCGGTGTAGCGTTAGCGATATCTATGCTCATCCAACCGATGTTCTTGCCCTTCTTACTCATCCCCATAACACTGATCTGGCTAATCTATGAGATTCTAGTACTGAAACACTCCCTCAACCGTGAAACAATCGTGAAGTTGGGCACCGCCTTTGGTCTGGCAATCTTGCTCGTGTTTCCCTTTTACTTGCCGGTATTGCGCCAACAGGTCACAGGGCAAAGCACTTACTTGCAGGATTCGGGCATAGTCGCATTTTCATCCGATGTATTGGGCATTATCTCACCCTCCCCGCTAAACCCTATCCTCTCCAGGCTAGGCCTCGTCCCTAACTACGCGCGCGACGCCCTCCCACTCAATTTTCAGTTTGCAGAATTGTTCAACTATATCGGCATCATTCCTCTTGCCCTTGCCGGCCTAGGATTTTTAACCCAGCGGCGAGAAACCAGTCATTGGGCGCTAGTAGCGGTAGGCGCTGCTCTTCTAGCCCTGGGGCCGGTTATGAAAATCGCTGGAGAGGTGTTCGCGTTCGCTGCAGATGACGTGAACAGTACCGTAGCGCTACCTTATGCAATGGTGATGAACCTCCCCTTTATCGCTTACAACCGCGCGCCCGCACGGTTGAACATCACCTTGATGTTGTGCGTGGCTGTCCTGGCTGCCTATGGCATAGCCTGGCTGGCGACACGCTTGCGCTCACACAGGCGTTACATCTGCGCTACAGGTCTGTGCGTACTCACACTAATTGAATTCATCGCCTTATGGCCAGCGCGCACTACCCCGCTAGCCACCCCGGAAGGTTTTGCTGCCTTGACCCAGATCCCGGATCATGCACCGGTGTTTAGTGTCCCTTTGTCAGACTGGCATACCCGCGAACTCTCATTATACTACCAAACCCTACACCAACATCCGATTTTCGATGGTTGGGTCCAGCGCAATCTGCCGCAAGAACACCCGGTCGCCGATGAATACCTCGACGGACTTCTGCGCCCTATGCCCGAAGCGGACATCATTCCCCCACCTTCAGTGGCCTCGCGCACAGCCATCGCACAAACCGAAAGCGTAGGCTATGTGGCGCTCTTCGCACATTACGTTAAGAATCCCACCGCATACAATAATCTCTTCGTCGAGGCTTTCGGCCACCCCCTTGGTCATAGTGATGGGATAAGCGTGTATCAAGTCCCTATTGAGTCACTTCCACTTGACGAACTGACCTACATCCTCCCAGAGGAGCAGTGGGGTGATGTAGAAACCTGGAACGGACGCCCGGCGCGTTGGATTTATGAATCTGCAGACCTATATCTCTACTCTCCCGAAAAACAAAAAGGGGCGCTACATTTCACCGCACTCCCTTTGAACACTATCCAACAGCTTGAAATTGAAGTCAATGGTGAACCCACACCGGGTATCCTCATCGGTGACGCTATCACGTACAGTACAGCATTGATTACACTCAACGCCGGACAAAACCTGATTCACTTCCGTCCAACGGTCGGATGCGAGACGATCTATGGTGATCCACGCTGCAGTGGAATAGCACGCGCTGCCGGAGCCGAATGTGATCCTTATCTAACCGAATCACGGTGCTTGAGCGTCTTGTTCCAGGACATCCGATTCGAACGTGCGGAAAGGGCACCGGGCACGTATGCTGTCGATACAACATTAGGCGATGGCATCGAGTTGTTGGGATACGATCTACACGGCAACGCCGTGCCAGGACAGCA
Organism: Anaerolineae bacterium; assembly: GCA_049975385.1. Classification (GTDB taxonomy): domain Bacteria; phylum Chloroflexota; class Anaerolineae; order B4-G1; family SLSP01; genus DSWT01. The sequence goes on along the minus strand of JBNGDO010000098.1, from coordinate 16,680 downwards.
AATTGACGTAGTGTTGTATTGGCGGGCATACGCTCCCATCTCCAAGGATTACGTCATCTTCACGCATCTCTTAGGACCCGACCAAACCTTGGTAAGCCAGTTCGATGCGCCCCCCCTAGGTAGACTATATCCCACAACAGCTTGGAAAGAGAGAAGCATCTTCACACACATCGCCACCCTAGCAATCCCCGCCGATGCTGCGCCTGGAGAGTATCATCTATTGACCGGAATGTATACTTATCCCGATCTTGAAAGGCTGACAGTGATAAGCGAAGGCCCTTTCAGCGAACACAATCTAGTTTGGTTACAAGACATCATCCTTGAGTCAACGGGTGAATGAGTTTTGATGACGTTGCTAGCTCGAATCCGCAAAAAACCCTTGATATGGGTGATGGCACTCACCCTGATCTACCTCGTCATCCTGGCAGTACGTCCTTCAGAAGCGTTCTTCGGTGTGCCTGGTCAATGGACGTGGTCTGGACGACCACCCGCCACATCCACCATACCGCGCTGGTGGCCGAGTCTGGCGTTGCTGGCGCTGCTCTGCGGCGCCGGTATCTGGTACGACAAGAAGTGGGAGACCCTGTCGCAACGACACAAAACCGCCGTTTTGATCGCCCTGGCGATCTTAATCCCGCTCTTGCAAGTCGCTCTCAAATACATCCATTATCGCTATCCCCTTGAATATTACCTGTATCGCACCATCGGGCCGCACAATGGATTTTGGCAAGCGGCGATTTCGATCGACGCCATCGGGTCCTATCTACGCCACTACCCGGATCAAATGCGTGCGACAAGCGGTGTCTTTGTGCATCTTCCTGTACATCCACCAGGCAACATCGTGTACCTGTGGATGTGGCGAAAAGTTTTCGAGTTTTTTCCCACCCTGGGGCATAGCATCGCGCACAGCCTGCGCGGCTACAACTGCGCCGATCTGGCCTTCGTCACCTTGCAAGATTCCCAGATCGCAGCGGCAGTTGGGCAAATGATCACGCTGCTGTTCAGCGGATTGACGATCTTTCCACTCCATGCGTGGGGCAAGCGTCTGCGTGATGCCCGCACCGGCTGGCGTGCAGCCCTGCTCTTCAGCTTTATCCCCGCACTGAGCCTGTTCACGATGCGGTGGGACGGCGTCTACCCGCTTTTCGCCGTCCTCGCCTTTGCCTGGCTACATCGCGGGCTGGATACAGGGCAAGTCCGCTGGTGGTTTCTTGCTGGTTTCGTCGTCTCAGTGGCTTCCTTCCTCAGCTTTGGGAACGCCACCCTTGCCCCAGCCGTCGCCATCTACGCAGCGATGTACTTGTGGCAGAAAAGTCCCACCGCGGTGCTGAAGGCCTGGAAATCCTGGTTAGCTTTACTACTCGGCGGATACACGATCTGGGGTATATACGAAGTGCTAACAGGCATCTCCGTCTGGGCTATTTTTGCGACCACGTTGGAAACCCACCTAAACCTGGGACGCACGTATTGGCCCTGGATCTTCTACAACCTCTACGATCTCGTAGCATTCGCGGGAATCCCGGCAGGCGTTCTCTTTGTGGTGCAAAGCGTGCAGGCATGGCTAAACGTGATCCGCGGACAAAGCCGCCGGATCGCGTTGCCTGCGTTGACCGTCTCGGGCGTCGTTCTGGCGCTTAATTTCTCCGGCGTCGTGCGGGGTGAGGTTGGACGCATGTGGCTTCCCTGGATGCCCATCGTCGTCCTCGCCGCGATCCTGTGGCTGGCAGAGAAGAAAAACGGACAGGGCTACCCCCTGTTGGTGGGACTGATGGCATTACAATGCCTATGGATGACGCTCTTTCTACGCGTCAGTCCCACCGGCATGCCGAGTTATACACCGCGCCAGCCCGGAAATCCGGCGGTCGCTACGCCACTGCAGGTGGCATTCGACCAGGACATCCGACTTGTGGGCTATGCTGTGGAATCACTGCAAACGACACCGGGAGGGATGGTCGACCTCACCCTATACTGGCAGGCGCAGGAACGTCCCGATCTGCCCTACACTGTCTTCGCACATCTCACCGATGCAGACGGCGTATTACGAACACAGAACGACAGTATGCCCGCCGCAAACACGCTCCCCACTTCCTGCTGGCTACCTGGTGAAATTGTAGCCGACCATCGCCCAATCGAAATCCCGGCAGACGCACCGCCGGGCACGTACACAGCAGAGGTGGGCCTTTACTACCTACCAACGCTGACACGCCTGCCCATCATTGATGGCGGCGCAGGTGACTTTTTCCGTTTACCGTTTACAATAACGGTTACAGAATGAGCAAAGGAAAGAATGAGCAAACAGCACACAATTCCTCATTTCACATTTCTAATTTCTAATTCTTGGGAGAAACTGGCATGCGCATTGGGATAATCACTGGAGAATACCCTCCCCTAGAAGGCGGTGTGGGGGACTTTACCCGTACACTCGGGACAGCACTGCACGCGGCCAAACACGAGATTCACATCCTCACCACGCGGATGGACGACCGCCAAGACAGTCCTATCGAAGAAATGGGAATGACGGTTTACAGGGACATCTACGACTGGGGGCGGAAAGCACACAAGGACATCACCAACTGGGTCAATAAGCTAACACTCGATGTAGTGAATATCCAGTACCAGGCCGCAGCTTACCACATGCGCGGCGGAATCAACTTTTACCCTCGCGCGCAGAAGCGGCACCTCACTGCCCCTATCGTGGTCACGTATCACGATCTGCTACCGCCCTATCTATTCCCCAAGGCCGGACCGCTGCGCCAGTGGTCCGTGCGGCAGTTAGCCCAGCACGCCGACGGCGTCATCGTCACCAATGGCGATGACTATACGGCGCTCACGACCGCTATGGAACGCTCGCTTCCGCCGACGCGCCTGATCCCCATTGGCAGCAACATCGCGCCGCAGCCACCCGCCGGTTATGATCGCGCAGCGTGGCGTGCCGCCCACGGCATCTATCCCAACGATATGCTCATCGGCTTTTTTGGCTTCTTGAATCGTGGCAAAGGCGTCGAAACGTTGATTGAGGCCCTCGGTCAACTGATCACAGCCGGACTACCAGCGCATTTGCTCTTCATCGGCGGGCGGACGGGATCGAGTGACAGTACCAACGCGCGCTATGCCGATGAGATCGATGCACTTATCGAAGAGCAGGGTCTCGGCGCGCACGTACAGCGCACCGGCTACACCACCCCCGCCGAAGTTTCTGCTGCGCTCCTTGCCGTAGACGTATGCGCCCTCCCCTATCGCAGCGGTGCAAGCATGCGACACGGGACGCTCCACGCAGCGCTAGCCCACGGCAATGCCATCGTCACCACCACGCCGCAAACGGAAACACCACAGCTGCAACACGGGAAGAACGTGATGCTTATCCCCCCAGAAAACGTCACGGCACTCACCAATGCCCTGCGCCTCCTGTGGATGGAGCCACACATGCGCGCTGACATCGGCCAGCAGGCCGCTCAGTTATCGCGCGAGTTCTCCTGGGAGCGCATCGCCGCGCGCACGGCGGAGTTTTTCCGCACGCTGGTAAACAGTCAGACTGCCCCCACGTAGGATAACGGCAAGCGAGAGAAAGGAGAGTTATGTTGAGCGATGCAGAAAGGAAAGTAATTTTAACATGCGCGCACAAATATGGTGCGACGGAGTTGTATTTGTTTGGTTCAAGCTTGGCAGGCGATCAGTATCGTGACATTGATTTAGGTGTAAAAGGCGTGCCGCCTATGTTGTTCTTCAAATTCTACGGGGAATTGTTGCGCAAGTTATCCCGCTCGGTCGACGTTGTAGATTTGTCAAAACGCTCGCGGTTTGCGGATATAATTGAAAAAGAGGGGGTCAAACTGTATGGCTAGTTTTGCACAAGAGATAGCCCTGGAGGAGGAACATATTCTCCGAACACTAGCAGCATTACAGGAAGCACAAGATCGATCACAGATAACTCTGATTGAATTATCCGCAATGGCAACCTTTTTGCACAATATCTACAGCGGTATGGAAAACTTGCTTAAGCGCGCCCTACGTCATCTGGCGATATCACTGCCAAGTTCCGCTTCTTCACACAAAGATTTGCTGGATTTAGCGGTCGAACATAACATCATCACCCAGGCTTTGTCCGAAGAACTGGATGCCTACCGCGGCTTCCGTCATTTTTTCGTACATGGCTATGGCACTATGTTAGACAAAGCGCAGTTAATGCCCCTAGTAGAACAGATGCCCAAAATATGGACGCGGTTCAAGGCAGAGCTAGTGAATTTCGCGACTGAGCACTAAGAACTGTATGCGCACCGCCTTAATTCTGCTGCTGATCAGCTTCATCCTCCTCAGCCTTGCCTACAGCGCCGTCGTCCCCATCTTCGAGGCCTCGGACGAAGTGTGGCACTACCCGATGGTCGAACATCTGGCGCGCGAGTGGACGCTGCCGGTGCAGCCGCTCGACCCCGGCGCATCCAGCGGCCCGTGGCGCCAGGAAGCCAGCCAGCCGCCGCTCTACTACGCGCTGGCTGCCGCCCTCACCGCCTGGATCGACACTTCGCCTACGGCAGCTCCCTATGACCTGGACACCGTCCGCCATCTCAACCCGCACGTGGCCGCCGGCGAGGTCATGCCCGACAACAGCAATCCTAATTTGGTGGTGCACAACCCCGCGCTGGAACGCTTCCCCTGGCGCGGCGCGGTGCTGGCGATCCACATTGCGCGCATCTTCTCCGTGCTCCTGGGAACGTGGGCCGTCTACCTCACCTGGGCACTCGTTCGCGAATTGTTTCCCGAACGGCCGCAACTCGCCCTAATCGCTGCCGCCATCCATGCCTTCACACCGATGTACCTGTTCGTCAGCGCCTCGGTGAACAACGACAACCTGGTCGTCCCGCTATGCTCGCTGGCGTTATTGCTGATGGTTCGGTTGGTAAAGGGGCAGGGGGCAGGAGGCAGGAGGCAAGAATCAAGAATCATGAATCATGAATTGTGCATCCTGCGTCATGTTCTGTTGGGCGTGGTGATCGGGCTAGGGTTGCTGACGAAGGCAAGTGCGATTGCGCTGTTACCGTTCGCCGCTGCGACCATCGCTTGGGAAACCTGGGGGAAGATCAAATCAGCAAATCAGCAAATCGTCAAATCAGCCATTTGCAACCTCGCCCTTGTCCTACTGCCCGCTCTCGCTATATCAGGCTGGTGGTTCGTGCGCAACGTCAGGCTCTACGGTGACTGGCTCGGATTTAACGCTTTCTACGCCGTACTCGGCACGCGCGACGTGACGGCAGACCTGGCGCAGCTCTGGGCTGAACGTTCTGCCTTCGCTGCCGGGTATTGGGGCAACTTCGGTGGCCTCAACGTCGCAATGCCGACGTGGATTTACACCGTGCTCAATCTCTTCGCCGCCCTCGCAGGGATAAATGCGGTTGTGCGTTTTGGGGTTTGGGTTGTGGGCGATAAGTCCACAATCGAAAATCCACAATCGAAAATCCCCAACGTGTGGCCTTTCGCGTGGGACACGCTGACCGCGGCACGCGCCCTGGCCTGGGCCTGGCCCGTCGCCGTCTTCGTCTCGTGGATTCGCTGGGCAACGATCACCTGGTCTTCACAAGGCCGCCTTATCTTCTCCGCAATACCGATGTGGTCGCTGGCGTTGGCGTTGCCAATAAGCTTCAAGTTGAAAGTTGAAAGTTCAAAGTTACGCATCACGCATCACGCATCACGTATCTCCAAAATCACAAACCTGAAATCCAAAATCCTCGCCGCTTTCCTGTTCGTCTTGTGCCTCATCGCCTTGCCCGCGTGGATCGTCCCAGCGTACACGCCACCGCGAGCAACGCGCGCCACGCTGACCACCCCGCCCTTGCGCGCGGATTTCGGCGATGTCCTGCGATTGACTGGCTTTGTGATCGACGAACGCAGCACCACACCCGGCGACAGCATTGGTCTGACATTGCAGTGGACTGTCCTTGCGCCTACCGCCGCCGACCACAGCCTTTTCATCCACGTTTTGGGTGAGGGCGAGCGCATCATCGCGCAACGCGACACGTTCCCCGGACGCGGCCTGCTCTCCACAACGTGGTTGGAGCCAGGCCACACCTGGATCGAGCACTACGAAATCGCCATCTCCCCGCTGGCCTACGCACCCGACAGTCTGACGTTCGCAGTGGGAATGTACGAGACTGCCACAGGCACGCGGCTGCCGGTGCAGGCTGATGCCCCCTTCACCGTTATGCCAGCGGGCGACATCGTAACCTTTGGCGACGTGTGGCTAAACGAGGCAACAGAATCGACAGAGGTCTATTTCGGCAAAGGTATCGTGCTCACCGGCTACGATCTAAGCGATGTGGTCGTGACGCGCGGCGAGACGCTGCAAGCAACGCTACACTGGCGCTGCACAAAGCCTATCGACGGCGACTACACCATCTCCGTGCAGCTCATCGACGTGCAGTGGAACAAAGCCGCCCAATCCGATGCCTGGCCGCTCGATGGTGCAGCGCCGACATCCTCATGGCAGGTAGGACAGCGCATCGACGAGCCACGCGCGCTCAACATCGCCGCCGACGTCACACCGGGTGTCTACAACCTGCAACTGGCGATCTACCGCGTGAACGATGAAGGCAAGCTGGAGCACTTGCCCATCGTCTGGGAGAGGGGCCAGATGCCCGCCAAAACCGTCGTCCTGACGCGCGTGCGGGTGGACTAAAGAAACAGACTATTTTGAGGCGGGCTTCGCCTGCCCCAAAATGACTGCCTGGGTATTTTCGCGCCCGCCCCCGAGGCCGGGGACGGGCAGTTTTGCGAGTTCTGGATTTATGCAACGCGGGGTTACCGGAGGAATAGGATGCGAAGAAAAACTCGACGCTATCGAAAAGTCAACGCACTGCTTGGACTGACCCTGGCAATCGGTGTTTTGTCGTTCCAGCCGGTGGCGCTGGCCGACTCCGCCATCCCGCCGGCGTGGGACATTATCGCCGACGACTTTGAGAGCGGCAGCCTGGACACCTGGCAGACCGTCGCGCCGGGCAGCCTGAGCCTGACGCCCGGCGGCGGGCGGAACGGCTCGACCGGGCTGTCGGTCGCCGTCAGCGCGGACGCTGCCTACATCTACCAGTCTCGCGTGGCCTATGCGGTGGAAGGCTATCTCACTTTCTGGTTCAATCCCAACGACGTTAGCCTTCCCGAACCGCCCCCCAACTACTGGCCGCCGGGGACGTCGCTGCGCGTGGCGCGCGTCCGCAGCTCGCACGACGCATGGTGGCCGCCATTGGTCGAGTTCTGCGTGCGCCGGCCCGCCGGGCAGGGCTACCAGGGTTACATTGCCTGGCCCAAAGCCGGCGGCTATTTCTACGATTACGAGGACGGCCAGTTCGACCTGGCGGACGGCTGGCAAAAGATCACGCTGGGCTATCGCATCGATTCGTGGGTCGCCGTGTGGGTTGACGATGTGCTGGTGCGCCAGATTACCACCGGCGTCGTTCACGACGATCCCTCCGGCGACGTGATCGAGCTGGGCAAGGTGAGCGAGAACTCCGGCAGTACCCCCAGCGGCTCGATCCGCCTGGACGACGTGGCCTTTCAGGTGCCGCGCGTCGACGACCTGTGGGTGGACGCGGTCAATGGCGACGACGCGCACGATGGCCTGACCTCTGGGACGGCTTTTCGGAGCATCCAAAAAGCGGCCGACCTGGCCGGGCCGGGCACCACGGTACACATTCTGCCCGGGGTCTACCGCGAGACGGTGTACCCGGCGCTGAACGGCAGCGCCGCCGAGCCGGCCCTCTACCGCGCCGAGAACGGCCCCGGCACGGCGATCATCCGTGGCTCGGAGCCTTCGTCGTCGCTGGTCTGGACGCAACTGGCGGCCAACACCATCGGCCTGCCGCCCGGCATGGACCCCACCGGCATCTACTACGCCGACCTCTCGACCTGGGAGATGGACGGTGCGCCCCGTTTCGTTATGGAAATCCCCCCCCTTTCATCCCCCCCACAGGGGGGGACAGAGGGGGGGACCAGGCTGCCGCTGGCCCGCGAGCCTGATTGGCACGTGGACACCGAGTGGAAGCATCACGAGTTCTGGTGGGCGGCTGACGGCGGCTCTGCCCCGGCCGCTTGCGACCCGGCCACCGATGCCGACCCCAACTGCGACTTGCCGCAGCGTTCGATGACGCAGTTGACCGACCGCACAAACGACGCCGAGCCTATCGGCGTCGAGGCAGGCAACCTGACCACGCTGGGCAATCTGACCGGCGCGACGATGATCGCCATCGACACACTCCAGGGCCATTACGTCTACCGGCGCACCATCACGGCGCACGACACCGGGGCGGGGCGCATTACCGTGGATCGCGTCTGCGAGCACGACGGCGGCTCCGGCAACCCCGGACTGGGCTGGGGAAGCAAGTATTACGTCGAGAACAAGCCTTATCTGCTCGATACGCCCGGCGAGTGGTGGTACGACGACGCGAGCGGGCGACTCTACCTGTGGCCGCCGTCGGCCGGGAATCCGGCTACCCAAAACATCGAGATTTCCCGGCGCGACAATGGCTTTAGCCTGCGCAACCGTTCCTACACCGTCCTGGACGGGTTGACGGTCGAATTCCTCAACGGCAGCGCGATCTACCTGGCGAACTGGGAGACGCACAAAGCCTACGACGACGTCGTCCGCAACGCCACCTTGCGCTACGCCAATTGGGGCCTCTACATCGAACAGTCGGTGCGCGCCGACGCGCCGGCAGGCAACGTCATCGACGGCTTTACACTAGAAAAATCGGAGATCGCGTATGTGGACTCTCTCGCCATCCAGCTGATTGACTGGTGGGAGAATAGCGCGGACCCCGATGCCTTTACCCGTTCCGGCGTGCGGAACACTGTTATTCGGGACAACGAGATGCACCATCTTGGTTTTCGCACCGACGGCGACAATGCCATCGGAGCGTCGTTCTCTTTCACCAACAAGCTCCGCTTTGAGGGCAATCACGTGCATCACGTCGCCCACAACGGCGTCCAGTTTTCACGGTCGGTCATCCAGTCGCCCATGACGTATGGCTTTACGCCGGACGAGATCAAGACCGGTGAGATCCTGGTGAAAGACAACGTGTTCGAAAAAGCCTGCCAGCTCACCACCGACTGTGGCGGGCTTAAGATTTGGGGGTCGCCACCCGATAACCACGTCTTTCGCGATTTTCTCATCACCGGCAACATTTTCCGCGACAGCTTTGGCTGGACCTACGTCTCTGAAAAGCGGGGGCGGTGGGCCGGCGGGGAGGAGAGTCCGGTGCGCGGGATGGGCGCATTTGGCCTGTACGTCGATCACGCCAGCGGCATCCACGCCTACCGGAACGTGGCGTACAACAACGCCTACACCGGCTATATGTTCTCCGGCATGTGGCGCGATGGGCCGATGATCTATGCCAACAACGTCGCCGCCAACGCGCTCTACGGGTTCGCCCTCGGATCGAGCTACGACACCCACGGCAGCGTAGACACTCGGGTGTTCAACAACATCCTCGTCAACAACGAAGCTTTCGGGATGACCGTGGGCTATGCGACGGGGCGGACGCAAAACATGACCATCGACCACAACTTATATCACGCCAACGGTTGGGGCGGGATGTGGCACGCCGGCCCGATGGTGATCCGCCAGGTCAGCAGGAGCGGCACATCGTGGGAACCGCAGCAGACGCTGGATGAGGTGCGGACCAATACCCCGTGGGAGGATCACGGCGTGGCGGGCGATCCCGGCTTTTGGGACTATGACCTCGACGACCACGATCTCCACGACGGCTCCTGGCCCGACTTCCACATCACCACTGCCGGCAGCGCCATCGACGGCGGCACCGCCGCGCTTCCGGCCTCGCTGGCGGCGCTGCTCGACGCCTTTGACGTGGACGACTATCATTGGGGTGCGGCTTTTGACATCGGACGCTACGAGGCGGGCTTTGCCGTCCTGCCCACGCCAACGGCTCAGGCCATAGATCCCGGCGGCACGGCGCATTATGCCCTGCGCCTCTACCCGCCGGACCTGTCGCACGCTGTCACGCTGACCGTTGCCAGCCCCTCGCCCAGCCTAATCCTCGCCCTGGACCCGGCGGTCGTCGCGCCGGGCGGCGTCGCCACGCTGACTGTCACCGATACCCACGCCGGGTCGGTGCTCCTGCCCGGTCTGCGGTACACGATACCCATCACCGGCAGCGGCGGCGGGGCGACCACCGGCATCTCGGTCGAGCTACTGGTGGGCGGCACGCGCGTCTATCTGCCGCTGATGCTCAAACCGTAGCCTGTGCTCCGACAGCGAGCACGTACAACGCCGCCTCCTCCACGCCTTCCACCCCCACCAGCGCGTTGACCGCGTCGTCGTTGAACGCGCCAACCGCGCACGCGCCCATCCCCAGCGACGTCGCCGCCAGGTAGACGTTCTGGCCGATGTGGCCGGCTTCCAGCAAGGCATAGCGATACGTGCGCTCGCGGTATTTCCAGCGCAGGCGTTGGAAGATGGAGGTCAGGACCAACACGACGTTAGCTTCGCCCAGGAAGTTTTGCAAAATACCTGCGCGCACGATCTCATTGCGCACGTCTCCGGCGCGCACTTGCGCCAGCGCGTGATCCTGCACCGCATAATGATACACGCCCGCATCCAATCCCTCAACGCGATGGGCCAGAACGTAGGTTTCGATGGGATAAAGTGCTCCGGCGGATGGCGCAGCCCGCAAGCCTGTACTCCATTGCTCGGCGGTGATCCCGCCGGTGTGGAAGAGCAGTCGGGAAAGCGCCTCCCGCGTCATCGACGCTCCGGTGTACGTGCGAACCGAACGCCGCTGCCGGATGGCGTCTTCGAGGGACAGGCCGCGCGCATCTCCGGGATCAGGCAACGGGATGCGCGGCGCATCGGGATAGACCTTGTACTGCGGCGGACGTTGTCCCCAGTCGAGAAGCGGGGCCAGTGGATTGGGGACGCCCGGCTTGCTCCAGGCGTGATACTGCATCCCCAGATCGGCCTCTTCCGGCTGGGCCGCTGGTGTACCCAATCGCCATCCCAATATCAGGCCGCCCGCGCCGCCGAGAAGCGCGCTCAGGAGGTCGCGCCGGCTCAAGAAGCGTTTGGCTTTTTCCGGTACGGCGGATGAAGGCGCAGCGCCTGTGGCAGCGGGTGTATCTTCCGCTGCCTCCGTTGCAGCAGGTGTGTCACGCCGGGTAGCTGATGCACCGCGAGGTTGCAAACGTGAGCGCGCATAAGCCCACAAGCGGGGCCATTCCAACAGCGTGTGAATGAGCGCCAAAACTGCCATCGCGTATCCTGCGTAGGTATGAACGATGAAAGTGTTGATTCCCCACGCATCGGACAGCCAGCCGGTAAGAAAAGCGGCAACGACTGCGACGAGCAGCAAAGCGGAGGTCAGGTAACGCATATCATAGTTCGATCGCCTCGTCATAGGATGCTCCTCGCATCAGATTGTTGTCTGTGCTCAGACGCTATTGCCCCAACTTTGATTGCTTGGTACATCGCAACTGTCTCGGCCTCCGGTTCTACCCCGAATTCCTGCATCAGCGTTTGACAACAAACTTCGTACTGAATCAAAGCAGCGGTGCGCTGCCCGCTCAGGGTCAACAAGCGCATGACCTGGCGGTGGGCATCTTCACGCCACGGGTCGAAATCTAACTGCTTCCAGGCGTAGTGCAATGCCTTATCGTAATCGTACAGGTTGGTGTAGCCCTCAATCAACCGGTTAAGCGTCTCGACAGCCGTGCGGCGCCAACGCCCACGTTGCAGCATCAACCATTCCTCAAACATCGGACTGTCATCGATAGAAAGCTCCGCCAGGAAGTACCCGCGGTACACGGTGATGGCCTGTTCGCAGCGTTCGAGCGCCTGCTGCGTGCCTGAACGGGGTAGCGCAGCGAACAGCTCGACGTCCAGCCAGTAGTCACTGGCGCGGTTGAAACGGAGGGCTTTCCGGGTCACATCTAGAAAAGGCGGCGATTGACCGGTGCGGCGGTCACCAATAACCAGACGCACATTGTAGAGAACCTGGCTCAACGTGTGGTGCGCGCGATCTTTGGGAGACTCGGGCCAGAATAACTCGGCCAGGAATTCACGCCGGTGCTCACAGTGCGACTCAACCGCCAGATAGACTAACAAGGCGCGGGCTTTGTCGGAGTCAAAGGCGGTGAGTGGCATATCGTCGAGGGTGATATGCAGCGCGCCTAGCGATAGAATAGCCAGTCGCGCCATAGGGGAACCTCCTTTGTCACGCTTGAGAGCACTTACAACTACCATTATAGCGTAATTTGTAAGCGAAAACAAGGATATTTTGGCTTTCATGATGCTGTCATGACGTTCTCATGATAGTCGTGTGATAAAATAAACACATAATGCTTGGTGCAGGTCACCTTTATGGAAGCGCGAACCGCTGTCATAAAACGAGGATGTAAAGTAGTTCTCTCTCACCGAGTCAGGCGGCACGAACGAAATCTGGCGCCTGTTTGAATAGTCTGTTTCACAAGTAAGGAGGTATTGCGATGATTTTGGTAGAACGACATGTCCAACAGCTCCGTCCCGACAAGTGGGAAGAACTGGAAGCGCTCGAAAAGAAATTCGACGCTGTTGAGAGTGCCCTGGGATTTCCCGCCAAGCGGCGTTATCGCTGCTATTTTGGAGGCCATAACATAAACACCCATATCATCGAACGCCAATGGGAGAGTATGGCGGCCATGGAAGCGGCGTATGAGAAGGCCCACGCAGACCCAGAGTGGCAAGCCCTCGGAGCAGAGGGCGCTCTGGTCATTGAGAGTGTCCAAATCGAGTTATACGCGCCACTACCATAGTAGCCGAACGTCACAGCCGCGCACCTGGCGCCGCGCTGCGCGGCTGTGACGCTTAATTCGTGGGCATGGTGCAAACCTTCCGAGAAGTTATGTGGGGCC
>JBNGDO010000098.1:0-3695 GCA_049975385.1 Anaerolineae bacterium | reverse complement strand
CTATCCGGAAATTGCCATGTTAGGCGGTGTGACATCATTCGCTAAAACCATTTGCCGTGGTATTAAGGATAATTTTGCAGCAAATAAGGAGGACTTCAATGGGTAAACAACATCCATTTCGGTTTGGATTGAATACCTCCGCACCATCACGGGAGGCTTGGATTGACAAAGCCCGGCAAGCAGAAGCATTTGGCTATGACACCTTGCTGGTTTCCGATCATCTCCATGTCCCGTTTGCGCCTTTTGCCGCGTTGGTCGCCGCTGCAGATGCGACGACGACATTGCGCGTGGGCAGTTTTGTCTTCGGCAACGATTTCCGCCATCCCGTGTATCTGGCCCGAGAAGCGGCGACCATCGATAGGCTCTCCGAGGGCCGGTTCGATCTTGGCTTGGGCACGGGCTGGCTGCATAGCGACTATGAGATGTCGGGCATTCCGCTGGACCGCCCTGGCGTACGGGTCAGCCGCCTGACAGAAGCAGTGCAGATCATCAAAGGTTTTTTTGCGGAGGGTCCTTTCACTTTCACCGGAAAGTACTACACAGTACGTAACCTGAAGGGTACTCCCAAATCGATTCAGCGCCCTTACCCCCCGCTTATGCTGGGGGGAGGTAGTCAGCGGACGTTATCACTGGCGGCCCGGGAAGCGGACATTGTAAGTGTGAATGCCAAAACAACAGCTGCAGGTGGATTGGATTTTGGCAGTCTCACAGCAGAGGCTGCCGCGCAAAAGGTGGCATGGGTGCGGCAGACGGCAGGACCGCGCTTTGACGACTTGACTTTAAATATTCTAGTTCCGTTGGTTGCCATCACGGAGAAGCGACACCAAGCTGCCGAACAAATGCTGCAGAAATGGAACGTTCCAGAGAGTATACTTAGTGTAGAACAAGTCTTGGAATCTCCCTCGGCGCTCATCGGTACTGTGGATCAAATCGTGGAAGATTTACAGGCGCGACGAGAATGCTACGGTTTTTCCTACATTGTGGTGTGGGCAATGGAAGAGTTCGCCCCTGTAGTGAAACGGCTAGCAGGTAAGTAAAGCGCCACAACAGATGGGCGGACGGCGTCTGTCCCAGTGATTTTCGGCCCTTGCTGAGGATGCTTTAGGCATTGAAGTTCAAAAGAGTGTCCCTCACGTCACAGCCGCGCACCTGGCGCCGCGCTGCGCGGCTGTGGCCCCAGCCTAAGGAGATAGCATGACCAAGAAACAACTTTTTGCCCTGTGCCTCAGCAATTTCGCCATCTTTGTCGTCGGCACCGGCGCGCTGCCTTTGTTGCCCGTTTATGCAGCGCAACTGGGCGCGCCCCCGGTCGTGACCGGCTATTATCTCGCTTTCTGCTACATCGCCCTGGCGGCGGGGACCTTTTTCGCAGGCTGGCTGTCCGACAGATTCGGGCGCAGGCGGTGGTGGTTGGCGTTGGCGGGGCTGCTGGGTATCCCCGTGACGGTGGCTCTGGGGTACGTAGCCGCAATGTGGACGTTGATCACGCTGACCGCACTCCTCTGGTTCCTGGGCGGCGTCGGCTTGTCTTCGGTCAATATTCTGGTGGGACTCTTTGCCGGAAACGAGAAACGGGGCCAGGCCTTTGGATTTCTGACGCTGGCGATGGGCGCCGGGACCTTAACCGGGGGGATGATCACCGGTCCCCTCGTCGATGCCTGGGGATACACCACGATGTTCGCCTTGCTTTCGCTCTTTTGGGTGCCGGTGTTAGTTGCCGTGCTTTTCGTGCAAGACAAACCGCTCACAGCGTCACAATCCGGCCAGACGCCCGCGACACAGCCGAAGACACGTTTGAGCAAAGATTTTTATCTGCTGTTTGTCGCTAATCTGATTGGCGCGGCAGCCGGTTTTGTGAGTATATTGGGCCGCTCATTGCGTATGGACTTTTCAGGCTTTACGGCCACCGCCATCTCGAGCACGGGCGCGATCGCGGCCCTGGTCACCTTGCCGGTCCCCTTATGGGTCGGCTCGCTGTCCGACCGGTTGGGACGCAAGCAATTTCTGATCCTCTGTTACCTGACGTCGGCGGCTGGCCTGGCAATCCTCTCCCTGTCAACCTCGTTGTGGCACTTTTGGATTGCAGTTTCGGTGGGCCAACTGTCAGCCACAATTGGCGGCCCGGTTGGACAAGCCATGGCGACCGATCGCTTAGCCCCAGAATCCTTGGGCCGGGGACTGTCGCTTTATAATACTGGAGGCTCGATTGGGGCTACCATCGGATTCATCTGTACAGGCTATGCCATCCAGGGGCTGGGGACAACCCTCACGCTTATCGGTGGCGCGCTATTGCCGCTGATGGCCATCATCTTGCTCATACCCGTGCAACGCGTAAGCCGTATGGCGAAGCAAAGTATGGATCCCGCACACATCGTCCAGCCGGTTGGAAAAGCTCCGACGGCGGCGATGAGCAGAAAGGCCAGGAGAAGGTAGCGGTTGACGAGTTTATTACAACACCAGAATCACCCCCACCCCGACTGCGACCATCAACGCCATCCCCGGCCAGAGGGCGCGACGCAGCGCGGGAGAACCGCTCACCAGCGCAAAGACGCCCTTGAACAGCGTGTTCGACAGCGCGGCAATCGTCACCGCGCGCGCGGCCACGGTCAGATCGAGGTTCGTCGGACCACTTACCAGATCAACCATCGAGAGCGCGATGGCATCCACGTCGGCCAGGCCGGAGACGAAGCTCGAGACGTAGATGCCCGTTTCGCCAAAGAACACGCGCGCCGCCGTGGAGATGAGGAGAATCATGACATACAATGCACCAAACTTGAGCGCCGGACCAAGCTCGAACGGGTTGACGAAGGTAAGGTCTTCCTTCTCGTACGAGTGCTGCCTGAGATACAGATAGCCGCAGTAAATCAACCCCGCCACCAACGACGCCGTCATCGGCAATACTAACCGGTAAGCCAGCGCCGGGTTGAGCGCAAAAACCACCACCAGCACGCGCACGAACATCACCGTCCACGCGACGATAATCGCCAGCGAGAACGGGCGCGCCAGCTCCGGGTTGGTGCGGCTGCGTTGCGAAAAGCTCAGGGTCACGGCGGTGCTCGACGCAATCCCGCCGAGCAATCCCGTCAGACCGATCCCACGCTGCGCCCCAACGATTTTGATCAGCACATAGCCCAGGAAGCTGATGCCGGAGATAAAGACCACCATCAGCCAGATTTTGTAGGGATTGAACACGTTGAACTGCGCCGGGCCAAAGTTGCGATTTGGCAACAAGGGCAGGACGATGATGCTGATAACGGCAAATTTGAGTGTCGCGTAGATATCCTCGCGGGTGATGGTGTGCGACAGCGTGCGGGACAGCGGCTTGAGCGACAGGAGCGTCGTCACCGTCACACCAAGCGCCATTGCCAACAGGATTTCGTTCCAATAACACACCGCACCGATGGCAAACGTGATCAGCGTCGCTATCTCGGTCGTCATACCCGGCTTGCCCGCGAGGAGATCCTGGTAATACGCAAGCGCCAGCAACACACCGAACACCAGCAGCACGCCCACAAACGGCAATGCCGAGGCGAGTTGATCCGCCGCCAGTGCAGCGACATAGCCCGTCAGGCTGATCAGCGAGAATGTGCGCACCCCGGCGAACAGCTTGCCCTCCGGCTCGTCATACACCGATTCACGCTGGATGCCGACGAAAAAACCGATCCCCAACGCCACAACGAAACGATAGAAATAGT
>JBNGDO010000097.1:14396-19386 GCA_049975385.1 Anaerolineae bacterium | reverse complement strand
TCCACCAAAAAAGAGGAGGCCCCGGACAATCCTCCAATTGCAGCATCCACTATTATCTTATCTTCATTCAGAAAACCATGCTGTTTCGCTGTTTCCAGAAACCGCTTCAAGTTAAACGGCGTACAAACATTAATCTCTGAAATAACTGCTTCAGTCAGTGCTCCAGCCTGTTCACCCAGAATATTACTTAAGCCTAGACGTCCAACTTCAATTAAGCCATGCGTCACAAAAGTTCCAAGAGTCGGCCCTCCCGCCCACGAGACTAGAGTAGGCATAACAAAATTGGCAACAGGTGCAAGGGTAGCAGCGACTCCTCCACTGACCGCTCCAACTACCCCTGCCACAATGACTTTATTCCAATCAAGAGCTTTTACGGCCTGTTGAAAATTCAGCCGCTTATCAGGAGGCGCAAGTACAGCATTATCTACGATTTGATATGCTATATTTACACCTGCGGAAATTGCGGCGCCTGTAAGCAGTATTCCTACAAATTTCCCGCTGGGATCCGTATACCTGAGCGGATTATTCAGCCCATAGGCGTAGGGATGCTGCGTCCCCGGCAGCGAGAGCACGCCCGCGAACGGGTCTACCTGCGTGAAGCGGCCCGTGGCGGGGTCGTACCAGCGAACGTAAATTTCACCACAGGGGCAAGCGGATACTTGCCCCTGGTTTATGAACAAGCTACTACATCAGCACCTTTACCCAACAACAAAAACCATTACCGCTCCATTTTTCTGTAATACTATTGCTTGAAACAGAAAATAGCGATATATAGCGCGAAAGTCAAGAGTAAGATAGTTATTGTGTAGCTGATAAGGAAGCTGGTTTTACATGCATTTGTAAAACCTACAATCAAAGAAAAGAGTAGGTCGAGTATGACTCCAATCGCAGTCATACTGAAAACTACCAGGCTTCCTTTCAGTGTGAGTGGTGGTGCGGATTGCGCCAGAATTCTAGCCAACGGAATACCAAGAATAGTTCCTACTACAGGAGTGACAATTGTAATAAAGATCAATTTAGGGATCGTTAAGCTCCACCAAACGGTGAATTGCGAACCTAGAATCTGCCTGGTTATAATAATCTCTAAACCCATCATAGCCATTATTGGTAATGCAAATATAAACCAATATATCAAAATTGAACACCGGTCTCGCACAGAAAGTTCTCCTTTGCAATGCGCCTTGTCGCATAGAGCTAGTTCCTACTCATTGCGAATATGATTCGGGTGTGTTTCATTTCAGTTGTAGCCTAGGGCCTTGTGCCCGTTTTGAGCGTCAAAAACGCGCCCACAAGCGCCCACTAGGGGCTAGGCTACGCCCGTCCAACTCATTTGAAACACACCCATATGATTCCCACAATGATAGGTCTGCCACGAGTTAATCTGCTATGAAGTTCCAAAAGTCTTTCCAATAATTGTCATTCAAGATTATATCGAGAATTGTGCCAAACTGATAAACAGTAATGTTGATTCTCTGATCTGCCGTAGCGGGAAGCAGCAAAGCTTTGTTCATATTTTGTGGCACACCGCTTTGGGCAAGTCTCGATATCCGTACCAGTTCAGTACTATGACTTGGCACACCACCTTGCGACATTGCTTCAGCAATGCCGGCAGCTTCCCTGCGGAATTGCATTGTTAAGGCATACTCAGTGAAATGTCCTATCGCTGCACCAGCAAATGAAAACCGGGCGCCCCACCGAAAGTCATCTACAATATCTCCCGCTGTATAGACAACAAACTGCCTATTGATCGCAGCTTTTACCATCGCACCCGTTATGCCACCAATAAAGCCAGCGATCCCGCCATATAGCCAGTGCAAGCCCAGCGAAACGCCTACCGCCCCCAACCCACTGAGCGGCAGGCCCGCGATAACTATCGGGATCGCCCAAACAGCAGCGGCAGCCACTAGCCCGGCTACGATGACATTAGTCATCGCCCCGACAACCGCCCCTCCATCGATCATTCCCAGGATGGAATCGAATCCCACACAGCGGACAGCCTTTAGTACTCCCTGATAGCCGCCGTAGTGACTGACGATTGCCGGAAATTGATTGAATAGCAATTCTCCAGCAACTGCGACAGCCGCGCTGCCCCCAATGATACCAAGAGTTGCCAGTACCGACTCCCCGCTGGGATCCGTATACCTGAGCGGATTATTGAGCGCGTAGGCGTAGGGATGCTGCGTCCCCGGCAGACTCAACACGCCCGGGAACGGGTCTACCTGCGTGAAACAGCCCGTGGCGGGGTCGTACCAGCGCGCACGCAAAACTTGTGTGCAGGTAATGTGACCCCGTTGCTGCGTCTGTCCACTCACCCGCAAAGCCAAACGGGGAGGGGATGACGCCTTGTTATCTCCTAACCCTGCTTCAAATATACATCTTCCGGGCGGGGCATATCCGGCCAGCGCACTGCCTCTGCCGGAATCAGAGTACAGTTGGTCAGCCGATGGGTTACAATCAGGTCTTTAATCCGCTCGGTGACTAGTATGTGTTTGGGATAGCCGTTGACAGTGAAAAAGTCTGACCCATCCCACTGCTCTTCGTCCACAAAGAACCCATTATACGAAGAGTAATCTACAAAGCCACACACCTCACAGCGATAAACAATCTGGATCCCCGATTCCGGACGGGCATCCCCGCCTTTCCCGGTAACCACCAATTCCCACAGCCTTGGGATTTCTTCCAGGCTTCTTTTGCCCAGCCGTTTGACCTGCTCCACCACCACCGGCCTGATCTCAAACCCTGTCAATCCGACTTGTTGGAACAACTCCCGCACCCAGTCAGTGATCAAGCAGTCATGGTACCACGTCCATACAAAGTCCCCTACCCTTGGTGAAGGCAAGATGATGTGCAGATCCATCGCTCGCTCAATTAACCGCTGGTGCCCCAGCGGCTTAACCGGACAGCCGGTTGGCTCGGAGGGATACACCATTTCATTTGTCCACTCGGCCAGTCCAAATTGCCGGTCCCATTCGGGAAGCCCATAGACGTATCCCCTGTCCTTATAGTGCCGCAGATTGTTGGGATCAGTCAGTTCATAGAAAGAAATCATCGTAGACCAAACCTTCCCATCATCCAATCTAGATGTTGTAGAATCTTATCAGGGTCGGGAACGGGATTGTCTGTGATAAAGTTCTTCCAAAGTCTATTCCAATTCTCCGGCCCGGTGTGTAGCCCGTTTGGCTTGAGACGATGAACATCGCGTGGCAACTCTACGGTATAGTCTGACGAGTTTATATCAAGGCCGGCCCGCTCAAAGTAGGATCGAAACTGCCTCGGCAGGAGGTGATGCCGCTCAAGGGGTTGGGTTGTGCTCTTCGCCGCTTGTCCTGTCCACCACTGCCTGACGTGCCACCCGGCCCAGCCGAAGGCCGCGCCGCCGAGACCGCCCCAGAACATGGCGCGCGGTACGCCCTGGTGCCACTTCGTACAGGGCGTGAGCAGGTTGGCCGTGATCTGCCCCGCAGCCCCGGCCAGCGAACCGCTCACCCAGCCGATGAACGCTGCGCCGCCCGCCGTCGCCGCCTTGAGCCCCAACGCGGCAAACCCTAGCGGGACTGCCGTTGCCACAGCCCCTGCCACCGCGCCACTCGCGGCACCGATCCCCATAGCCTTGCGGAACTCGGCATCCCGGATGTACTCGGCCAACGACTTGCCGGGATGCCGCAGCGCGTAGGACACCCCGCCAGCCACCGCCCCGATGGCGGCGCCGACTGCTGCGCCCCCCAGGATTTGCACAAACTCCCCGCTGGGATCGGTATACCGGAGCGGATTGTTGAGCGCGTAGGCGTACGGATGCTGCGTCCCCGGCAAGCTCAGCAGTCCCGGGAATGGGTCTACCTGCGTGAAGCGGCCCGTGGCGGGGTCGTACCAACGCGCGCGCAGGTATTGTAGTCCCGTTGCGGCATCTGTCCACTCGCCGGTAAAGCCGAAGGGCGCGGGCAACACGCCCTGGCGATTCATCGGCCCGCCGAACGGTGTGTAAGCCTGGCTCCCTACCACGGTCCCGGCGGCGTCCGTCCACTGGCGCACGGAACCCAGCGCGTCGGGCAGCGGGTAGGACCAGGCGCCGCCCTGTTCCATCCCCAGGCGGTCCAGGCCGTAGAGATAGCGCCCGCCGTCCGAGGTCGCCAGTACCTGCGGCAGGTCGAGGGCCTGGTCCCAGGTGAAGCGCTTGACCGCGCCGTTGACGCTCTCGGCGACCAACAGCCCGTCACCGTTATACGTATACTCCACGCTGATGGGTTCGACGAGGTTGTGGCTCTCCGCCCGCACCATACGCCCCGCGCCGTCGTAACTGTAATCCCAGGTATTGTCGTGGAGCAGGTTGCCCCGGTTATCGTAGGTGTAGGTCCAGTGGAACACTCCGATAAGACGGTCGGCGGCATCGTACGTGTAGTTGTTAAAAGCCTCATCCGCCGTGCGGTTGCCTACGTTGTCGTAAGTATAGGTGTAGTCCAATCCGGAAGCGTAATCGGCAGTCACGAGACGGTCGAGAGCATCGTACGTGTACATAGTGCCGCTTCCGCTCGTTTGCATCATGCTTGTAGTTTGCACGCTTGACGGCGTGGGACACTCCACGTCAAGACAATTTTGGCCGGGCGGGCAGTAGCATGGGTCGTCCGGCGGGGGCGTGGGTGTAGGGACGGGGGTCACGACACTCTCGGCGACCTGAATCCGATTGCCGGCGTCATCCAGGGTATAGTCATACTGCGCCAGTGTTTCTGCGCTCCGTGTGTGCGCCAACTCTGTCAGCCGCCCGTCGACATCGTAGTCATAATCGGTTTGGACGGCATTAGGGCGTGTCGCCGCACGGATCCGCCCGGCGTTGTCATAGGAGTAGGTCGTGTTGTTGCCATCCCAATCCATCACCCCTACCAGCCAGCCGGCAGCATTATAAGTGTAAGTGACCACGTCTCCACCGGGGTAGAGGGTTTGAGTGCGGCGGCCGGCAGCATCGTAATGATAGCTCACCGTTCCGGCATACGGCGCG
>JBNGDO010000097.1:11189-14296 GCA_049975385.1 Anaerolineae bacterium | reverse complement strand
GCGACGAGCCGGTTCAACGCATCGTAGCCATAGGTGCGCGTGTGGGCGTTGGCATCGGTCACGGCGCTCAGGTTGCCTACCGGATCGTAGCCATAGCTGGTCACGTGACTGAGCGGATCGATTACCTGCGCCAACCGGTTCAGCGCGTCGTAGCCGTATTGGGTCACATGGCCGTTGGCGTCGGTGACAGCCGTGAGGTTGCCTACCGGATCATAAGTGTAGGCCGCGACTTGTCCCACGCCCGGAACCGTGACGCTCACGGGGCGATCCAGGGCGTCGTAAGCGTACTGGATCAGGACGCCGGTCGGGTCGAGCGCCGAGGTTACGTTACCCACCGCATTGTAACCAAACCAGGCCGCGTGCCCCAGCGCGTCGGTGATGGCGACGGTGCGGTTGAGCGCGTCGTACTGGAAAGTCGTGGTGGCGTTGGCCGGGTCGGTGACGGAGAGCACGTTGCCGGCCGCATCGTAGACGTAGTGCGTCTGCCCGTTCAGGGCGTCGGTGGCGGTGATGAGCCGTCCGGCGCCGTCGTAGGCAAAGTGCGTGGCCCTGCCTTTGGCGTCGGTGACGCGGATGACCTGCCCGGCGGCGTTGTATGCAAACACGGTCTGCCCCTGCAAGGCGTCGGTCATCGTAATCAGCCGCCCGGCGGCGTCGTAGGCCAACGCCTGCGTATGCCCGTTGGCATCGGTGACGGAGGTCAGATTGCCGGCCTGGTCGTAGGTATACGCGGTCGTGCCGCTCAAGGGGTTGGTCGTACCGAGCAGATTGTCGCCGGCATCGTAGAGCAACGTCGTCGTGTGCCCATTGGCGTCGGTCACGGCCGTGGGCCGCCCGGCCAGATCGTAGCTCAGGTGCGTGGCATGACCCAGTGCGTCGGTGATGACGGTCATATTGCCATAGAGGTCGTACGCGGTCGCAGTCGTCTCCCCACGCGCGTTCGTGCTGGAGGTCATCTGTCCATAGGCGTCGTACGTGAAGGTCGTCACCGCGCCCAGGGTATTGGTGATGGCCGCCAGGGCATCGCCGGCCGCGTAGCCGAAGTGCGTGCTGCGGCCCAGGGGGTCGGTGATGGCGAGCAGGTTGTTGCGTGCATCGTAGTTCAGCGTCGTCGTGTGCCCCATGGCGTCCTCGATGCTGCTGTAGCTGCACCCGCAGTCGTTCCAGGTGAACGCGGTAGTGCGGCCCAGAGGGTCGGTGACGGCAGCCACATTGCCATTGTCGTCGTACGTGTAGGATGTCGTGTGGCCCAGGTCATCGGTGACGGAGGCCAGCAAGCCTGCCGCATCGTAGACATAAGTGGTGGCATGGTTATTGGGGTCGGTGACCACGGTCTGACCTGCATCATAAGCGAGCGTGGTCGCTTGATTGAGGGGATTGCGTTGGGTGACCACCCGCCCCGCGCTATCGTAGACGTTGGTCACGACGCCGCCCTGGGGATCGGAGAACGCCGTCATGCGCCCGTTGCTATCGTAGGTATAGGTCCAGGTGTGGCCGCGCCGGTCGGTCACGGCGGTCAGGTTGCCGCCGCTGTACTGGTAACTCACCGTGCGGCCCAGTGGCTCGGTGAGCTGGGTGATGCGCCCCTGGCCGTCGTAAGTCAGGCTCAACGCCCGCCCATCCGGGGCGACAATGCCCGTGAGATAGCCGCCGGCATACGTCAGAGTCGTCACGTTGCCGCGACCATCGTCCAGGGTGGTCAGCCGGCCGGCGGCGTCGAAGTGATACGCCATCTGGTCGCCCCGGGTGACGGTGTAGGAGCCATTGGTGTGCTTCACCAACGTGGCCCGCACGCCAGGCCCGGCAGTGTAGGTGCCGTCGCCATTCCTGGTGTAGGGCAAGTGCGAGCCGCGCGGCGCGATCCAGGTCGCCTTGTCGCCTTCGTCCACGATACGCGTGTCGTAATTGTGGGTCCAATTGTGTCCCAGCGGGCCGTTATAGCTGTCGAGGGAGTTGTAGGAGCGCTCAAATTCCAGGGGCAAACCGCGCGTGGGGAGAGCCACGTCTACCTCCTGGTGGGTAAAGTTGCCGGTACGGGTGCTGACGGGGTCGGCCGCGGCAGCGTCACCGTTGTTGGCTGCGCAGGCGTGTTCCTTGGCGAAGGTGCGTTCGATATCTGAGGCGCCTGCCGGGGGTAGGTCCAGGTCAATCAAAGCGATAAGCCCCGTGGTGTACTCGGCCACATTGGTCACCTGAATGTAGAAGTTGTCGTGTTCGTAAGCGTAAGCGTACTCTACCGGACGTGAGCATTGCAGACCAGCAGAGAGGACACCGCATGATTCAGCAACCTTATATGGATAAACTGGCCACTCGTAGCCCAGAAAAACGTTGAATTGGCCGGTGAAAGCAGCCGCAGAAAACAGATAGCGATGCCCTGGCTCAACGGCAAAGCCGTCACTGAGATCAACGACGTCACCTAGGTAAATCACGCGCCGGTTAGTAGGGCTGTTTTCGTCAATGACCAGCACCGATACGTTTTCCGGGGTAGCCCAAAGGCTTTCGACGGTCAGACTCAAAGGGTCACCCGTGGTGGGGGTAAAGTGAAAGTCACAGCTCTTGTGACCGGCTTTGTGGGAATAACAGTATCCTTTCTTTTGCCCATTCTGATAAGCAGTGACTTTGATGTAGGCTGACGCCGTACTGTCGTAGTTCATATACACCCAGTACTTATGCCCTGAGATCAGCGGAATGCCATCAGCATTCTCGAGACCTCCCTGGTACACAACTGCGCCGCCTGGAGATGGCGGTTGCGTCTGCTGGGGGGCAGCCGTCATCTCGCGGGGAGTGCTGGCGGCAACTGCCCATGCCTTACGGAAGGCGGTAGCAGGCGCAGTGGAGGCGTAATGAGCCAACACCGGCGCAACCGGCTGGAAAAGCAATGAGAGGATCACCAGCCACGATAGTATGCACCACCACGCTCGGCGCAGGCCGAGATGTGCAAGGAAAGTGGATTGCGGCCCTGTCGTGGGGCGCGGCTTCTGGTCAACTGAGGTCAAGGGACGTGGTTCGCCGGAAGATGGCTGCGGAATCATCTTTGTGGCTATCGCCACTGTGTTTTTGTTTCTATGCAAGTTTCCGGTCTTGGTTATTTCTGTCAAAACTGCGGG
>JBNGDO010000097.1:0-11179 GCA_049975385.1 Anaerolineae bacterium | reverse complement strand
GGGGCGTACTGGCCAAGCCGGGCATCAGGGATAAGCCTGCATAACAGTCGATACAGCTTGATACAAGCGTCGGTATTAACAAACATCATAGTCGTGACCTCCTGAATTATGTAAGAATAGTGGTGTCTGTTCAAACACCAAAGATCGTTAGATGAACCCTGAGTTGGCCACACTATGATATGGGGAATCTCACAAACCAATATATGCTGGTACGGTGAGATTATACAAAATCATCGAAAAAATACAAATCCACCTATTCGAGAAAAGTGTGGCTGCATTGGCATCCTAAACTTGCCGCCCTCCATTTCGATGCTATCATCAAGTCGATGGGACTTACCGGAATCTACCCAAGTGGAATCTGGAGACAGGCACGACCATCATCATCCAACCGTGAGAGGCAAAACCTATGCAACGTGATCTAGACACCCTAATGACAGACCGCGACCTAGACGCCATTGTCGTGAGTGGAAAGGTGATGGGCAATCCACCGCTTATCTACTTGCTCAACGGCGCGCGTATGACGCAAGCGCTGCTCGTCAAAAAACGCGGCGAAACGCCACGCCTCATCGCCAGCCCCATCGAGCGCGAAGAGGCCGCCGCTACCGGGTATCCGGTGATCCTCAGCTCCCGCTACAACTACGCCGAGCTGTTGCAACAACACGACGGCGATGTCTTAGCCGCGTCCGTGGCCTACCAGGCCGCCATCTTCGCTGACCTGGGCGTGACCGGGCGCGTGGGCATCTACGGCTACCGCGATCAGGGTAACGCCTATGCCTTTTTCAAGGCGCTGGATGCCGCGCTGCCCGCTATCGAAATCGTGGGCGAGATCGATACCAACCTCATCGAGGAAGCGCGCGCGACGAAAGACGCCGCCGAAGTCGCTCGCATCCGCGAGGTAGGCCGTCGCACCGCCGAAGTCGTGCGCCAGACCGTGACCTTCCTGCAAGGGCACGTCGTCGGTAAGGACGAGACGCTGCGCCACGCGACGGAAGATCGCGCGCTCACCGTCGGCGACGTTCACACGCACATTCACCGTCTCATCACGCTGCAAGGGTTGGAAGATTCGGAGGGCTTCATCTTCGCCGCAGGTCGAGATGCGGGCGTGCCGCATAATCATGGTACACTCGACATGCCGCTGCGCCTGGGCGAGACGATCATCTTCGACATCTACCCGCGTGAGCCGAGCGGCTACTTCTTCGACATGACGCGTACCTTCTGCCTGGGATATGCGCCCGAAGCCGCAGTGAACCTGTACTGCGACGTGATGGACTGCGTGGCGCATCTGAGAGCGGCGCTCAAGGCCGGAGAGGAAACGCGCAGTTACCAGCAAATGGCCTGCGCTTTCTTCGAAGCGCGCGGGTATCCCACCATCGGCAGCGATCCGGCGACGCTGGCAGGCTATGTCCACGGCCTGGGGCACGGCGTGGGTCTGGACATTCACGAAGCACCTTCGTTTTTCGACTATGAAGGGAACAGCGTGTGCCTGACGCCGGGTCACGTCTTCACCCTCGAACCGGGATTGTATTATCCCGACCTCGGAATGGGCTGCCGCATCGAGGATACGCTATGGTTGGACGAGCGCGGCGAGGTCTGCAATCTCACCGATTATCCTTACGATTTGGTCGTGCCGATGTAATATAGAAAACAGAACCCTTGCGAAGGTGCAGGCGAACCGAAGGTTCGCACACCTTCGCAAGGGTGGCTGAAAAAACTATGCGCAAACGTCAACTAATCACCACCGGAACTTTCGTGCGGCTGGCGCTCCGCATTATGAAGTTTTTGCCTTTCTGGGGGAGGCGCATCGTTGCCACACTCTGGGCACGCATTGTCACGTGGACCAAGCCGCCGATATACCACGCCGCGCGGGCCAACCTGCGCCACGTCTTGGGCGAGACTGCGTCTCCGGCGCTGCTCAACCGGACGCTGTACCGGCTGTTCTACAACGCGGGACGGCGCTATTACGAAACCTTTTACAATCTCGGGCGGGGGATAACGCGCGCGCAGGATTTTCGGCCCCCGGTGATCATCCCGCCGGAGACGGCGGTGCACTTCGAGCAGGCGCTGGCGATGGGGCGTGGGGTGTTCGTTCTGGCATGTCACATGTCGAACTTCGACTTGGGTGGCATAGCCCTGGCGCAAAACATCCCCGGCTCTTTGCAGGCGCTCTCTTTGGCCGACCCTACGCCCGACGTGGAAGCGTTCAACCAGTTACGGGAACGTTGCGGTGCGCACATGACGCCCATCAGCCCCCAGGCATTGCGCGAAGCGCTGGAACGCCTGAAGAACGGTGGAGCCGTTGTCACTGGGCCGGATTATCCCATCCACGGTGAGGATGAACCGGTGATGTTCTTCGGCGCGCCGGCGAACCTGCCGAGCGGCTACGTGCGCATCCCCTTGCGGACCCAAAGCCCCATCATCGTTCTGGCGACGCGCTTCGAGGATGGCGTGTACAAAGTCATCGCCAATCCGCCGTTTGAATTGGAATACACTGGCAATCGAGAGCAGGATGTGGCGGTAAATCTGCGGTATATTCTGGAACAGGTCGAAAACTTCATCCGCCAACGCCCCGACGAGTGGATGATGTTCGCGCCGGTTTGGGTTGAGGGTTAGGGGTTGTGGGTTAGGAATTGTAAGGTATCACAGAGCGAAAGGATACGGTTGATCATGCGAATTTTGGGGATTGAAACGTCGTGCGATGAGACGGCGGCTGCCGTGGTAGAGGATGGACATACCATTCTCTCTAACGTGATTGCCTCACAGGTGGATTTACACGCCCAGTATGGCGGGATCTTTCCAGAGCTAGCCTCGCGCGCGCACGTCGAGGCCATCGCGCCCGTTGTCGAGCAGGCGCTCCGCGACGCGCACGTGGGCTGGGACGACCTGGACGCCATCGCCGTGACATATGGGCCGGGGTTGCCCGGCTCCCTGCTCGTTGGGCTAAATTTCGCCAAGGGCGCGGCACTCGGCAAGAGGCTGCCGCTCGTCCCTGTGAACCATCTTGAGGCACACTTATACGCCCACTGGCTGCACACCGACGATGCGCCGAACGGCATGCCTGAGGATGATGACGTATTCCCCGTCCTGGCGCTCATCGTCTCCGGCGGGCACACGGAGCTGATTCTGATGCACGATCACGGGCACTACACCTATCTCGGCGGTACATTGGACGACGCGGCAGGGGAAGCGTTCGACAAAGTTGCGCGGCTGCTGGAACTCGGCTATCCCGGTGGCCCCGCCATCGAGCAGGCTGCGCGGCGGGGAAACGCACGCGCGTTCGATTTCCCACGCGCCTGGCTGCCGGGGACCTACGATTTCAGCTTCAGCGGTTTGAAGACGGCGGTATTGCGCATGTGGCAACGTTTCAACGGGCCGCGCCCGCCCCAATTTTTCGACGATATGGCGGCATCGTTTCAGGCAGCCGTCGTCGAAGTGCTGGCCGAAAAGACCGCACAAGCAGCAAAAGCTAACGATGCACAGGCCGTGCTCTTATCGGGTGGTGTCTCTGCCAACGCCTCGCTACGGACGGCAACGCGCTCTCGCGTGGAGGCTCCTGTCCTGACATTGCCGCCCATCCTCTGCACAGACAATGCTGCTATGATCGGTGCCGCTGGGACATATCGCTATCGAGCCGGTATGCGTGCCGGTTGGGATCTCGACATCGAACCAGGACTGCGGTTGGCATAACCTAACCCGGACAAACCGGAACCAAAAGGGCCTGTGCAGCCCGTTTTCTCGCTCATTGTGCAAGAATTTGCGTGGTTAGGCCTTAACTTTATCCAAACCAAAAACCCAAATAATATCCCAAATATCCCAAATTTTATTTGGGATATTTTTGTTTATCCCGGGGAAGTTAGCTTTCAGAGAGGATTCACGCTTGGCTACAGTCGGGTGAATATTTTTACCACGAATCTTCACGAATTTACACTAATTCTTATCCTTTCGTGAAGATTCGTGAGGATTCGTGGTCGATTCTATATCGGGAGACATAAAAGGTTTTCGATCACTGTCAAGACGGTGCGGGCAGCGGCGTCCCACGAGAAGCGGCGTAGGTTTGCCGTGCCGCGCGCGATGAGATCGTGCTGCAAGTCGACATCATCCAGCAATCGCCCCAGTCCCTCGGCGATGGCGGATGTGTCCAGTGGATCCACCAACAAACCGCCGTTACCCACCACCTCAGGCAGGCTCGAAGTGGTGCTCGCCAGCAATGGAACGCCACACGCCTGCGCCTCCAACACGGGAAAACCGAACCCTTCGTACAGCGAGGGATAAGCGAAGACTTGCGCCCCGGAGATCAACGCAGCTTTGTCCGTCTCAGCAACGTAGCCAGGGAAAAGCACCCGCGCTTCCAGGCCTAGTTCGCGTACCCGCGCGTGGATCGGTTCGGCCAACCAACCTGCCGGCCCGGCGAGTACCAATGACAAATCCGATCTATCCGGTGCGAGGCAGGTAAACGCCTCGATCAAGCGCACCAGGTTCTTGCGCGGCTGAAGCCGTCCTATGAAGAGGATGTACGGGCCGGGGATGGCGTAGCGCGCCCGCACAGCAGCGAGCGCCCTGGCGTCGCGTACCGGCGCGAGATTGCTGTCATAGCCGGGATAGGTGACGGTGATTTTGGCGGCGTCGATCTTGTAGGCCTGCACCAGCGCATCCCGCGTGGCACACGAGTCGGCGAGGATATGATCGGCAACTCGCGCGTTCCAACGCGTGCTCCATTCCAGGTAAAGGCGCTGTCTGGGCGGATGTGCCTCGGGGAAATAGCGGTAGCCCAGGTCATGGATCGTAACCAGCGTCCGCTTGGGACGCAGCAGGGGCAGAACGTGCGCCGGAACGAAGAGCAGGTCTGGTGCGTGGCGTGCCATTTCCCACGATAGCCGCAGATGTGTCCACAGCCGGGGAAATGGGATGGCGCGCAGTTCTGCGCCGGGAAAGGCATCCGGCTCCGGCGCGGAGCGGAAATACAAGCGGGTCTGGTAATGCGGGTCAAGGTACGGCAGTAGTGCGCGAATCAGATGGTAGGAATAGCCCTCCGTACCGGTCGGCGCGGCACTGAGCGCGCGGCTGGCATCGATCCCGATCGTCGGCTTGCTGGTTATCAAGGGCGCGCTTTCCAGGTTATAACGTGACCGCCATCCAGGGAATCGGTGTGAGCAGCAAGAAGAAGATGATGACCATCGCCCATCCCAACGCCTTGCGTTTGGCATCCAGCGGTGTGAGATCGTCGAGAGGCGGCGGGTGACGTGGTCCGATGAAGAGGCCGAGTGAACCGATCATCAGCCAGGTCATCCCGCCGTAGTTTTGCCGCAGCAGCAGGAAAATGCCCCACCCCCAAATCGCTGTGAGCATAATGCGGGCGATTTTCCACGCTGTGCGTCCCCACATCGCGTAAGCCACGTGACCACCGTCCAATTGACCCACCGGAAACAGGTTAAACATCGTCACCAGCAACCCCACCCACGCGGCAAAGGCGATTGAGCCACCCGTGCTCGGTGGGGAAAGCCACACGTCCTCACCGGTTGCCTGATCGGGCAGAATGCGCCCGTGAACGACATACTTGGCTGCGATATAGAGCAGCGAATTTCCCTCCTGGAGGACTTCGATGGGTTCGCCGGCAGGGATATCCATGAACATCTGCGGCGTCCCCACCTTGGAGAGCGAGAGACCGATGAAGAGCAAGGGAATGGCGACGAGCAAGCCTCCAATTGGTCCCGCTATGCCGATATCGAAGAGCGCCTTGCGGCTACGCATGGGACTGCGCTGCACGATCAGCGCGCCCAACGTCCCCAAACTGCCCGGCAATGGCAGAGGGATGAAGTATGGCAGGCTTGCGGGCGAGCCGTGACGGCGTCCTGCAAAGTAATGGCTCATCTCGTGCGCCGTGAGGATCGCCAACAGGGTCAATGCAAAAGGCCATCCCTTCAAGATATCCTGAAGGCGCGCGGGGAACAAGCTTCCCTCCGGGATTGCGTTCTCGTGAAACGCGCCGATGTACAATGTCGACAGCAATGTGAGTACGAAAAGCAGGATGTTGATCCAGGGTTTGCCCGTTTTCTTGTCGGCTACTGTTGGGATAGCTTGCAAGCGATGCTCGTCTTCGGCCTCGGTCAAGAGCGGCGTATAGCCCAAGGTCGCAAAGCGTTGCACGATTTCCTCGAAAATTGCCTCTTGATCGCCTTCGACGAGGTGCCCGGCAAACTGTACGGGCGGCTTTTCCTGGTTAGTGAGCACACGCACTTCCTCAATATCCATAAGTGAGTGTAGTGCTGCACGGAGTTGATCCACCGGAAGTAGTTCCGGTGCCGGCGTGTGAGTGCGATTTTCTATGTCGAGTGATTCATCCACAGTGTCTTCCTTTCATCTCACTGATCTGGTCGCATTTTGTTAAACTTTCTACGCCTATAAAACAGCGGAATAACTTCGAGTTTTGTATTTAGATCAGTCAGCAACGTTAAGATCGTAATGCCTATCGCCAGCGCCAGATCAAGCACAGTGTCCAGACGCACATCACCCCACTTTGGAACTGGATCGGCACGCAA
This sequence comes from Anaerolineae bacterium, assembly GCA_049975385.1. GTDB lineage: Bacteria > Chloroflexota > Anaerolineae > B4-G1 > SLSP01 > DSWT01. The sequence goes on along the minus strand of JBNGDO010000097.1, from coordinate 4,646 downwards.
TAATGTCAATCCGGCAGCACCGAGCCAATATAGAGCAAGAGCTAATTCCCTATGCTTTTCCAGGGCCACCGCCAACAACGCCAGGATCAGCGCCCACACTGCTCCTATCGGCTGCACGGCATAACGTAATGTCGTTGTCTGGTAGATATCAGGCAATAGCGCGGTCGCCCAACGCGTGCCGCCCACTGCCAAGAGCGGCTCACGCCCCCAGGCGCAGCCGGCGTCGACGCACCCCCACCAGGCCCCCGCCGCCACAAAAAGTACAGCAGGCGAAAGAAAGTTCACGATCGTTATTACAGAATGGCGCTTCGCCGCCGCCCACAGCCCGGCCGCGAGCAGCGCGCCGATCATAGCACTGCCACCGTGCAAGCCGCCCACGCGATCCAACCGCAAGAGCAGCACCGGGTGCTGCGTGAAATACGCTGTATTGCCAAGTGTGTAGCCCACGCGCCCAGCGATTAACGCCGCAAGCGCCACACCCCAAATCCAAAAGCGCAGTGTTCGGCGATCGAATCCGGTGCGTGACGCACGCTGCCACAGCCACAACCCGGCGACGAGCGTCCCCGCAGCCACCCTCAACGTATACACGGAGATCCACCAAAATCCTACGCGCATCACGCCGGGAAGTATAGCACAGCACGCATAAGGTGCAACGCCCTTCAAGCGAATGTTCTCACCGCAGAATGCGTCGCATCTCGCTACGACCTATCGCAAAGCCCCCCTCCGGAGAGGGGGGCTGAATGTCAGTGCGACAGCAATCGATTACTTCAGTTCGACAACTGCGCCAGCCGATTCGAGCTTGGCCTTGGTATCCTCAGCCGCTTCCTTGCTCACTGCTTCGACGACGTTGACGGGTGCGCTCTCGACCAGGTCCTTTGCTTCTTTCAGACCCAGGCTGGTGACCTGGCGGACAGTCTTGATAACCTCAATCTTCTTGGGGCCATAGTCCTTGAGGACCACGTCGAACTCAGTCTGCTCCTCTTCTGGTTCAGCGTCGGCGGCCATAGGGGCCGCACCGACCATCGCCACGGGCGCAGCAGCGCTTACGCCGAGCTTGTCCTCGAGCGCCTTCACCAGTTCGGCGGCTTCGAGCAACGTCAACTCACTAATTTCTTCAACCAACTTTTCTAAATCTGCCATTGTAATTCAACCTCCGTTTTTCCTTTCAGGTTAATTGATGTTTTTGAATGATTAAGACTCTATCCGGAAACTATGCCAGAAAGCGTTTCTGGTGCGTCAACGGCGAATTTCTGGATAGGTTCTAAGCCGCGGCTTCCGCAGCAGCGCCGCCCTCGCCTTCAAGCTTGTCTACATATGCTTGCAGCACATTGAGAACCTGGCGGATACCGCTGGCAACAACTCCGGCCACCTGCGTTGCAGGAGCGTTAATTGTACGCAGTACCTGGCTCAACAACACATCTCGGGTCGGCAAGTCAGCGAGTGCCCGAGCCTGGGCCTGGTCCAAGAACCGGCCTTCCATAATGCCGCCTTTGATGAGGAAGTTATCCTCGGTGACCTCTTTGGCAAAGTCGAGGAACAACTTCGCCGTTGGCCCGACATCCTCATGACAGAAAGCCGCCATCATAGGCTTGGTGAACAATCCTTGCGGCGCTTCCATCCCCTGTTCTTTCAGGACAACGTCCAGCAACGTGTTTTTGATCACATAAATCCGCACATCATACTCCCGGGCACGACGGCGCAGATCCTGCATCTGCGGCATCGTCAGCGCTGTAAAGTTCGCGAGAATGACGCCGTTGCTTTCTGCCATTTGTTGCTTATAGATCGCAACCAACTCTTCTTTACGTTCGCGTGATATAGCCAACTTTTCTCACCTCCTTCTAAATTAGTACCAAACAAAAAAAGGTCCTTGCACCTACCGCTGCAAGGACCATAGCATGCTCGTTGAGAAGCACACGGCGGCGTAACGCCGTTCTTCGATCATGGTCTTGCTTCGGCAGGATAATTAAGCCAAAAGGCCCCTGCTGTCTTTAGCAGACGCTATATTCAGCAGACAATCAAATCAATATTGGCAGCGCAATGGTGCGCTATTACTTGGGACTCTCCAACGCCAGAGCTTGCGCCGGATCTACATGCACACCCGGCCCCATCGAGGGCGCCAGCGTGACGCGCCTAACATACACACCCTTAGTCGCAGCAGGCCTCACCCGGCGGATTGTGTCCATAATCGCAGAAAAGTTACCAAGCAAGTGCTCTTCCGAGAAGCTTACTTTCCCAATTGCGCAGTGGATGTTGGCGGTACGATCCAGTCGGTATTCCACGCGCCCGGCCTTCGACTCCTCAATCACGCGTGGCAAGTCTTCCGGCTGCACCACCGTGCCGGTCTTGGGCGTGGGCATCAAACCACGACGACCCAGCACACGCCCCAGACGCCCAACCCGGCGCATCATATCCGGGACGGCAATTGTAACATCAAAGTCAACCCAGCCATTCATGATCTTCTGAATGCCTTCATCATCGCTGATGATGAAATCAGCGCCAGCGTCACGGGCGATTTGCGCATCCTCACCGGCGGCGAAGACCAACACGCGCACAGGCTTCCCTAGTCCGTAAGGCAGACGCACAACACCGCGAATCTGTTGATCCGAGCGCCGGGGATCCAAACCCATGCGCAAGTGCGCCTCAACCGTTCCATCGAAGGATGTGTAACTCACTTCCCTCACCAATTTAATCGCCTCTTCCGGCGAGTAGAAACGTTCGCGGTCGACTTTTTGAGCAGCTTCTAAATACTTCTTTCCTCGTTTTGACATTTCAATACTCCTTGTGGTAAATAACGGGATTCCCCTTCCACATATAACCGGCCCCTTTGGGGCGGGCATTAATCCTTAATCGTAATCCCCATACTGCGCGCAGTACCGCGAATCATCAGCTCGGCGGCCTCAATGTCATTCGCGTTGAGGTCCCGCATCTTCATCTCGGCGATCTCGCGTAACTGTTGACTGGTAATGTTGCCCACCTTGATGCGATTGGGTTCCGATGACCCCTTGGGTACACCGGCAGCCTTGCGCAGCAGATCCGGGGTAGGCGGTGTACGCAACTCAAAGGTGAACGATGAGTCCTGATAAATTGTGATTTCTGCGGGAACGATATTGCCCACCATATGGGACGTTTTCGCGTTATATTCCTTGCAGAAACCCATCAGATTGATGCCGTGCTGAGCCAGCGCGGGACCAATTGGCGGGGCAGGGTTAGCCTTGCCCGCCTGAATCTGTAATTTGACAACTGCCTTAATCTTTTTCTTTGCCATCTTTCTAACACTCCCTCAATCTGGGGCACTATGCATATACCCCAGGCGCTTATGCTTTCTCGACTTGCAAGAAATCCAATTCAACCGGCGTTTCCCGCCCGAAGAACGAAACTAAAACACGAACCTTAGTGCGTTCCTCATCGATATCATCAACGGTGCCGATGAAATCCGCAAACGGCCCTTCGATGATGCGCACTTTCTGTCCCGGCTTGAACGTCGCGCGGACCTGTGGCGCAGCAGCTTCCATCCGGCGCAGGATGCCCTGGACGGCCTCCGCACGCAGTGGCGTGGGCTTATTGCCCATTCCCACAAAACCCGTTACGCCCGGTGTGTTACGCACGACGTACCAGGAGTCATCCGTCAATTGCACCTGCACCATTATGTAACCGGGATAAAGACAGCGCTCTACGGTACGGCGCTTACCATCTTTGATCTCGATCTCTTCCACGGTGGGGACAACGACCTGGAAAATATAGTCCTGCATCCCCATCGATTCGATACGTTGTTCAAGATTATGCTTGACCTTATGCTCGTATCCGGAATAGCAGTGAATGATGTACCAGGCACGTTCATCAGCCTCCGCCTTAACCTCTTCGTCGGCAAAGGGTTCTGGCAAAACCCCAACGACATCGACGACTTCTTCCTCAACCGGTTCGACGGTCGCTTCTTCCTCTTCTTCATCCTCTTCAGCCTGGGGCTGCTCACCCCCAAACCGCTCGAACAGCGCCGTAGGTGAGAGGTCTAGTTCCGGCAGTGATTCGAACTCATCATCAGGCTCGGATTGGTCCGGCGCAACAGAGTTCGATTCGAGCTCAGTCGACTCGGCCTCATTCGTTTCGGACGCTTCTTCGTCTGGATACAAACGATTATCCTGCATAAAACGTCTAACCTTCTTCTCCGTGACCGATCAAGTAGGCGGCACCCAGTAGTACGGCAACCACCACGATGCTCAAGATGATGTACAGGATGTTAAGGCTGACCAGGTTACTCAGCAACCAGCCAAAGAAGAAATCCAGGACACCCAGGAAAAGCGCCATAGCGATCGTGACTACCAACACGATCTTGGTCATAGCCCATCCTTGTTCCATAGTCGGCCAGCGCACTTTCCGAAGTTCGGTGCGCGTGCCCTTAAAATATGCCACGATCGGATTGTCTTTCTTTACCTTTTTCCGTTCAGCCACTACCGCCTCCACATCCAACTGAGACTCTAAAACACCGCCTGGTTAAGGCGGTGTATACTAACCTGAGCATTGATCCTTCATACTTTTTCGACTCTGATAGAAAGCCTATTCTAACAACATCTATTTGTGTCGATCGCTCATAAAGACAGGCGAGGCAGGAATTGAACCCGCAACCTACGGTTTTGGAGACCGTTGCTCTG
>JBNGDO010000096.1:0-19425 GCA_049975385.1 Anaerolineae bacterium | reverse complement strand
AGTCTCTTCACCAAACCATAAGCCATAAATTTCTCATCAGTCTGAGGATCCGCTCCTTCTTCTAAGAATACCAATATTCGTTTGTCTACTTGTTCTGGATCAGTGAAGGCCAATATTGTATAAGTTGCATTATTCCCACTCGTAATCGGCGCGAACATATTTATCACTATCACATCTTTATCTCCTTCTGTAGTTGGCACCGTTAAAGTTACTTGATGATCTCCTTCTGGTACTTTTGAACCAGTTGCACTAGTTTTACCTGCCAAGAATATCACCTGTGACACATCAGCCATTGTCATTGGTATTTCTTGTAGTAATGGTGGATCTCCAGCCAGAGGATTTATCCTATCTGTTCTTCCGGTATAATAATGTGCCAAATCCGCATCAATCGCCATCATAAATGGATCTACTGGATCACTAGCAATTTCCGCCGGCGTTCTACCGGCATTGTTATATGCTTCTTGCAATTTCGGCCACAATTCCGTCAAGAACAAATCTGCCAATTGTTGATTATTCGGATCTCCCTCGTGATTAATCGTATATCGCACTGGATAGGCTTCAGTGTTAAAGGGAATGATCAACTCCACCCCAGTCGAACTCACTGCTCTAAACACAGGTGTCTCAAAATCATATTTTGCCAACTCACCAGCTAAAGCTTCCATCGGATCTAAATAAACTCTCTCATATTCCACCGCCTCCACCACTTCCGCCTGCGCGAATATTGTCTCGCTCTCAGGAACTTCTACAGGATTAGCTAATAGCACCCAATTCCCATTAGCCTCTGATTCGTGTGTAATTTGATAAATCTTCGCCCCCTGCGCATCGCTGCCTACCACCGCCTTGATCCAGTTCGCATCGCCGGTTTTATCCCGTCGCACATCGAACATCGGCGCAGCCACGGCTTCCCCGACCATTTCTTGTTTGGCCGGCGCGAATTGCGCTTGCCCCAGGCTCTCCGTCCAGAAGAAGACCAAGCCCTCCGCTTCATTTTGATAAATCACGGTTTCCGTTTCCGTCGAAAGCGCCAGGTCTTTCACGGCCATTTCTGAGGGCTGAGTTTGTCCGGCGGGGATGTCTTTCTTGAGTCTGACCATGACTCTGCCTGCCGGATCGCGCATGTCTATTTCGGCGATAGCGCTCACGCCGCTTTCTATGCCCACTCTGGCTTCGAACAGGCTCTCGAAGCCGTGTTGGTCATTGAGGGCGGCCAGTCTTGCGGCGCTATCGTCGTCGCCGTCGACCACGATGAAGCGCAGCGTGCCCTCGAAGGTTGCCGCTTCCGGCGTTTTTTCTGCCGCGCTTTCGCTTGGTGCTTCAGCCGACGCGGTGGTTGCGGTAGCCGTTGGCAGTTCCGGCACTCTCTCCGTTGGCGCGACGGTTGTGCTTGCCGGCGTCTCCGGCACCGGCGTTGTACATGCTAACGCCAGCGCCAACACCAGCGCGCCCGCCGCCGCTAATCCTGCCCAACGCAGGAATCCTTTCCGGCTTGTGTTGTTATTGTGGCCGGAGATAGTCGCTTTGTCATTGTTAAGTGGGTTTGTTTGCATGGTTTTCCTCCTAAAATAGGCCGCTCAAGCGGCAGGTCAATGGACTCAGTAGATCACAAATCAGGTTCGTAGTAATCGCTCGTGAATATTAAAAACTAAATCAGGTCATCGCCAGTGCTTCAGGCGTCCCTACGGGACGAAAAGGCTTGTCCCGTAGGGACATCTGAACGTTGCCCGGCGCTTGAGCGCCGGGGGCAAGGTGTGCCTTCCCTCCCGTCCCGTAGGGACGACTGAACTTTATCCAGAACTCACACCATGCCACGAACAACACAGCCCCGCGCTAACAGTGGGGCCGTGTTGCTGTATTTTACACGTTTTTGATGTGTGTCAGATCGCCATCGACGGCAGCTTCCAATACCGGTCCCATATACTCATCCACCATCTCCGCGGTGAGCGGGACGGGCATATTTTGCAGTTTCATCTTCAACTGCGGATTCTTCGCCGCGGCCAGCGCGCGTTCGATGTGCGCCGGGCCAAAGCCCTCGACCTCGTTCAACTGCGTCGGGAAGCCGATGCGCCGCGCGAAGGCGAACATCGCTTCGGCCACGGCCTCGCCGAGCGCGCGCCCGTGCAGGCCATGTGCAGCGCCGGGCAGTAAACCGGCGTCATGATAGATGCGGGCCAGCATCTGCAACGGGTCCTCAATCGCCGGGGCGAAGAAGACGGTGTAGTAGGGGTTCATCAGCGCGCAGGCGCGCCCGTGGCTGAGCACATCCACCAGCGAGAAGCTCGTGAGGTGCCCGCCGTTTGTCCCGCCGAGCATGATGGCGTAGCCGCCCAGGTCGGTCGCCAGGCACAGGGCCTCGCGCGCCTCGGCGTCGTGAGGATTTTCCAGCGCGCGCGGCAGGTAATTCACTACCAGGTCGATGCAACTCCCGGCGACCTCCTTGATTTTGGCGTAGTTGGGTTGGCCCACCGCCCCGTACAGCACCTCCAGCGCGTGCGAGATGCCGTCCAGCGCGCCGTCCATCGTCAGGGATGCAGGCGCGTCGTAGGTCACGGTGTAGTCGAAGACGGGCTGCACCGGCACGATGGCATCGTCGACAATGAGCTTCTTCTGCCCCGTGGAGACGTCTGTGATGTTCGAGTACTTGGTGAGGTGCGCGGCGGAACTCGCCGCCGCCTGGATGGCGACGTGCGGCGCCAGCGCTTTGCCGCTCGCGGCGACGGCCTGCGTGACCAGCCCCGTGCCGAAGTAATCGTCGATCTCGCCGCCCAACGTGCGAAGCACTTCAGCCGCCTTCGTCGCGTCGATGACGCTGCCGCCGCCAAAGCTGATGATGACATCGGGATCGAGCGCCTTGAGCGCGCCGGTGATGCGGAACAGGTCCTCGCGGGGGGCGTTGGGCCGCGCGCCTGGGATCTCACCCGCCAGCGTCACACCGGACTGCGCCAGCGCCTCGCGGATGGTCTGCACGAAGGCATCGCTGCCGGGGAACGTGCTGCGGACCAACACCGCGCGTTTTCCCCACGCCGCCGCAATCGCGCCGACGCGCGCGCGCACGCCTGTTCCGAAAAGATAGCGGTCGCCTTTAAACTCTTGTAGCAGCGCCCGTGCTTGTGCAAATTTTGGCATTGTGAACCTCCGTTAGTCGGATAGGCAGTAGTCTGACTCTACCGGTATAGGGTACACCAAAGGGGGAGTTTTTCAAGGTGCGGAACCCTTGTCCTGCCGCGTGGCTTGTTGCGTCGCTAATGAACTTTAAGAAAATAATCGGATAATGAGCCTGGCACGCATCTGGAGCAGGTTCAGCCGTCCCTACGGGACGGGAGGGAAGGCACACCTTGCCCCCGGCGCTTGAGCGCCGGGCAAAATTCAGATGTCCCTAACGGGACAAGCTCTTCGTCCCGTAGGGACGTTTGACTGTCGGCAGGTGCTTTAGCGCCTGCTTAACGAGAGACGCTCTTGCGCCCGACATTGACAAGCTGGCGTGGGCGTTTGGACGCATTACGGATGACATCATCGGTTACGCCCGCCAGGAGATCGAGGTGGCGGCGGCGCTGCACGACCAGGACGCCAGAGTCCGGGTGCAGATCAAGCGGGATACGATAAAGCACGCGCGGCACATTTTCGCAACGAGCTATCAACGTATCACGGATAGGAGTGTGTGGGATGAGTGAGAAAATACCATCAACACTAACGCCTGAGCAAAATCTCGAAGCGCGGGCGGAGCTTTTCAAGGCGCTGGGGCATCCGGTGCGGTTGCTGATCCTCAATCTGGTGAAGATGAAGCCCCGGCATGGCGAGGAACTGGCGACGATCCTCACGCTCAATCCGGCGACGATCTCACATCATCTGAGCAAGCTCGCAGACGTAGGGCTACTGACGGCGGAGAAAGACCAGTATTACCAGGTTTATTCGCTGTCCGGCGCGGTGCTGGACAAACCGTTGCGCGACGTGGTGTTCATGCCGCAGACGGGCATCACGGCTCAGGTGAAGGAGGACGCCTACCGCCAGAAAGTGCTGCGGACGTTTTTCAAGTTCGGACGTCTCAAGGCGATTCCGGCGCAGCTCAAGAAGTTCCTGATCGTGTTGGAGCGGCTGGCCGAAGAGTTCGAGCCGGGGCGCACATACACCGAGCGCGAGGTCAATCAGGTCCTCGTCGAGTTCAACGATGACGTGGCGACGTTGCGGCGCGGTCTTATCGACGCCGCTCTGCTGGAACGTGAGAACAGCATTTACTGGCGGGTGATGCCGGACACCGAACCGGAAGAATCATCCGATGCTTAGCGCAAACGCTAGCGTCGCAAGATACAAGTGCCTCCCCAGATAACGATGCTCAGAGGGGATCGTCAGATCCCCGGCTATGTCCAAAAGTCGGGGATCTGGCGATCCCCTTGAAGCTGTAAACTAGGGGCGACTTTGCCTTTACAAGCAGAAAGTTTCAATGGTAGGATATGAGTTCATTGGCGTTTCTGCTTTAGCCGCAGAGCCTTATTCAGGTGAACGAGGTTGTGGCGCGTAGGGGGCATCAGCAGCAGCCCAGCGAGGGTGCGGCGCCCCCAGTACTCAACGATATTGTGTGCTGCAGGGACGACTGCGCCTTCATCCATCACCTGTTGCAACCGAGCAGGGTCCACTTTCTGTTTGAGCATCTCTGGCGCCAGCCCGGTGACATTAGCGCGCGTCTCGCGCCCCACAGCGACCCGGTACTCGCGCAGCGCGGCGATGTCCAGGGCTTCGCTGAGAGTTGCGACCTCATCCTTGTTCATCGCGTTGCCCGTATCCACCACCGGCGCATTGAGTCGCGCCTGCCAGCCTTCGCGCACGAAAAGCTGCGGCTTCCCAGCCAGCAGCAGGTTCATCGTGATGTCCTCGATACGGGCCAGATGCCAGATGTGCCATGCCACAGAATAGTCACAGTTTTTGGGAATGCGGCGGATGTGCGCCTCGGTCATATCATCCAGCACCTCATCCGCGAAGGACCAGGATATGCCAGGCGTTAGCTTCGCCGAATGGAGCGCGGCGTGTTGCTGCACAAACAGCGCCATCGCCTCATCGTGCTGTTTGAAGCTAAGGAGGATAGCGCGAAATTCCTTCTGTCGTTCGTTCCAGAGTTTACGATGCGATTTCATGCCCTAACCCGGATAAACCGGAACTTAGAGGGCCTTCGACGCACGTTTGCTTGCTCATTGTGCAAGAATCTACGTGGTTAGGCCCTAATCCCCTTTCTGCGCTATGAGCGCAAAAATACCGCCACAACTTGATAGTTGCCGATACTCGAGGTGTAGGCCAGTATTTTTGCATGCGGCGATAGCTTCGTCGGCGGCCCAATACCATTCGTCCTCATCCCACGAGTCGCCATAGACGCGCTGTATCGTTGCCTCACGGATGGCAACGCTCTGAAAGGCAATGTCGCCGATGAGAATGACGCCGTCAGGAGCAAGGTACTGGGTAGCACGGCGGAGCACGGCGATTTTGGCCTCAAGGGTGAATTCGTGCAAGACGTAGGCGGAGACGATCCGGTCGAAGGTTGGGGGAATATCCGCGGGCCAATCGGTCAATAGATTGGCTTGCACAAGATGGACCTGCGGCAGCTTCACCCGCGCCTTCGCCAACATCTCGGCGGAAAAATCCACGCCCCATACTTCGCACTCCTGCTGCACAAAGAGCTGTGCCAGATTGCCTGTGCCGATACCGAGGTCGAGAACCCGCATCCCCGGCCTGACCTCAGCCAGCGCGACAATTTCGCCCAGAATGTGCTCATAGCCATCGAAGGGAAAGTCGCCATCGGTCGAGGTCAAGGAGGCATCATAATGCTCTGCCCACCTATCAAAGAGTTGGGTACGGTTGGAACGTTGCATCAGTGAGTTGCTCATCCGTTACTCCAGGAACTTCTTCAGAGCGCCAAACGAGACCGAATCGTGGATGTTCTCGACGAACTTGATGTTCTCCAGCGAACCGCTGGCGATTGAGCTGCGCAGGATCACGGGGATTAAGTCCACGTCTTCCGCACCCCGGTACGTGGACGTGACGCAGTACTCTGCGCAGAAGCCGGTGATGATGACGGTATCCACGCCCAAATCCTGCAATGTTTCCGTCAATGGGGTTTTGTTAAATGAGTTTCCATAGGTCTTGTGGATGTGAACGTCCGAGGGCACAATGTTCAGCGACTCCGGCACATCGAACTTCTCCTGACCTGGAACAAGGTTATCGTTCTCGTTCATATGCTGGATACAAACCACGGGTAGTTCTTTCTCTCGGAACAGATCGATGGCTGCGTTGATGTACCTGATGGCGTCGTTGAGCGATTGGGTCATCACCGGGTCGAGGCCGAAAAATGCTTTTTGGACATCAATGACTAACAGAGCTGGTTTCATGGTTTTCCTCCTGATCGCTTATAACATAAATTATAACAGCGTAGTCAAGATTGCATTCTGCGCGTGCAGTAGATACTCTTTGGCCTCGTAGACCTGGTGGCCCAGATAGGCCATCGCATCCTCGGAGACTTCCTCGCCGCGTGTGACCGGCGGGCAGGGCAGAAAGAAGACATCCGGCGCAGTGAGCCATAATTTCTCGGCGGTAATCTGGTAGGGGAGGAATTGCCGGGCTATATGCTCATGATCTTCCGGGCTGCCGCGGTGAGGCCAGCAGTCGGTGTAGACGACATCAGCATCTTTGAGTCCCGTGTCCAGATCCTGGGTCACGGTCACAGTGCCAACGGCGTCCCGCTGGACCTGCTCGATGAATTCGGCACTCACCTCATACCCTTCCGGACAGACCTGCACGACGTGGATCGGCAGACGCGCCGCTGCTTCAAACCACGGATGGCAGAGGTTCGTCGCCTCGCCCACGAACGCGACTTTCAGCCCATCCAGACTGCCACGTTGAGCGCGGACGTACGCCAGGTCGCCCAGGATTTCACACGGATGATTGAAATCCGTGCGGGCATTGATGACGGGATGCTGCGATGCCGCCGCAAGCCGCAGCATGTGGTCGTGTCCCCGCGCGCGCGACACGATGCCATCGAACCAGTTGTCGAGGTAGCGTGCCACGTCTTCGATGGACTCGCGTTCATCGAGCTTGCCGGGCACCTGCACTGCAATCCCGCCCATCGCGGCGATCCCCAACTCAAAGGACACGCGATTGCGGAAGCCCTCCGCGTCCCAGATCAGCGCGATGGACTTGCCCGCGAGATTCTGCGGTAGCTGTTTGGCCTGCCATGCCTCGCGCAGCGTGCCGGCAAGGTCTAGAAGCGCGATGAGGTCGGCTTGGGTAAAATCCAGGAACGTAAGAAAGTCTTTTGGCATTGTAAATTCCTTGTGCAAATGGCTACATTGTGTCATTCCGAGCGAGCGGAGCGAGTCGAGGAATCTCGTTGTTGAGAAACGAGACCCCTCGCTTCGCTCGGGGTGACACATTGCGAAAGATTTTCATCCTCGTTGGTGAGCCTTCGGCTCATGGGAACTCCTCAGAAATCAGTGTGACCTCGTGAATATTCGGGGTGGAGCGTTCTTCTTCGTGTGGTATAGCGCATTGCGCACCAGGCAGCGAACAGACGGCTTCGATGCTTGCCTCGAAACCCAGACCGGACGGCGGCGCGTAGCCGATGGCGTTCAGGTAGGTCAGCGTGGCTTCGACGTGGTGCAGGTTGTTGAGCAGCGGCTCGGTGTACTGGATCGCGCCGAATTCCTCTTGGCAGATGTGGTGCTCCTGGCCGACGTGGTTGTTCCAGTCCACGCCCTCGGTGAGAAAGCCACGCGTGCCGTAGTGATGGTGGGCAATGGCGGAAAGGACGCCCAGCGCGACATCGCGGTAGCCTTCATCGTCTCGTTCGAGCCACGCCTCCAGATGCGCCTGCGCGACCTCGGCGTTCTCCCACAGGTAGGCCGTATCCCAGCTCTCCTCCATCCAGAACAAGCCCTGGGTGAAGATGCCGTTGCGGTTTTCGGCGATCCGGAAACGCTGCGTCGCGGGTAAGGCAACCTCGTAGGCGAAGTCGCGCCATTCGGGGCGGTTGAGCAGGTCGCCGACCTGGCGCAGGATGCGGAAGGCGCAGGCGTAGGCGACGTTTTCGTGATCGTCGAAGGTATCGTGGTTGATACTGCCCCACAGCCCACCGGCGTTGACAAACGCGTCGCCAAGCGTTCGAGCAAGGTCAAGCTTTCCTGTCATCGCCCACAACTGGAGCAAGAACAGCCCATCGGCGCTGTGATCGTAGATCGGATCAGGCTCCCCGTGCGGCGATAGCGGGTAGGCCGTCCCTTCGACGGTGGTGCGGCGCGGCGTCCAGCCGGAATCGAGCAAGGGGACGTGATCAACCAGCCAATCCGCAAGACGGTGCGCAGTTTGTGTGAGAACTGCATTACGTGCAGGCAGATCGCGCGCCAGTTCGAGCATCTGCACGCCGATCTTCGCCAGCGATCCGGGACAGAGCCAGTCGTCGTTGTGAGTGTAGTTGAGGCAGAAGCGCCGGTCGACGGTATGCCAATAGGGCAGGGATCAGCCCATCGGGTTGGACAAAACCACCTTTGAGCACGTGGTCGACGAGGCGCAGGGCCTTCTTCTGGATGCCGGCGTCTCCAAGGTAAATGCCCCAGCGGTAGAGCAGGTGCGCTCCACCGACGGCATTTGCGGCCCAGCCAGGACCTTCCAGCGGGCCGAAGTCGTGCCACAGCATCGCCTCGCCCTCAGGATCGACGAAGCTAGACGTGGCGTGCATGGAGCCCTCCGGCGTCGGTTCCAGGCAGTGCAGAGCAAAGTGCGCTGAGGCGTTGGCGCTAGCAAAAAGCATATCGGGGGAAAGAGATGAGTTCTTGATTGTCGTAGACAGGGTATTCGTCATCTTGACCCTTTCTGCCGTCAAAGTTCGTGTGAGAAATCAAAACCTGGCGCGTAACGAGCGCGCCAGGTTCATCATACTACAGGGCGGAAAAGCTACAAATCCGCAGATTTTACGGCTTTCCCTCGTGGCCTATGCTGTAGGATCGAGCACCCGCCCCACGAAAAGCAGCGTGTCTGTCTCGGTGTCGTGGATGAGAAAGATGAAGGGGCGGTCTACGGTGATCATATTCAATGGCGCAGAGACGATCCCCACAACGACGCCTGTGGCTGCGGCTGCTTCGGTGCCTTCTTCATCCACGGCGACGTAGGCTTCGTGGACGACCGATTGGATGAAGAGATCGCGCGTGCCATCCATCCCAGAGAAATCGGCCACGCCTGCCTGGAAAGCCTCTTCCATGCCCAGACTGGCGAGTGTGCCCTGGAGTGCGAAGCGCGCCTTGAACTCGAATTTGGGCATCGTCACCTGCAAATCGGTGGGTTCCAGCCTGGTCACAATCTCCTCCACGCGCGCCGCGTCGAGCGAGGCCTCGAAGGCCTCGAACGTCCCGGCAGCGGGCACCAGTACCAGCATCTGCACGCGGTCGCCCTTGTACTCCAGCGCGAATGCTTCGTAGCCATCACCGGCGAGATAGGGTGTATCCGTCCGGCGAGACATCGCCGGCACGGTGATCTGTGACCCGTCAAGGCGCGTGAAATTGCTCTGCTTATCACCTTGAAAAGGGACAGTCCAGTCCGCCTTGAAGTAGATGGCGTTGAGCAGCACCAGGCGCGCATCCGCTGTGAGATCACCCTGTTGCAGCAGTTCCTCGATCTTGTCCTCGGTCTGCTCGCTGACCCAGGCGTTAATCGCTTGGCGCGCTTCCTCGCGGAGCGCATCCCGCGTGAAATCGGCCACTCTCAGTCCCGCGCCATAGTGGACGGCCAGCGTGTCGAGGTAACTCGGCAGGAATTCGTAGCCCGCCTGTGCCCACAGTGTGTTGGCGACGTTCAAGCGGAAGGCGGCTTCGTCTTCCGGCGACGTCAAGTCCAGATTGAGTGCATTGAAGGCGGCGTGTAGGTCATCGGGGGACAATGCGAAGTGCAGCGCCTCGGCCATCTGGCGCTGCGTCTCACCGGCGGCGCCGGCATACGCCATCGCCAGCGCGGTCGAGATGCTGTAGGGTGAGTAGAAGAGATTGCCTTTCTGCTCGCGTAGCTCCCGGTAGAGGTCGAGGGCAAACGCACGGTTTCCGGCGGCTAACGCCTCCCGCGCCTCATCCGCGACTTGGGGTGCGGTCTCGCGTGGCAATTCCGACTGGACGAGCGAAAGATGCGCGCCGCCAGAGCCGGCGGGTTTGGGCGTCGCCGTGGCTGCCGGCACGGACGTTTCTGGTGGGGGTATCACAGCGGGCGTCGCGGGCGGACCGCACGCCGAGAGCACCATACTGACCAGCACAACGATCATGATTCCAAGTTTTATACGGTTAAACATTTTCTGCCTCCTGTTTTTCGATTGTATTGGCTTACACCCTTAAGACGTACAACCGGTGACAGGAGTTCCAGGGAGGGGGGTAGACGGGGGAAATCGTCGTCGGGCGTTGCGGGCAGGGCAAAGTACGCCGGGGCGTTGTGGTAATTTTAGGGAATGCCCTCAAGCGGGCCGCGGAACGGCCCGGGCTCCGAATCGGGGATGAGCGTCGCGCCCACCCGTTTGGCGTACCACTCCACCGGGCCAGCCCATCCGATGACGGCATACGCATAATTCTCGTTCCACATCGCGTGGAGCGCCGTCAGAAGTAACGCTGTACCGATGCCCCGCTCTTCATAGTGCGGGTGTACCCCCATCGGGCCGAACATCCCGCGATTGGCCGCGTCGTAGCACGCAAAGCCGACCAGCTTTTCCGGCGGGAGTTCGTAAGGATCGGCACGTTCCGGGTCAGGCGGCTGCTTCTCGATGGCGATGAAGAATGAACACGGGCTGCGATGAATGGTGTAGACCACGCCGTTCTCCCATCCCGGGTTGAAGTGCTGCGCGATCCAGGGCATGATCTGGACTTCTTCACCGATGCGCGCCGGACGGATGTGGATGTGCAGCGGGGCAATCGCGTCCAATGCGGGTTGGAGTGGCGGAAGCTTGTATAGCTTGACGAGCATGTCGGACATTTGATGAAGCGCCTATTTACAGATTCAGATGTGGAGCGAACTTTCTACGGTCGGCTTTGAGTCGTCGTCCACCGATTCCGCCAAACCAGGATAGGGGTATGCCATTTTTCACAGCCTGGCGTTTTACTTTTAGTGAATTGAATCTAGCCCATGGGCGGACATAGATATCTGTTGTAATTTCCTCATCAGTTTCTTCGTCACTCGCCCAGTTCGCGGGCTGTTCATTTGATATATTCTGCCAGGTCAATCTCACAATATACGAGATAGTATGATATTCTATTCCTTGTGACGAAACAACGATTTTCATCACGAAAGGTGCTACTAACACCAATGCTCCAAATGCGAACATTGAGAACACAAAGGGAACCCCAATATACTCCCACAATGTCCAGGGCGTAGTAAGAAGATCGAGATAGTTCATTGCGACGGCGTTAACAGCTATCACAATACCCAGAATGCCAAGAAAAAAGGGGTCTACGCAGATTAGTGGGGTCGCGACGGGCTTTTGTTCCACTTGATTGCCAAAATGCGCCCAAAAGCAAGGTGGGCGTCCCACTTTTGATCAAAAGAGCGGTCAAAATAGGGATCAGCGCTGTTTTTACCCCACAAATATGTGTAGAGCCGAAAAAAGAATCCTACCCACCAGGAAGGTGTAAAATAATGGTTGTTTTTTGTGTTTTCCAAGGGTTTGTTTTCTCGCATAGATGATTTGCTTCTCTGGAAATTAGCGATTCGCCATCCATCAAAGCATTTTAGCAGTGAGTTGGCATTGCCTGATCATCGCATTTACTTTACAGCTCAGCCAACATTGCCTAACACGGCAGATGTTATTCTGTGCCCTTCTGGGACATTGTATTAGAAGCCGGTTTTCTCCGTTGTAGCTCCATCGCCTGACGGCTAATTTCCTCACCGCTCAACTCCGTGAACAGGTTTTGCCGCCATTGTGTATAATCGAATTTCTCGCGTTGGATTAACGTGATAAACCGTTCGGCCTCCACCAATCCTAAATGGCGGGACAAAATTTCAAACCCCAAAACTTTGATTTCCGCGTCTACTTTTGTTACTGTCATTGTCATAATCCTTGTTCGACTACAAAATCAATCGGATTCATAATCCGTATGCCGCCGATGGCATCGGCCTTCTTCAGAATACCTTTGTCGACCGTCAAGAAGTACTCACATTCTAAAGCCTGCGCACACGCGATATGCAATGCATCTAACGCTTTGAGTCCGGTTGCCACAATCTCTGTCATTGTGACCAGAATTATCGGTGTTTCTACCACAAAGGAATCGGCCACTGTTTCCCATTTTTGAATTTCGCTACGCCGTCCATCAAGAGGGTTGGCCGCATTCTCATAATCAAGGATGTATGACCAACCCAAAGTATATTGCCCGGCTTGAATAGCAGCTTGGATATGCAATTTAGCCTCTGTCTCAAGTCGAATCGTCAATGTGCTTTGATCATCAAAAGGTCGATTGAAACAGCAATTATCAAGGTAGAGTCGCATATTCCGTCCCTTCGTAGCATACGTTAGTGATTACTTCCATTATACCCTAACCTGCTTTTATATGGTAGACTTTCCCCGCTTCCGTCGCAAAGACGTTTGCACCGTCCACTTGCTGTACTGCAACCAGAATCCCATCGCACGTGGTTGCTGTCCCTTCGCCTGCCACAATCCGGCATTCCTTTCCCCGCAACGCGTGAATCCTCGCTTCCGTCACCTTTCCATCCCGCCACGCGATGTCCACCTCAAAGCCGCCGCGCACGCGTAAGCCCTTGACCGATCCGGTCGACCAGCACGAGGGCAGCGCGGGCAGCAGTTCGATGACGTCCTCGTGGCTTTGTACCAGCATCTCCGCGATGCCCGCCGTCGCGCCGAAGTTGCCGTCGATCTGGAAGGGTGGGTGGGCGTCGAACAGGTTCGGGTAGACGCCGCCCCGCTCCCAGCTTCCCTCGCCGGCGTCCACCGGCGTGAAGAGTTGCGAGAGCACTTTGAAGGCGTGGTCGCCATCTTTGAGGCGCGCCCAGCAGTTGACTTTCCACGCCATCGACCAGCCGGTGCTTTCGTCGCCGCGCAGGTCGAGCGAGCGCTTGCATGCGGTGAACAAGTCCGGCGTCTCCTGCTCGGTGATGAGCGCGCCGGGATATAGCCCGATCAAATGCGAGATGTGGCGGTGGTGCGGGTCCTGGCTCTGCCAATCCGCGCCCGCGCCGCCCGGCCCGGCCCATTCCTGGATGCTGCCATCGCGCGCGATTTTGAGCGGGTAGAGCCGTTGCCGGGCGTTGCGCACGTCGGTCACAAAATCATCGTCGATGCCCAGCACCGCGGCGGCAGCCAGACAGTTGTCGAAGTGCTGGGCGATGAGGGACATATCCTGCGCCGTCGCCATCGCGGTCTGTGCAGCTACGCCGTCTGGGGTGACGAAGACGTTCTCGCACGAAACCGCCGGGCATGTGACCAAATGTCCTTCACCATCCTCGACCAGCCAATCGAGGCAGAACTCCGCCGCGCCTTTCATCAAAGGGTAAGCCACGTCGCGCAGAAAAGCCTCGTCGCCGCCAAAAGCGTAGTGCTCCCACAGATGGAAGCACAACCACGGAGCACTGAGGGCGAAGCTGGCCCACATCGGCTCCCCGCCGCCGTAGTTGCCCACGGGCGCGGATTGCGCCCACAGATCGGCGTTGTGATGGCTGCACCAGCCGCGACAGCCGTAGTTGGTCCGCGCTGTTTTCGCGCCGTTGATGCTCAATGCACGGATGAGGTCGAACAGCGGCAGGTGACATTCCACCAGATTGGCGACCTCGGCGGGCCAGTAGTTCATCTGCGTGTTGATGTTGAGCGTCCAGTTGCTGCTCCACGGCGGGCGCACCATATCGTTCCAGATTCCCTGCAAGTTGGCAGCCCGTGTCCCTGGACGGGAACTGGCGATGAGGAGGTAACGCCCATACTGGAAGAGCAGGCTCACTAGGGCTGGATCGGGATCCGCCTGGAATTGCCGGATGCGCTCGTCGGTGGGAAGGCTCTCGTTGCCGAGCGAGCCTAGATCGAGGCTGACACGGCGGAAAAGCGGCTGGTAATCGTCGATATGCGCTTGCAGTAGCGCAGCGTAGGGCTTGTCGTGAATCGCCGCCATCATCGGTGTGACGCGCGCGACCGGGTTCAGCCCTTCGTGCTTGTCGAAGCCGGTGAAGCTCGTCGCCATGCACAGCAGCAGCACGACCTCGTCCGCACCGGCGATACACAGCCGGTCATCTTCCGTCGTGATGGTGCCGCCCGTGACGCGCGCGTCCAATAGCGCGGCGAACGTTATACCTTCCTCACCGTAGATAATGGGATTCTCGGAGGGCAAATAGCTCGGATCGACGTGTTGGGGCGCTTTGCCGCGCAGCATCAGGCTGGTCCCCCACGCCATGACCCGGTGGTGCAGTGAGCTGTCCAGCCTCACGGTGAAGTTCAGCCCGCCGGATTGGGCGCACGTCAGCCGTACCACGATGGCATTATCCGGCTCGGAGGCAAAGACCTGCCGCGTGAAGGTGACGCCGCTCCTGGTGTACGTCGTCTCTGCCACCGCTGTGTCCAGATCAAGCGAGCGACGATAGGTCGACAGGTTTTCTTCCGTGAAATTCGTTGAGAAATCCAGGATCAAATCGCCCAACGGCAAATAGCTCTGGTTGAACGGCCCCTGCATGGACTTGATAAGTTCGTCGGCGCGGGCGTAATCCCCGGCAAAGACGGCTTCCCGCACCTGCGGGAGGTACTGCAACGCTTCTGGGTTATCGCAATCGCGCGGGTGGCCCGACCAGAGCGTGTCCTCGTTCAATTGCAATCGCTCGGTAGCGACACCGCCGAACACCATAGCACCGAGTTGACCGTTGCCCACTGGCAGCGCCTCGGTCCACTGGGTTGCGGGATGCGTGTACCATAATTGGTTGATCTGGGTAGATAGCATAGTTTCACCTCCTCGCCCGTTGTGCAGGAAATGCGCGTCGAGTTTGGATGAATGCCCCAACCTAAAGCGCTACGACATCGTACTTGCGCGATTGGGCGTTTTCTTCACACAGAGATCGCTGAGTACCCGAAGATACACAAAATCTCAGCGTACTCGGCTGTAAAATGACACTTACTGCAGCAGGTGTTCGAAATCGAGATCGATGTAGGGAACATCGTGCTCGATGCGGAATTTGCGATTTGCCATAAACTTTCCCACCCACGACTCCGTGTCGGCGGGATCGTGATAAGCGTATACCTGCGCGTAGACGCCGATTTCGAGCAGTTTGAGGAACTGCGGGAGCTGGCCAAGCCAGAAAGCGTCAAGCGCGTTTTTGGTCAGGTAGCCCTTGAGGTAGCTTTGCAAAAACCGTATGGTGAAGGCTTTGCGATCCGTCCCTGGATAGAGAACGAGCATATCGAATACGCTCATCGCAATGTCCATCACGTACCAGCCGTAGGCGCAATCGTCGAAATTGAAGACGGTGACGGTGTTCGTCGCCACGTCCACGAAGAAATTACCGCCGTGCAAGTCCGCGTGGATCATCCCGTAGTTGTCTCGGTCTCTGGGCAGCGTCTGCACGTATGCGAAGAGACGTGCTTGCTTCTCTGCGACGATCGCTTCCGACGGCAGCAGTTCCTCCGAGGGATGGTAACAGTTAGTAGCGACATTCCACTCGGGGCGTCTGAGATCGGCGCTGGACGGTGTGTATCGCTTGGCGAGTGCGTGCATTTTGCCGGCAGTTTTCCCCAGGCATTCGAAGAGTGCATCGTTCCACTGGTCGAAAGTGAGTTCCTCACCTCGAATGCCCGGCGCTCTCTCAAAGGCGACAGCGATGTAGGTTTGCCCATCTTGTTCGATAAGCTCGATCAGATTGCCGTTTTGTGAAAGCACGGGCGCGGCGACCGAAGCACCGCCCTCGGCGAGGAAGTACATCCACGGCAGGATGGCGCGCATCGCGTGCAGACTGATCTCCTCGTTGGGTGGGGTGATCCTGAGCACGTAGGCCTTGCCGTCTTTGGTGAAGCTGTAAACGTGGGTGACGTGCCCGCCCACCATCGGAGTGAGATCAGCATCAGAGACACCATAGCGCCGCGCGGCAGCATCGAGGAAGGGCGCGTTAGTCTTTGTCTGCATACCTTACCGCTTGTGCTCGATCTCTTCCAACTCGTGTGTTTTGGTCTCGTAGGGATTGGCGAACCGCATAATGGCGATGGGAACCAGCATCAACACAGCGGCGGCGACCCAGAACCACTCCATCGTGGGGAAAGCATCCAGCAGGATGGCGGCCAGGGCCGGCCCGACCACGTAGGAGATGCGCGCTACAGTGGTTGTCCAGCCCATACACGCGCCACGCCGCTCGGTTGGGAAGACCTCCGGCACGTAGACGACGATCCACGTGTAGGTGAACGAAGTGAAGAAACCAGTAAGGGCGGCTGCCACGGGCAACACCCATCCCCGGCCAAAGCCCAGGACGACGAGAATGACCGACAGGCCGATACACCCGCCCATGAAGGCTGGCTTTCGTCCGACACGATCCATAATCGTGCCAGCGCTTACCCCGCCGATGATTGCCATCACCAACGAAGCCAGCAGCACCATCGACCACTGCCCCAAGGTATAGCCATGGAGGTCCATAAAGTAATAGCCAGCCCAGAAATAGAGGAACTGGTAGACTAGCCAGGACAACCAGATGGATGCGGCGATGAGGATGTAGCGAATGTCCTGCCGGTCGATCACGCCCACACCAAACAGGTGATTCTTGCGAGTTCCCGCGCGGCGCTCGGCCTTGACGACATTGTAACGACTGGTTTCGCGCATGAAAAACCACATCACCAGCGCCGGGATCATCATTACAAACATCACGCCATACATCCATTTCCAACTCAGCCCCAGAACGTCCATCAGGAGTGGTGGCAAGATCGCCTGCAGTGGAATCAGACCGATGACGTAGACAATCGACACGTACTTGGCACGTTTCTTGGCGGGTGACTCCTCACTGACCGGGATGGACCACATGTTGGAGACCGTCGTAAACATCGCGATCGTGTAAAACACCATGAAGAGGTGCAGCGTTGGAGTAAAAAGCACGATGCCCAGCGAGGACAATCCCATCAACAGAACAAGAATAAGAATGGAATATCTGCGCCCGATGATATCGTTAAGCCCATTCAGCAAAAAGACGAAGAAAGTGGCGGCTAGGTAGAGCGCTTCGTACCAGGAAAAGTCGGAGGCGGAAATGCCGTATTCTTCGATGATGTATGGAATCGCCGTGGTTTTGATCGTTGAGACATATTGGTCCAACACGGCGACCAGTCCCATGAAGATAATGAGATAAACGAGATAATTTCTACTGCGCGCCTTTATTTTGATCTTTGATAGTGTCTCTGTCGCTGCCGTCATCGCTTTCCTCCCTTTATAATCAGTGATGGATGCAAACAATATAACCCCTTACCGCCTGTGGCGTTACGTCTGGGGCATTGTAACATAGTTTGGTGAGGCGGCTAGATGAGCGAGCAATTATGCAGATGTGTTCGTTAGCGCGCCTTGTATCAGGGAAGTCGTGTAACCATGTTCATTGATTTGCTGTAACTACAATTTGTCGGTATAATAAAGCTATGAGATTCGAGTGGGACGAGCAAAAACGGGGCAACAACATCCGCAAACACAGCATTGACTTCCGTGATGCCATTGCAATTTTTGCCGGTGATACAGTCACGATGGAGGATACGCGCTTCGATTATGGAGAACAGCGTTTTGTCTCACTCGGTTTACTCAAGGGACGTGTTATCGTTGTTGTGCATACCGAGGACAAGGATGTAATCCGCCTCATTTCAGCCCGTAAAGCGACGAAATATGAGCAAAAAATCTACTATAAAAGAATCATTGACTGATTGGGAACGACTGGATGCGCTTGAGGATGAGGACATTGATTTGTCGGATATTCCTGAGATCACCCCTGAGATGTTCGCCAAGGCGGTTGTACGACGTGGGTTGCAGCCGCCGCCGGGCAAACAACAGGTGACGATCCGTTTAGACGACGATGTGCTCGCGTGGTTCCGCGCACAAGGCAGAGGATACCAAACCCGCATCAATTCCTTGTTACGCGCCTATATGGAAGCACAGCAGTCGCTATGAGCATCAAAACTGCGCGCGCAGAAGGCACGGCGACCGTCACGATTGATCACGCGGACTGCATCGCGTGCGGGCTGTGTGTGCGGGTGTGCAAGGGCGCTCCCCTTTACATGGACGATGGCATAGTACACGTGGATCAGTCGCGCATGTTTGGTTGCATCGCCTGCGGGCAGTGCGTTGCGATGTGCCCGCAGAACTGCATCACCGTGGAAGGGCGCGATTTTTCACCCGCTGACGTGCTGCCGTTGCCGCCGCGCGATGAACGCGCAACGTACCCGCAGTTTCACGCGCTGTTGTTAGGACGGCGCAGCGTGCGCGATTTCAAAGACAAACCGGTCGAGCGGGCGCTGATCGAGCAGATTGTTGCGGCAGCCTCCACCGCGCCGATGGGGTTGCCGCCGAGCGACGTGCAGATTTTGATCTTCGAGGGCAAGGAGAAGGTCGCCGAACTCTCGAACGACCTGCTTGACTGGATGCGTGGTATCCATTGGCTGTTCTCGCCGGCGATGCGGGCGCTGATGCGGCCTTTCATCGGCAAGGAGAACAGCGCCGTTTTCGATACGTTTATCGCACCCGCGTTGGATGTGTTTCTGGAAAAGCGGGCCGAAGGCGTGGATTGGCTCACCTATAGCGCGCCGCTGGCGATGTACTTCTCCACTTCCGCTTACGCCGACCCGGCGGACCCGTTCATCGTCGCTACCTATGCGATGCTGGCGGCGGAATCGCTGGGCCTGGGCAGTTGTATGCTCGGCACGCCGCCGTATGCCTTCAAATACAGCAAAAAGCTGCGCCGCAAATACGGCCTCGCCGATAAGAGCCAGCAGGGCCTGCTGGTCATCTTCGGCTACCCGGCGATCCCCTATCGCCGCGCCCTCCGCCGCCATCTGGGAGACGTGCGTTTCTACTGAAGCATACAAACTCGACAATGTTAGATTTGCTTTTTTCACCACAGAGACACGGAGAGCACAGAGCAAAATATCATAAAATCTCTGTGTTCTCTGTGCCTCTGTGGTTTAATTTAACGTTGTCGAGATAGTCATTCCCACTCGATTGTCGCCGGCGGCTTGCTGCTCACATCGTAGACCACGCGGTTGACCGCCGGAATTTCGTTGACGATGCGATTGGCAACGCGACCGAGCAGGTCATAGGGCAGCCGCGCCCAATCGGCGGTCATAAATTCCTCGGTGGTGACGGCGCGCAGGGCGATGACGTGCGCATACGTGCGCCCGTCGCCCATCACGCCGACGCTGCGCACCGGCAGCAGCACCGCGAAGGCCTGCGCCGTCTCCCGGTAAAGACCGGCGTTCCACAACTCTTCCAGGAAAAT
>JBNGDO010000095.1:7372-19709 GCA_049975385.1 Anaerolineae bacterium | reverse complement strand
GGAGGTCAAATTCACACATTGCCTACTGGTACAGATTTTGGGGGTAATATCCATGGCCCGTCGATTGCGTACTCGCGCTCATTCTGAAACGTACCCCTTGTCATCGGGGTTTTGTGTGTTAGAATCATGTGTTGGAGTTCTGACATATATGGCGTATATTTTTCCACTTTTACTGTACACAGGCCTGGCTGGTGGGCTGCTGTTACTCGGCGTGGCATCGATACCACGACTTCGCTTTCTGCGTAAACCTTTGAACGCTGGTTGGCTGACGCTGCTCGCTTTCCTCTGGCTGATCCTGCCTCAACAAGGACGATGGCTACCGTCACTATGGGCGCCGGGGTCGATCCTGGGCGGACAGATTTTGCTGGATATGACGCCCGCTGTGTGGTGGCTAGGCCTGATCGTGACAGTCATTTTCTGCGGCGTGGCCTGGTTTGAAGTAGCTGAACAGCGAGATACGCCCAAACTGGCAGAGACGGTCGTCCTCATCATCCTGATGCTCACCTGGTTGACCCTGATGAGCGGTTCGCTACTCACCATATTGGCAATGTGGGCCGTCTTCGATCTAGCGTGGGGCATCGCGGCGTTGATGTCCGGTGCGGACGGCGAGCGTGTCGTTTTCGGTATGGCGCTGCACGGCATCGCCTCCCTGATCCTGTGGATGGCCTCCCTGTATATGCTGCAAAGTGGCGTTAGCGATTTGTGGTGGCTGATGTGGCCGAGCGAGCCGATGCTGGTCCTCCTTATTGTGGCCGCGTTGACGCGGATAGGCTTCTATCCTTTCCAGATCGTTTTTCCTGATGGCCTCGGCCTGACACGCTCACTTAGTTTGGTGTATTTTATGGGACCCGTGACAGGTGTCACGCTGCTCTATCGCCTCCTGATGCTGCCGGGCGTCGAACGCCTGCCGAACTGGGTAGCGATATGGGGCGTCCTCACGCTGCTATGGCGCGGTTTAATGGCCTGGACTGGCCGTCGCCAGCCGACCGTTGCCGGAGCCTGCCACGCCCTGTGCATTGGGCTGGTGACCGGAGCCTGTGTTATCGGATCGGGATCACTGCTGTTACTTGTGTCGGGATTGTGGGCGGCTGGCGGCGCCTTGTTAGCTTTGGGACGTGGGCGCGACCGAAATGCCATCGCGTGGACGTGGCCGGTTTGGCTGGCCGTACTCTTCTTCCTGGGCGCCCCGCCCTCCCCTGTGGGCAGCCTCTACGGGCAATTGGTCGAAACACTGCCGTGGACGCTGCGTGTGGCACTGCTGCTGGGCACGTGGTGTATCGGCGCAGTCTTCATCCAGCGCGTCGCCCCTTTCGCGCGCGGCGCAACAACGCCGCCAACCATGTGGCAGCGTGCCGCGATGGTCGCGGGTCTCGCCATCGTTGCAGCAACACTGATTGCGACCGTTTTCCTTGTTGAACCGCTACACGGTGGAGCGCAACTGCCTTTTTCGTGGCTAGGGTTCGGATTCTGGGTGCTGAGCGTGTTTGGCGCGGGAGCTTTGGCCCGCTGGGGTAACCCAATACGCGAACGCGTGCGCTATAGCCAACCGGTGATGGAGTTCATCGACCTGCAGTGGCTTTATCGCTCAATATGGCATGGCGCCGAACACCTGCTAAGCGTTTTGCGCGTCGCTGCCAACGTACTAGAAGGGAGCGCATCGTTGCTCTGGTCGCTACTGATCATGCTCCTGATCCTGCTGGTGGTGGGAAACCAATGAACCCTTTTACCGCCTGGCTAGACCAGATCTCTGCATCGCTGTCGGCGCCAGCGGCCTGGGCCATTTTCCTCGCCGGCGCAGGTATTTACTTGATCAACGCATGGCGTATCCGGTTCCTAATTTTGATCGCGCAGTACTTCTTCGTCGGCATTCTTTTCGCACGGATTTTCGACACGCGTCCGGAGATGGCGCTACTGAAGACTCTGGTCGGGTGGCTAATCTGCGGTGCATTCTTGATCAGCGCGCGCGTCCGCGCCAACGCGATTGCTCGTATGCAAGCAAAGAGACAGAGCGAAGCACCAGATGCCGACGCCGGCACAAACACCCATCGTCCTTTCCTTTGGGCGTCGAACTTACCTTTCCGCATCCTCTCGCTCATCGTTATGACGGTGGTTGCGTATCTGGCTGCGGAGAAGTACCCCTTGCCGTTTATCTCGGCGGACTTGGCGCTGGCCTGTTTTATCCTCATTATCCTGGCAGTACTTTTCATCGGCACAGAGGAAAATGACGTGATGATCGTGGGCGTTGGCGTGCTCAATCTGCTGGCAGCGCTGGACATTTTCTACTCCGCACAAGACCCTGGCCTGGTGGTGACAGGATTGTTGGTAATGGTCAACCTGCTTATCGGGCTGGCAATCTCATACCTTGCCGTAGTCGAGGTGGCCGAATGACGCTCCCCGGCCCTGTCGTGCTGATCGGCCTGCCGCTGGCGATGTCCGTCGTGCTCCAGGTGTTGCGCCGTTGGACGGCAATCACGGCAGCGCTGGCAACGCTCACGGCGCTCTTCGGCGGGCTGCTGGTCGCATCTGCACCCTTACTCGACAAGGTGTTGCCGCTCAGCGGGGTAGACATCGCCCTTGAAGAGCCCCTCACCATTTTGGGGCGCGTGATAGTCGTCGAGCCAGTAGATCACTTGCCACTGATCTTCATTTTCTTCACGGCGGCCGCACTTTTTGTCATCGCCTGGCGTTTGCTGCCTCATTCCAACTTCTTTCCCAATGGATTGATGATGGTTGCCATGTTGGCCGGGGCGATGATGCTCAAACAGGTGGTCTACACGGCGTTGCTGGTTGAGATCGCCGCTGTGCTCGCCGTTTTCCCGATGCACGAGCCAGTCGCCGGGCGTTACGGCGGCGGAAGCGCCAAAGGTGGCGCGCGTTACATTGCCTATATTACCCTGGCACTGCCTGGCCTGATGATTACCCAATTGCTGCTGGAACTCTTCGCCATCTTCCCCAACGACACAGGATTGCTACAAAGCGCGACCGTGCTGCTTGGGTTGTCTTTTGCCATTTTGCTCGGCGCAGTCCCCTTCCAGGCATGGCTTTCGACGGTAGCGACCGATGGTTCACCGCCCGTGGTCACCTTCCTCTTCACCGTGAATATGGGCGCGGTCTGGTTTATGCTGCTGGCGTACCTGGAATCCTACGCGTGGTTGGGGCAACAAGCCTTGTTCGGCCCACTCTTTACCACGGTTGGCCTGTTGATGATGATTATCGGGGGATCGCTGGCGGCGGCTCAGCGCCGCCTGGGTCGCCTGATTGGGTACGCGACCCTTGTGGACAATGGCGCGATGTTTATGGCGTTAGGAACGCGGCAGGTTGCAGGCGTAGCGCTTCTGGTGATGATGCTTATGGCGCGCCCCTTGGCCCTGGGGCTGATGACGATGGGGCTGGATGGACTAAAACGGCTAAGCGGCGGTGATGACAGAACCACCGACAGCGACCCCAGCAGCAGCACAACTTTGGAAGGCGCCGGATGGCGCGCACCCTGGCGCGCGGTTGCTTTTGTCGTCGGTGGTATCGCATTGGCAGGATTCCCGCTTTCACTGAACTTTGCTGCGCGATGGGGGCTCTATCGCCTCATCTCCGAAACTAGCCTGTTCGAGGCCGTCTTAGCCCTGATGGGCTGTGCGGGTGTGATGATGGGCGTGATCAACGTCGCGCGCACGTTGTTCGCACCGCTCCCGAAAACGACCGCGCCGGAGCGCACGGGAGCGCAAGAGCGTTCAGCGACACAAGAAGATGCGGCTGATAGCCATGCGGAAACATCCGAGCCCGTTGCCCAAAACGGCGACCGGGAGGATCTCGTGGTCCTGATCTTGATTATGGTATTGATTGCCGCGACGTTGGCCCTGGGTATATTCCCAGGTGCAGTCAGCAAAATTGCGCTACAAATGGCCGAAGGCTTTACCTTCTTCTAGAGGTTACAGGGATGGCACTAAATCTGTTGGACTATCGCATCCGCCAGCGCGATTATCTCCTGAGCATCGCGCAAGCGATGCTCTCGCGCCTGAACGTGCGCGCGGTACTGCGCCTGATTCTGCAAGCCGCTGTGGACATGCTGCAAGGCCAGTCGGGCTTGATCGCGCTATACAACACGGATGGGGTATTTGCGTTCTGGACCAGCTATGGCTTGCCGCCTGCCCTAGTCGATGCCTTCCAACCGTTGGTCGAGGATATACCGGCCGTCGCCAAAGCGGAGAATTTTACCATCCCCAACCTCTCGGGGAAACTCGCCCAGATTGCCGAGGAAACGGGATTACTCCTGCGACAGGTCGTGGCGTTGCCGATGATGGTCGATGCAGCCGATGGCCATGCTGGCAGAGAACCACACCAGGATTTTCTCGGCGTCCTCTTCATCTTCCGCTCACACAGCCTCAGCTTTTCGCCAGATGATCGCCAGATTCTCAAGAGCTTCGCCGATTACGCTGCGATCGCGGTGAACAACGCGCAATTGTACGAAGCGGCAGTCACAGAGCGCGGGCGTCTGGATGCCTTGCTCGAATCCAGCGGAGATGGTATCATGGTTTTGCGCCCCGATCTGAGCATCGAACGCTTCAACCGCGCGCTGGCTTCACTCACCGGCTGGACCGCCGATGAAGCCATAGGCCATCCGCACGATGATGTCATCGTGTGGGCGCGCCAAAGTGGTGATATGACGTTAGAACAAGCCCTGGAGCAGGGATGGCCGGCCCGCGAAAGCGCGTCGGCGGGGCGCGGTACAGCCACCGGCCGTGCCCTTTACGTGGAAGGCGAGCTCAGACGACGCAACGGCAGCGTGGTTTCGGTAGGCATCACTTACGCACCTTTGCTGGGGCGCAACGGACGGCTGATCAACATCATCGGTACCGTGCGTGACATCACCCGCTTCCGCGAGGCCGACGTCCTCAAGGACACGTTCATCTCCGCGGTCTCACACGAGCTAAAAACACCGGTCTCCATCATCAAGGGCTACGCCGAGACGTTACGCCGGCCAGAAGCACGCCGCAACCCGGTGCTGGTCGAAGAAATGCTGTCCTCCATCACCGAGGAGTCGGACCGCCTGGCGCGTCTGGTGGACGATCTGCTGGATGCATCACGGCTGCAGGCCGGTGGGCTGCCCTTCCGCGATGTAGAAGATGTGGACTTACGCTTTGTCGCCCGGCGCGTTGTCGAACGCTACACGCCACAATCGTCACAGCACCAGCTCGTCCTGGATTTCACGCCAGAGGATGATTTCCCTACCGTGCGCGGCGACCCGCAAAGATTGGAGCAAGTGCTCGACAATCTGGTTTCCAATGCCATCAAATACTCACCTCGCGGCGGTGTGGTGGAGATCAAGGGTGAGGCCTCGACGGTCGAGGTGGTCATCTCGGTGCGCGATGAAGGCGTGGGTATTCCCCTGGAAGAACAGGAACGCATTTTCACCCGCTTCCACCGGGTCGAAAGTCCGGAGACACGCGCCGTTTCCGGAACCGGGTTGGGATTGTATCTCACCCGTGCGATCGTGCAGGCACACGGGGGACGGTGTTGGGTCGACAGTATCCCAGGACAGGGCGCGACGTTTTACGTAGTTCTGCCCCGGGAAACCGGATTAGCTTTATGGCGTGGCGAAGAAGTCGAAGTCACACCGCAAACGCCATTGGATGATACAATAATATTGGACGTATGAACATATATGTACGAATGAGAACCTACTTCACTCATTTCTAATCTCTAGTTTCTCATTTCTAATTTCTATTTTCTGAAGGAGTAATGACAATGCCACCAAGATACTATGCCACCGTCGCGTGTCCGGTCTGCGGTACGCGCTTTCAAACGCCGGTCGAACAGATTCTCGACGTGCGCGTCAACCCTGAAGTGAAAAACCGTATGCTCAGCGGGGCCGTCAACGTCGCTATGTGCCCGTCCTGCGGCAACGGCGGGTCACTCAACATCCCCTTTATCTACCACGACCCGGAGAAAGAAGTCGCACTTCTCTTTCTCCCCTTCGGCGTGGGGAACGATGAAGTGGAACGGCAAAAACTGGCGGGACAGTTGACCCGTCAATTGATGGACGCTATGCCACAAGAGGAACGCAAGGGCTACCTATTTCAACCAGAAACCTTCCTCACTATGGAAAACATCGTCAAGCGCGTGTTGGAATTGGAAGGCGTAACCGACGAAGATATGGAACGCAGCCAAAAACAGCGTGAATTCCTGGATAAATTCCTGGCCGCCGAGGAAGAAGAATGGCCCGAGTTGGTGAAAGACAACGAAGAATTACTCGACGAGAACTTCTTCGGCTTGCTACAGTACTCGATGCAGGTCATCGCAATGTCTGGTGCAAATGGCGGCGATCTCAGCAAGGTGGAAGACGGGTACACTTACCTCGTTGAAAACACAGCCATCGGCCAAAAACTCAACAAGCGCACCGAAGTTGTCCGTATGTTTGCCGATGACCCCACGCAGGCTAACCTCCTGGAGGCGCTGATCGCCGCACCGGACGACGAGACAGTGGCAGTGTTGGTGCAGTCGGGCTTATCGATGATGGATTACTCGTTCTTCCAGCAGTTGGTTTACCGGATGGAGGCCGCGGAAGACTCCGAGGAAAAGGCGCACCTCGCCCAACTGCGCCGCAAGATTCTGGAAATCCGCGACGAGGTTATGGAAGCCAGCGAAGACATCGCCCGCGACCGCGCACAACTCTTGGAGAAAATGCTTAACACAGATGACCCGCTCAAGATGGCGCGCAGCCATCTTTCGGAACTGGATGACACGTTTGCCCTGGTCATGCGCTCTGAACTGACGGCGGCACGCAATCGCGGCGACAAGGAAAGCGTCGAGGCGCTTCAGCACATCGCTACCATACTCAACCAGGTGACGGAAGAGAATATGCCACCGGAAATCGTGCTGGCGCGGCGGCTGTTGATGGCACCTTCCGAAGAACAGATGCACACGATCCTCAAGAACAACCACCAGTTGCTTCAACCAGCATTCTTCCAGTTCTTAGAAAACATCGAGGCGACTTCACGAGAACAGGGCGAAGCAAAGACGGCGGACCAGTTGGCCCACATCCGTGTGCTGGCGCAGCAGTATGCGCCGCAAACCGAAGCAGCCCCCGAAGAAGAGCCACCTGCTGCGCCGCAGCCCCCCACCCCTCCAGAAACGCCACCGGAAGACGAAACGCGGACACCTTCGGGATTGATCATCGCCAAACATTAAAAAGCAAAAGGCCTAGTAACTGGGGCTCAGGGATTTCCGATCCCCAGTTACTAATCCCCAATTCCCAACCTCCAGGAGGTCACTATGGCGGAAAAACTAGTCCTGGTAGACGGTCATTCGCTGGCATATCGTGCTTTCCACGCGCTGCCGGCCACCATGCAAACCTCGACGGGAGAGCTGACGAACGCCTCCTATGGTTTTGCATCGATGCTGCTCACCGTGCTAAACGACGAACAACCCGACTACGTCATCGTAACCTTCGACAAGGGGCCATCATTCCGCGTGCGGGAGTACGCGGAATACAAGGCCCATCGCGAGAAGATGCCGCCTGAAATGCGAGGCCAAATGGAGCGGGTCCGCGAGATCGTGGACACACTCAACATCCCCATCGTGATCTTGCCAGACTACGAAGCCGACGACGTGTTGGGCACACTGTCCCGCCAGGCGGCCGATGCCGGGCTCGACGTCGTCATCGTCACCGGTGACCGTGACGCGCTACAGCTTGTGGATGAGCACGTCACCGTGCTCACCTCTGGGCGGCGCTTCTCCGACACCCTGCACTACACACCGGATGCGGTCCGCGAGAAGTACGGGCTGGAGCCGGAGCAACTCATCGATCTCAAGGCGATGATGGGCGATAAGTCCGACAATATCCCCGGCGTGCGCGGCGTAGGCGAGAAAGGCGGCACCGGGCTACTGCAAAAGTACGGGACCCTGGACAACATCTACGCGCACCTCGATGAAATCACCACGCGCTACCAGAACGCGCTCACCAAAAACCGCGACATGGCCTACCTCAGCCAGCACCTGGGCCGCATCGTCCGCGACGCACCGGTCACACTCGACCTTGAGGCGGCGCGCACCGACAGAGGCTACGACCGCGAACGCATGCTCGCACTGCTACAACAACTGGAATTCCGGACGCTGGTGCGGCGTTTGCCCGGCAAAGAGGAAATCATTGCCCCAACAGCCACCACATCCGACGGGCAACAGCTCTCGCTTTTTGGCGAAACTACCCCTGCACCGGAAAAGGCTGCCGAGGCCGGTTTCGGCGATTACCGGGTGATAACGGAGACTGCAGAACTCGCGACGGTAGCTAAACGGCTTGGTCAGGCATCAATTATCGCCGTCGACACCGAGACGACCGGCACGGACGCGTTGCTGGCAGATCTGGTAGGTGTGTCCTTCACCGATCAAGAGGGCGTGGCATGGTACGTCCCGGTACGTGCGCCGGAAGGGGATCCGATCCTACCCCTGGAAACCGTGCAACAGCACCTCGGCCCCATACTCGCAAACCCGCAGATCGCAAAAATCGGCCACAATTTGAAATATGATATCGAAATGCTGCAACGGCACGGCTTCACCATCGCCGGAACGTTGTTCGACACAATGATTGCTGAGTGGGTGCTCAATCCCAACTCCGGGAACCTGGGACTCAAGAATCAGGCTTGGGCACGCCTGGGTGTGCAGATGACTGAAATCACCGCGTTAATCGGGACAGGTCGCGACCAGAAAACGATGGATCAGGTCCCACTCGCGCAGGTCGCGCCCTACGCCGCCGCCGACGCCGATATGACCTTCCGCCTGGCCGGAATCCTGCGGCCCGAACTGGAAGCCCACGAACAGACCGAGCTCTTCCGCGATCTGGAAATGCCGCTGCTTTCGGTGTTAGTCGATATGGAAAGAGCGGGCATCAAACTCGACACAGCCTGGCTGAAGACACTCTCCGAAGAATTAGCGGCGCGCCTGGGTGAGTTGGAACAAGAAATCTACCGGCACGCAGGCACGGAATTCAATGTGAATTCCACGCAACAGCTTTCGGACGTGCTTTTCAACCGTCTGGGACTCCCCACGCGTGGTGTCAGAAAGACCAAATCAGGCCATTACTCCACCCGGGCCAGCGTTCTGGAGGATTTGAAGGGTGCCCATCCCATCATAGATGCGATTTTAGCGCACCGCGAGTTATCTAAGCTCAAATCGACTTACGTAGACGCATTGCCGCAACTGGTCAACCCGCACACCGGACGCGTGCATACATCCTTCAACCAGACCGGCACGGTGACGGGACGGCTGTCGTCGTCGAACCCAAACTTGCAAAACATTCCCATCCGCTCCTCGGAAGGGCGGCGTGTACGACGGGCGTTCGTGGCGGAGGAGGGCTGGCAGCTCATCGGCGCGGACTATTCGCAGGTGGAGTTGCGGGTGATGGCCCACGTCTCCGGGGACGCCAGCCTGATCAGCGCCTTCGAGCGCGATGAGGACATCCACGCCACGACGGCGGCGGCAGTCTACGACGTACCGCTGGACGAGATCAGCTACGAGCAACGGCGCATCGCCAAAGCCGTCAACTTCGGCCTGATCTACGGGCAAAGCGCCTATGGTCTCTCCAGGCAACTGGGGATCAGCGTCGAAGACGCAGACACGTTCATCAAGCGGTACTTCGAGCGTTTCCCCCGCGTGCGCGAGTACATGGATCGCATTCAGCGCGAGGTTGCCGAGCAAGGCTACGTGGACACGCTACTCAACCGGCGGCGCTTCTTCCCCGAACTCGCACCTGACAGCAAGCTCTCAGTCCAGAAGCGCCAGGCCGCCCAGCGCATGGCGATCAACACGCCCATCCAGGGCAGTGCGGCGGACATCATCAAGCTGGCGATGCTGCGCACGCACCGGATGCTGAAGGAAAGCGGGTTGCGCGCCCGGATGATCCTCCAGGTGCACGACGAGCTGGTGCTCGAAGCACCGGAAGAAGAACGCGAGCGCACCATCGCACTGCTGCGCGAGGCCATGGGGCAAGCCTTTTCGCTGGTCGTCCCCCTCAAAGTCGATGTGGAAGTGGGCACGAACTGGGAGGAGATGCTGTAGCTGCGACAAATTTCAGCGACGACTCAGGTCTAGCACATTGACTTTGATCGGGTGCAAGGTGACGACGACACGATGCTCGCCGGGCCGGTCCATCTTGCGCACGTCCGCGCCATATTTGCGTCCCAATTTGTCGGCGAAGGTATAATCCTGATCGGGACTCAGTTCAGCCCGCGCCCGCACTTCCAACGTGCGCCCGGGATTGGCGCGGTCGAGGATAAAGAAGGTGCACTCCGGATGGACCCGAAGGTTCTTAACCTTCTGCCGTGTCGTGTTCAAGGATAACCTAATCAGACCATCGTCGTCGAAGAGGAACCACAGTGCCGTCACCTGCGGGTATCCATTCGGCCCGATTGTCGCCAGGATAGCAACATCGGACTGCAGCAAGCCGTGATGCGTTTCGGGAATTGTTATCATAATTTCCTCCTGTTCAATCTCATTCCTCTAACCATACCTCGTACTGCTCTCTGTCTCTCTGCCTGATGGATTGTGCTTCTTCCTCAGATATATCGCGCATTTTGGTCGGGTCCGTCCTCATCTCTTCCGGATATTCAGCGTACGCCAGGACATCGCGGAAATCCACCTTTGCCATCTTCACCAAGGCTGGCAATCGCTCGCGATCTCCCTCACTCAACTTCAATATCGCCAACTGCACTCGTATCCGTCCTGTCTCGTAGCTTTCCGTTCCATATGCATTCAGAAGGTCCAGGATCTCCTGGAGATCAGCATCCGGCCACATCTGTTTGATCTTGCGCAAAACTCGGTTCATTCCCGACTCCATTCCTTCATGATTGTGCGAACTTCTCGCGCAAATAGTCTGGAACCTGACGAGCGATCTGGCCAGCCAACCCCAAAATGCAAAACAAACTATGGGCGCGGGCGAAAAGCAATCATCGGCATCAACTCGGCCAGTCGCTGGCCAGAATCCCGGTCAGGTTTAAGCCGCTCCCCCAGAAACAATCCCGTTAGTTCTCTGAAAGCCAGCGGATAGCAGCGCGCGTATTCCTCGAGGATATCAATGGCTTCGGGGAAGGAAACGTCTTCAGCGCGCACTTGTAGTTTTCGCCGGCCGACGTTGATCACAACATCTGGATTTTTGTGGATATTCCGATACCAGTCGGCCTTCTTGCCCCACCCTGAAACGACGAAATAACTGTCCGATTGTTGGTCATGTTTGACGACCTCAATCACCGTCTGGCGAGTCTTTCCACTGTTGCGGCCGATATGCGTCAACAAAAGGAAGCGCTGACCTAACAACCACCCCAAATGCAAACGATAAAGCCAGATGGGAATACGTAAAACAAAACGCAAAAGGCCCTGGGGCCGTTGAAGAAGCATTGATCCTGGTGATTTACCGGAAAGCTTACTCATGCTAGATTTCCCTCTCAGTATTCTACAATCTTCAGCTTAGTTTCGCTGTTATACGCCGCCCTGAGGCGACCTGTTTTTCGATCGCCACCAACACACCAGGAACAGTATCCCAGGAATGGCGATGATCATCCATACGCCATAAGGGGCCACAAGATAGCGAGGGAAATTATGGGCAATCGGCCAATGAATCAGAAGCAGCAGAAGGCCTGCCAGATTGAAAACAACGGCAATCGCGCCTCCTAATCCCTCCCAACGCCAGGCAATGCCCAATCCCAGGACACTCAGAAGGGCGAATAGCGGGGGCAGGTTTTCAATAGGGGGATAATCCTCTACCGCATACGGGTCTGCTACACCGGTTGTCACCCAGTTCCAGGCATAGCCGATGAGCATAAGTAGTGTAAGTGCAATGACCAATGTTCCCAAGATCCGAGCAATACAGCGTATCCATTTCGTTGCACGGCCGCCAATGTCATTGACGTTCGGCATGATCTATCCCCCTTGTTTTTTGACGGAGCAACTTTTGATAAGATGCCCATACACCCGTTCATTCTCGTGATTCCAGCCAAACCTCCACCGTCCGACCAACCGCCTCCAGGCTCTCCGCCGAGACTTTGTCCGGCGTGTCCTGTGTCGTGTGCCAGTACGGATAATCAAAGTCGATCATATCCACGGCAGGCACGCCCATCCGCACGAAGGGGATATGATCGTCGAGTACCGAGTACCGGTACTCCGGGATGATGCGTTCACTGTACCCTAACTGCCCGGCAATCCCCCACAACGCCTGGCTGAGGCCGGGGTCGGAGTTGCGCTCGTAGTACACCTGCTGGTCGGCGTCGCCGATCATGTCAACGAGGACCATGGCCTCTAGCGGCAACTCACCAGCCTCGCCCCAGTGCTCCGCCATATACGTCGACCCCACGATCCA
>JBNGDO010000095.1:0-7272 GCA_049975385.1 Anaerolineae bacterium | reverse complement strand
GTATCCCACGCCAACGAGCGCGCCAGTTCCAGCAGCACCGCGACGCCGCTCGCGCCATCGTTGGCCCCCATCACCGGCTGTGATGGATCTTCTTCATCGGCGGAACGGCGCGTGTCGTAGTGCGCACCGACGAGGATGGCGTCCTCATCGGCCTCCCCGCCCTTCCACGCGAGGATATTACGCACAGGCGTGTTCATATACGTGAATGTCTGCTCGCGAACATCCCATTCTTGAGCGCGCAATTCGTCGATGATCATATTGCCCGCCTGGCGATTGGCTTCCGTCCCGGTGATGCGATATCCGAGGTCGCACTGGCGCGTCACCCAAGGGTAAGCCAACTCGCCGCTGAAGTTCTCCGGGCCGGAGGGAGTGGGAGTGCCGCAAGCAACGAAAAACAAGGTGGACAGGATAAGCGTAACGATAACACAGCAATTGAAACGACGGTGTGTCATGATAGTTCAAGCCTCCGGGAAAATTTTGCCTGGTTGATTCAGATTACCATTATTTTACTCGCAAGGCACAGATGCACCAATAACAGATTTGTGCTAAAATAGGACTCGCTAGCACGGATAGCTTCAGCCAGTACAACACGGATTTGATTGTTAGATTTGCTGATTTGCAAATTTAGGGATTTTCAAGGGAGAACTATGAGATCAACATTAACGCCCGATAATTACGTACACCAGTTGGCGACGGAGACGCACCGGCAGTTCGCCTTCCGCGCCCACACAAAAGCAGAGTTCGACGCCTGGCAACGCATGTTCCGCCCGCACCTACGGACTATACTCGGCCTGGACGCCATCGCCGGACGGGGGATTTGTGACCTGCAACCACGGCAGATGAGCGAGGAAACCCTATCAGATCACGTTCGCGAGGCATGGATCATCCAGACCGAGCCAGGCTTCGAGATCCCATTCTACCTGCTGTGGCCTCTGGAAATACCTGCTGGGCCGCTTCCCATCGTCATCACACCCCATGGGCACGGCAAAGCGGGTAAGCGCATCTACGCCGGTTTGTGGGATACCGAAGAAGAGCGATTGTCCATCGTTGAGGGTGAGCGCGACATAGCGCTGCAAGCGGTGCGCGAAGGCTACATCGCCATCGTGCCCGACATGCGGGGCTTTGCCGGGCTGCGCCGCTGGAATGAGATCAAGACCGACGCCGTATCGTCGTGCCGGACGATGCAGATGCACGCGCTGCTGTTCGGTAGGACGCTCATCGGCGAGCGCGTGTGGGACGTGATGCGTCTCATCGACTATGCAGAGACCCGCCCGGAGATGGACACGCAACACATCACCATTACCGGAAACTCTGGCGGTGGGACGATCTCGCTTTTTGCGGCAGCCTGTGATCCGCGCATCAACGTCACCGTACCGTCGAGCTACTTCTGCACCTTCGAAGCCTCCATCGGCTCGGTCGACCACTGCGAGTGCAACTACATCCCTGGCATTATGGCGACGGCGGAGATGTACGACGTCGCCGGGCTGATCGCCCCGCGGCCATTCCTCGCCGTAGCAGGCCGCGACGACCTGATCTTCCCCTACGAGGGCGTCACAGAGGCCTTCGAACACCTGCGTCACATCTACGAAGTCGCCGGTGCCCCGCCCGAGCACTGCCAGCTTTACACCGGCGAAGGCGGGCATCGCTACTACAAAGCGGGCGTATGGCCTTTCGTCCGGCAAATGTTGGCAGATTAAGGTGTTTTTGCGGTTGCGGGCATAGCCCTCGACCGCAAAAACACCTCGTCACCTACCTGGGCGAGACCGTCGCCTTTCGTTCCGCACGCACCGCGTGCACACCCCAAGCGCCGGTGTTGTTCAGCGAGACGCTGCGCGCCAATGTGCTGATGGGACTCCCTGAAGATAGGGTAAACCTGGAAGCCGCATTACGAGCAGCCGTGCTGGAGGAAGACATCCCCACGCTGGCGGAAGGGCTGGATACGCTCGTCGGCCCGCGCGGGATACGGCTGTCTGGAGGACAGGTGCAGCGGACGGCGGCGGCGCGGATGTTCGTGCGCGATCCGGAGCTCCTGGTCTTCGACGATATGTCCAGCGCGCTCGACGTGGAAACCGAACTCACGTTATGGGACCGTGTCTTCGAGCAGCGCGATGCGACGTGTCTGGTTGTCTCACATCGCCGCCCGGCGTTGCGGCGTGCCGATCACATCGTCGTCCTCAAAGACGGTAAAATCGAAGCGGAGGGCAAACTAGAGGAATTGCTGGAGACGAGTGAAGAGATGCGGGCGTTATACCAGGAAGTCCGCGAGTAAGTGTCCACAACACAGCGCAGCACAAATCCCTACTGGCTTACAGCTTCAAGGGGATCGCCAGATCGCACATTGTCATTCCGAACGGAGCAGAGCGCTGCGAAGCAGCGGCGCGGAGTGAGGAATCTCATTGCTGTCGAGTAAGGCTTAGTGAAAAACGAGATTCCAGGTTAAGCGGAACGTGATCCCTCGCTGCGCTTCGGGATGACAGTCTCCGGGAAATTATTCTTTTACGAATCCTAAAACTGTAGCCGTAAAATCCTACGCCACCGTGATGTCTTCACACAAGTACACATTCTGAATCGCGTTCAGCAACGCTACGCCGTCGGTCATCGGCTTCTGGAAGGCCTTGCGCCCGCTGATGAGGCCGGTGCCTCCCGCGCGCTTGTTGATGACGGCAGTGCGCACGGCCTGTGCCAGGTCGTTCTTGCCCGACGCGCCGCCGGAGTTGATCAGCCCGGCGCGGCCCATGTAGCAGTTGACCACCTGGTAACGGCACAGGTCGATGGGATGATCGGTGGTTAGCTCGGTGTACATGCGCTCGTCGAGCTTGCCGTAGCTGGAATCGCCCATATTCAGCGCCTTGTACCCGCCGTTGTTCACCGCCTGCTTCTGCTTGATGATATCCGCCTCGATGGTCACGCCGAGGTGATTGGCCTGGCCCGTCAGGTCGGCGCTGAGCTGGTAATCCACACCACCCACCTTGAAGGCCGAATTTCGCAGATAGCACCACAGCACCGTCGCCATGCCCAACTCGTGCGCGCGTTTGAACGCCTGGCTCACCTCAATGATCTGGCGGCTGGATT
Source organism: Anaerolineae bacterium (assembly GCA_049975385.1). Classification (GTDB taxonomy): domain Bacteria; phylum Chloroflexota; class Anaerolineae; order B4-G1; family SLSP01; genus DSWT01. The sequence continues at coordinate 4,200 of JBNGDO010000095.1, read as the reverse complement.
CTTCCGAGCCAAAGTAAATCGTCGCGCCGACGGCAACAGCCCCCATCTCCCACGCCTGCTCGACGTCCGCGAAGAAAATCTGGTCGAATTTATTCGGGTAGGTGAGCAATTCGTTGTGGTTGAACTTGAGGATGAAGGGGATTTTGTGCGCGTACTTCCGCGAGACCGCGCCGAGCACGCCCAACGTGGACGCCACCCCATTGCACCCGCCCTCAATCGCCAGCTCGATGATGCTTTCCGGATCGAAGTAGATGGGATTCGGCGCAAACGACGCGCCGGCGGAGTGCTCGATGCCCTGATCGACCGGCAGAATCGAGAGATAGCCCGTGCCTGACAGCCGTCCGTGATTGAACAGCGCCGCCATACTGCGCAGCACGCGCGAGGAGCGGTCACTCACCGCGACAACCCGGTCGAGAAAATCCGGGCCGGGCAGATGTAGATGCTCCTTGGAAACCGTCTTGCACACATGACCGAGTAGCGACTCGGTCTCGTCGCCTAGCAGCCCTTCAATCGCTTTAATGTCCGTTGTCATTTCTACTCTCCTCAAAACTTTCATATCCACAAAAGACGCAGAATCAGAACTTACGCAATCACAGAAATTTTACCGCTGAGGGCGCGGAGTTTTCGCATTATTTTTTTATGTTGCGTCCTGCCTCTTGCGTCATTGCGCCCAGGCCAAAGCCCAGGCCGGTATCCACATATTGCCGATCCCCATAAAGCCCAGGATTGTCGAAGCAACGAATAGCAACACGCCAAGGGCGATCAACACCTTGTCGGCACGAACATAAGCGAGTTTGTGCACCCACGTACGCGGCTTCACGCCGAAGGCCCGCAAATCCATCGCGTCGATGATGTCCTCGGCGCCGACAATCGCGTTGATAGTCACCGGCACCAGCAACGGTGCCAGCTTGCGGATTTGGGCGATGACACCGCCGGAGAGCTTCTCGACCTCGTAGCCGCGCGCGCGCTGGGCGTCCATCGTGACCGTGAAATCGCGCGCCAGCGTGGGTACGAAGCGAAACGCCAGGTCCATCGCATACGCAAATTTGTCCGGCAATCCCAGCCCGCGGAACGTGACGCCGTAAAGGCTGGGATCCACCGTGTAGGGAATCGTAATCGCCATCACGGTGATCGCATACATACGCACGAGCTGGCTTACAGCAAAGATGATCTTTTCGACAGAGATATCGACAGAAATCTGCCACCCGACGATGGGGAGGGAAAGAGGCCCAAGCTGCTTGATAAGATGTTCTTCGGTGTAGGCATACTGGATGCCGCCTCTCCCGGTAAAAAACGTCAGGGTCGTCATAATGAGAATGATGATGCTGATCAAAATCCACGCCCGGCGTGTCTCGCGCCAGGTGAGCTTCGCCAAAAAGAACTGGAGCAGAGCGATGCCCAGGAAGACGAGTAGAATGCGTAAATCCCAGAACTGGATGACGGAGAACAACATCGTCACCATGAAGATAATCCGCGCCCGTGGATCCAGACGCTGGATGATGGTGTCCCGTTCACGATAACGCCAGGCGATCAGCATATCAGTCCCCTTGAAGGATTAGTTTGCCGACCACGAATGACGAAACGAATAAACGAATTCAAACCGTCCGCTAAACGCAAATCCGCACAAGCGAAGGCGCCTATTCGTTTATTCGTGCTAACATTCGTGGTCGGCATCTCACATTACCGGCCAATCCGGCCTTGTACGGCCTCGTAAGCGGCCAACAAAATCGGCGTCAGGATCATGGAGTTGATGATGTTGGGACCGGCGGCCGGGGCGAACTCACCGATCATGGCCGTCGCGAAGCTGTAGCCGTTGACCCAGATATCGGCGAGAGCAGCGAACCCGATGCCGATGATGATGCCCAGCGTGCCCCATAGGTTGACCGCCGCCAGGTCCACGCTGAATCGCTCCAGCACAAACCGTCCGGCGATCACCACCGCGCCACCGATGAGGAAAGCCCAGGCCCAGAAGGAAAAGTCCTCAATCTCGCCGGTCCACGGGCCGGGCACTTCCGGATTGATGAAGATTATAACTACGGCGATGAGCATCAACACACCGACCAGAATGGTCAGGAAGTTGAGGCTGCGCTTCTTGTCGGCGAAAAGCATCACCAGTCCAGGAACGAGTCCCATCAAGCCGTTGCCGAGATCCCATGCCGGATACACGCCCCAGCCGGTGATGAAGTCACCGAGGATGTTGCCCACGGCCCCGGTGAAGAAACCGACAACGGGGCCGAAGACGTAGCCGAAGAAAACGGGGATACAGATCGAAGGGCGCAGGGATACCTGGCTGACGGACGGCATCGGGATGGTGTTGAAGATGTAGTTGAAGACGCCATAGAGCGCCGCGCCGATGGCCATATAGACGACTTGCCGGGTCCCGACCTGCCAGGCATCGCTCTTTGCCGTGGCAAGGTAAACGGCGAAAACGCCGACGAGACCGAGAGCGGTGACCCCGATCGGGGCTACGCCGCGAATCTTGTCGCCGCCGGTGAGGATACTGGCGAGTGCCAGCACCACCACAAAGGCGGCCAACACAACGAGCCATGTGACCGCGCGATTGGTTTTTGGTTGTTCAGTCATACGTTCATCTCCTTTCGTGAGAAATACTAAAGTACGATACCTTCAATGATCGAGCAGCAGAACACGTCCCTCCCCCGGCGTATCTGCTGCACACACACCACTACAGCGAATCTGGCGATTCATCTGTTAAAACCCCATTGCAAGTATTTCGTTTCAGCCAAGCGTGGGATTGAAAACACCACGCCAAAAGAACAAAGCCAATTTGGGCTATCCTTCGGGCTACAATCAGTCCTTGAAAAAGACCGCGCTCCCTTCCCCCGTCTACCGTCTACTGTCTACCGTCTACCAAAGCATGCGCCAACGCCTCCGCCGACATAAAGCGTCCCGTCTCCGGCAGATGCTCCAAATTCGCCTTCAGGAGCGACGTCGGCACCAGGCGACAGCGCTCCAACAAGTCAAGATCGGTCAGCACCTCGGATGGCGCGCCATCGCCGACGATTTGGCCCCCATGCATCAGAACGACCCGGTTGGCATAGCAAATCGCCAGATCGAGATCGTGGGTGATGAACAAGACAGCAGAAAATCCCGGCGTCTGCAGGATGGAGTCCATAAAGGCGATGTAATTCCAGTAGTCCTGTCCGGCAGTCGGCTCATCCATCACCAGGATTTTGGAGCGCATCGCCAACACCGCTGCGATGCTCACTCGCTTCTGCTGCCCGAAGGAAAGCGAAAGCGGCGGATAATCCGCCAACGCGCGCACATTGACGGCATCCAACGCCTCGCCGACGCCGGCCTCGATGGCCTCCTCGCTGAAGCCTAGGTTTTTCGGCCCAAAGGCCAGCTCCTCGCGCACAGTCGGCGCATAGAGCATGTGACTGGGGCTTTGGAAGACGTAGCCCAACGTGTGCGCGATCTGCGCAACGCTCATCTTCCGGGTGTCGGTCCCCTCGACCAGCACGCGGCCCTGGCTGGGTTTCAACAGGCCGATGGCGTGTTTCACCAAAGTCGTCTTCCCGGCGCCGTTAGGCCCGAGGATCGCCGTGATATCGCCGTGACGCAGCGTGAGATTGACGCCGTGAATGACCTCCGGGCTGCTCTCGTAGGCGAACGTGACATCCTCGAACGTCACCAGCGGATCGCGGCCGTTGGGTTTGATCGCCGGTTCGAAGGGCGGCAGCGGCACTTTCGCCGCGCGTTCCATAACGACAGGCGCGGGCAGCTTGACCTGGCGGTAATCCATCAACCCCATCACCTCGTCCAGCGGGCCGGCGTGGACGATCCTGGCATCCTGCATAAAGAGCACCCGGTCGGGGCGAATGCCCAACGCATCCTCGACCCGATGTTCGACCAGGAGGATGCTCACCCCCTCATCGGCCAGGCGGCGGAAGAGCGCCAGCGCCTCCTGCGCACTCGCCGGATCGAGGCTGGCGAGCGGCTCATCCAACAATAGGATGTCCGGGCGCATCGCCAACACCCCGGCGAGGCTCACCTTCTGTTTTTCACCACCGGAGAGATAGAAGGTTTCACGGTTGCGCAGGTGGGCGATGCCCAGGTACGCGAGTGTCTCATCCACCCGCTGGCGGATTTCGTCGCGCGGCAGGCCCAGGTTCTCCAAACCGAACGCGACCTCGGTGAAGACGTGCGCGCCCAGGATTTGCCGTTCCGGGTCTTGCAGCA
>JBNGDO010000094.1:0-19792 GCA_049975385.1 Anaerolineae bacterium | reverse complement strand
ACGGCCCGCTGTACGCGCCGCGCACTTTGAAGAGGGAAACGTCGGTGATTTTCATGGCTGTCTCCTTGTCGTCGGGTAGTCGTTAGTCGTATAGTCACAGGCCCGACTGTCTATGTGTGGTTCCAGGTCACTGCGAGATAATCCTCGGCTCTCCATGTAATACTTGACCGCTTCCACCGGGTCCGGCGCAGGAATGGGATAATTGTTGTGCTTCATACGCTTCGACCAGCGTTACCAGCACTTCCAGGCGATCTCCATCCGGTGTGTTAGGTACGGCGTCAAACAGGCGCTCGATCTCTGCGAGCGCTGCTTCGTAATCTGTTTCTGTAAGAATGGGTCGAATGTCCATGATCCCGTTTTGGGAGCAAGTTGTTAGCTATTTACCGAGTGTTGACTGAAGTGTTGGTTTGATATAAGCATCGCTACAAACATAAGTGTACTCGTTGCAGGGAAAACCAAACTTATACTCCAAAGGTGCACGAATTTTGATCCCAATAATCCGTAGTAAGACCCGCAATAGAGATCATGCACCCAGCTATTGGAGAGTACTATGCTAATCACTGCAAAAACACTACCGACAAAAATCGCTACCAACAACTCACTTCCGTATTTTGTTGTTGTTGGCCATTTTTGAAAAAACGCTTTCGTTGACAGAAATGCCACCTGCCAAGCAATTACGACAAGCGATATGCCGGCTATCAGGAATTTTGAGGAAATAGCTAGATAATGAGGTGGATTGCATAGCCAATACAACTCTGAAACAAGATCCGGCTTTGCTTCTATCCATACCCTAAAATTGTGAATAAAGTCCCATATTCCGATGCCATTGATTACAATGACGGTCGCTACTGCGGCTAATACCAGCAGCCATTGTCGTTTACTTATACCTGTTCGCATGTCTTTCATTATGCAAAGCCGACGCTTGACTTGGGTATAAATAACGAAGGGCTGGATCCACTCCAACCCTTCGCACATTCTCCCCTCTACTTCCCCCTCACCACGATGCTCACCAGTCTCCCATTCGGCACAATCACCTTGATGATTTGCTGTCCCTCGAGATGCCGCTGGACGTTTGCGTCCGCCAGCGCGGCGGCTTTGATCGCGTCCTCGCCCGCGTCCGCCGGGACGGTGACGCGCCCGCGCACTTTGCCGTTGATCTGCACCGGGATTTCGATTTCGTCCTCGACGAGCATCGCCGGGTCCCAGGTGGGCCACGCCTGCGTGTGGACGCTGTACGGCTTGCCCAGGAACGCCCACAGTTCCTCCGCCATGTGCGGGGCGACGGGCGCGACCAGGAGCAGCAGGTTGGCGACGGCTTCATCCCACAGCGCGGTGCCGTAGTATGCGGCCTTCGCTTTGTTGAGCGCGTTTGTGAACTCCATCAACCGGGCGATGGTGGTGTTGAAGCTGAAGTTCTCCATATCCTCGGTGACGCTCTTGATGGCGAAGTGCATCGCGCGCAGCAGCTCGCGCTCGCTGAGCGTGTCTGACGCTCCCGCTTGTGTCGCCGGTTCGGTGACGATGTTCCACACGCGGTTGATCCAGCGCACGACGCCTTCGATGCCGTGGCTGTCCCACGGGCCGCCCTGTTCCCAGCGCCAGCCGAACATCAGATAGGCGCGGACCGTGTCGGCTCCGTATTGCGCGACCAACTCGTCCGGCGCGACGACGTTCTTCTTGCTCTTGGACATCTTCTCCACGTCCAGGTGATAGAGGATGTCCTTGGCCGTCCCGCCTTTCTCCTTGCCGGGGATGACGACGGGCATATCCTCGTCGATCAATACGACGACCAGTTCGCCTTCTTCCGACGTCTGCACCTTGAGGCTGACCTCGTCGCGGTCCATTACCTCGCCACGCACCATCGTCGCGCTGCGTTCGGCGGGCGGCCAATTGGCCTGATCCGTGAAGCTGTAGACGGTGATCGTCTCGGCTTTGAAGGCTGCACCTTCCCACGTGCCGGTGACTTCCACGCAATCTCCACTGCGCGGCTCGCCCAGGATCGTGCCCTGGTTGCGCAGTTGCAACATCGGTTCGTCGAAGTCCACCACGCCGGCGTCGCGCAGGGCCTTGGTGAAGAAGCGCGTGTAGAGCAGGTGCATCACGGCGTGTTCCGCGCCGCCCGTGTAGGTGTCGACCGGCGCCCAGTACGCGGCTTCTTCCGCATCCCAGGGGATCGAATCGGCGTGCGCCGGTTCGCCCTCGCGGTAGTAGGGGCTGAGATAGGCGTACTGGTACCAGGACGAGCACACGAACGTGTCCATCGTGTCGGTCTCGCGGGTGGCGGGGCCGCCGCACTTGGGACAGGTGGTGTGCAGGAAACCTTCGTGGTACTTGAGCGGGCTTTCGCCGGTGGGCATGAAATCCACGTCGTCGGGCAGCAGTACCGGCAAATCCTCGTAGGGCACGGGAACGACGCCACATTTGTCGCAGTAAACGATGGGGATCGGCGCGCCCCAATACCGCTGGCGACTGATGAGCCAGTCGCGCAGGCGGTAGTTGACGGCGGCCTTGCCGCGCCCGCGCTCTTCGAGCCACGCGGTGACGCGCTGCTTGGCGACATCGCCGGGCGTGCCGCTGAACGCCTCCGAGTTGATCATCGTGCCGTACTCGGCGTGAAAGAGCGTATCCCGGTAGAAGGGGAGGCTCCACAACATTTCCATCGCCGTGCGGTACTCCGCCACCGACGGTTCGAGCGCTTTGCAACGCGCCAGGATTTTTTCGTCAGCTTCGATGCCATCGAATGGGATGATCGCATCCTCGAAGACGAAGAGCCAGCGCGCGCCGACGATTTCCGTCCAGCATCCCGGTTCGAGATGCGCCTGGACGATCCCGGCGTAGCGATCGACCTGGTCTGCGGTCAGCCTGACGAAGGTCGCGCCGCTCTCGCGAATGAAGTCGATGCCGGCTTCGGTGAGCGCGTCCAATAATTCCGGTTTGGTGGTTCCGCCCATGATGAAGGATTTGGCGCGGTCGTCCACCCGGTCGATCACCGGGATGATCGGCAGGCCGAATTTGACGGCGAAGGCAAAGTCGCGCTCGTCGTGGGCAGGGACAGCCATGATCGCGCCTGTCCCGTAGGTGATCAAGACGTAATCCGCGATCCAGATGGGGATGCGCGCGTCGTTGACCGGATTGATAGCATACGCGCCGGTGAAGACGCCAGTCTTCTCCTTCTCGGTGCTCATGCGCTCGATCTCGCTCTGGCGGGCGGCCTGCATCTTGTAGGCTTGCACGGCCTCGCGATACTCCGGCTTGGTGATGCGGTCCACCAGCGGGTGCTCCGGCGACAGCACCATGAACGTCGCGCCCCAGAGCGTGTCGGGCCGGGTGGTGAAGACGGTGATTTGGTAATCGGTAATCGGTAACTGGGGACTGGTAATCGGTAACTGGTAATCGGTAAGTGGGGCTTGTTCCCCGATTACCGATCCCTGATTACCAGTTACCAATCCCTGATTACTGATTACCTCATCCACCACAAATGTCACTTCCGCACCCTCGCTGCGCTGAATCCAGTTGGTCTGCGCGAGACGGATCTTGTCGGGCCAGTCGATGTCGGAGAAATCTAGCAGCTCATCGGCATAGTCCGTGATCTTCCAGAACCATTGTTCCAGGTCCTTTTTGAAGACAGGTGTGCCGCAGCGTTCGCAGATGTGGTCTTCGCCGATGACCTGCTCGCGCGCCAGCGTGGTCTTGCAGTTGGGGCAGTAGTCCACCGGCGCTTTCTTGCGGTAGGCCAGCCCCATTTCGTAGAACTTGAGGAAGAACCACTCGCTCCAGCGGTAATAACCGGGCAGGCAGGAGATCGCCTCGCGCTCCCAGTCGATCATCATCCCCATCGAGCGTAGTTGGCGGCGCATATTCTCAATATTGGCGAGCGTCCACGTCTTGGGATGGATGCCACGCTGGATGGCGGCATTCTCGGCAGGGAGGCCAAAAGCATCGAACCCCATCGGGAAAAGGACGTTGTAGCCCTGCATACGCTTGAAGCGCGCGCGCACGTCGCTGGGCGACATCGCGTACCAGTGACCGATGTGGATATCGCCGCTGGGGTAGGGAAGCATCGTCAGCGCGTAGAACTTGGGCTTGCTGTGATCGATCAGCGAGCGGTAAAGGCCGTCGGCTTCCCAGCGCGCCTGCCACTTCGGTTCGATTTCTTGCGGATTATAGGGGTTAGGCATTTCTCTCCTCCTGTTGCCATTTCATTAACTCTTGCGAAGGTGTGCTAAACTTCGGTTGGCCTGCACCTTCGCAAGGGTGGTCATTTCCTAGACCATTCTACCGCAATGGGCTGAAAAATCCAATAAAGTTTTGACAGTCACTAAAAACCGCTTATGATAGGGGCATATTTCAGTGGTCCCGCGTCATGGAAGGCATGGCGCGCCCTATACTATCGTTTGAGCCTGAAGGAGGTTATTGCGATGATAAATAAACGTTGGACAGTGCTGATCGTAGCATTTTTAATGATTGTCTCATTGGCATGTAATGCCTTCCGCACGACGGAAACGCCCCCACCTGCTACGGTTGCGCCGACTAAGGCTGCGACGCCGACGGAGGAACCGCAGCCGACTGCGACCCCCGAGCCGACCGCGACGCCGGAACCGACGGCGACCACCGAGCCCACAGCCGTGCCGGAACCTACAGAAGTTCCACCAGAAGCGGGCTTCGAGTTAGAAATCTTCAACGAATCCGGCCGCGAGATATGGTACATCTATATCTCTTTGAGTGAGTCGGATAGCTGGGGCGACGACTGGCTCGAGGACGATATCATCCCTGTGGATGGAAGCTACATTCTGACCGGAATCCCTGCTGGCACCTACGATCTGCAAGCCGAAGGCGAGAACGGCGAGATCATCGAAACGCTGTGGGAAGCCGAGGTCGCTGAGGACAGCTACTGGACGGTGGCGGGCGGGGCGTCGCTGGAAGTGATCAACAACTCCGAAGACATTATCGCCGAATTGTACGTCTCTCCCTCAGATAGCGACTCGTGGGGCGATGATTGGCTCGGCGGTGTGGCGCTCAAGAGTGGCGGCTCTTACGTAGTTGAGGGGCTGGATAACAGCCTGCTGTACGATGTGAAGGCCACGGATGCAGAGGGCGACACAGTCGAATCTATCTACAACGTTTCGATCGATGGGTGGTACACGTGGTACGTTTTTGGCAAGACGGATCTGCCCTCCAATGCGGTGCTGCGCTTTGATGACGATTTCAGCGACAACCGCAACAACTGGGGCGCGACCGCCGAAACCGATGACGTGAACTATATGAAGCCCGAAAACGGGGAATACTGCATCCTGATCAAGAGCACGCAACTGACCGCCTGGGAGTGGTACGAACCTTTCCGCCCCGATGAGTTTGTGGCCGAGGTTGCCTGTACCTCCGATTTGGGGACAGACGCCACCTGTGGCATTGGATTTGGCCCGGATGGCGACAACCTCTACTGGTTCGAAATTGCACCTGAGCAACAGAGTTACGCCCTGTTCTTGCTCCAGGATGACGAATGGCAGGATGCGCCCATCTCCTGGACGGAATCCAAGAACATCATTCCCGCCGGCTGGAACTACCTCAGCATCGAGCGGGTGGGGGGCTACTTCTCGGTCTTCGTCAACGGTGTGATGCTCGGGCAGGTAGAAAGCGACATCTTCCCCACCGGGCGCATCGGCATTGGTGGGGCGACGTATGATGATGGCAACGTGACCGTATGCCTGGATGACCTGCGTGTGTGGCGTCTTGAATAGTTATGAGCGGTAACGAAGATGTGATCCGCGCGCTGCAGGCCGCGGCGGCAGCGACGCCCAACTCCGCACCCCTGCACAAACATCTGGCCGATATGCTGCTGGCAAACGGCGACTACGTCGAGGCCACGAAATCCTATCGCCGCGCGTTGGATCTCACACCGGACGACGGCAACATCAAGACGGCGCTCGCCGAGGCGTACTACCGCCAGGATAAGGTCGACGTGGCGCTGGTGATCCTGGAAGAACTCTTGCGGGGGCCGCACCCACCGGCCCCCGCGCTTCTGCTGGCGGCGCGGGCCTATCTCGCGGCCGGTGAGCAGGCCACCGCCGCGCGCGTCTACGGGCACGCCATCGCCGCCGATCCCGCTTTGGCGGACGACGACCTGGCGCGCCGCCTGAGCAGTGATGTGCCACCAACAGAAGGGACACCGCCGCCGGAGAATGAGCTGGTGTTCGTCACGGCGGGTGAGGAGGCCGCGCCGCCGCCCTCGTCGGACGTCGAACGCCCGCAACTGACGTTCAAAGACGTGGGCGGCATGGACAAGCTCAAGGATGAAATTCGCATGAAGATCATCCACCCGCTCACCCATCCCGAAATCTACCGTGCCTACGGCAAAACGCTCGGCGGCGGCATCCTTATGTACGGCCCGCCGGGCTGCGGCAAGACGTACCTGGCCCGGGCGACCGCCGGGGAAGTCAACGCGCACTTCCTCGCCATCGGCTTGCACGACGTGCTGGACATGTACCTGGGCCAGAGCGAGCACAACCTGCACGCGATCTTCGAGCTGGCGCGTTCCAACACGCCCTGTGTCCTCTTCTTCGACGAGGTCGACGCTCTGGGCGCGAGCCGCTCCGACATGCGTTACAGCGCGGGGCGGCAGGTCATCAACCAGTTCCTCTCGGAGTTGGACGGCGTGAACACGTCCAACGAGGGCGTGCTCGTCCTCGCGGCGACGAACGCGCCGTGGCACCTCGACGCGGCGCTGCGCCGGCCGGGCCGTTTCGACCGCGTCATCTTCGTTCCCCCGCCCGATGTAGCGGCGCGGGCCGCCATCCTTCAAATTCTGCTCGCCGGCAAGCCCACTGAAAAGATGGACTATGGGCGGCTTGCGCGGCAGACCGAGGACTTCTCCGGAGCGGATTTGCGCGGCGCGATCGACGTCGCGATTGAGAACAAGCTGCGCGAAGCGATGCGCACCGGCGCCGTCGCTCCCGTGCGCACCAACGACCTGCTCGACGTGGTCAAGACCATTCACCCGACGACCAAAGAGTGGTTCGCTACCGCGCGCAACTACGCCATCTACTCCAACCAAAGCGGCCTCTACGACGACATTCTCGCTTACCTTAAGCTGCCGGGCAGTTCGTCCGGTGGTCGCAAGGGACTATTTGGATGAAATCCGTTTTAACTGGCATTCACCAGGGGGTGGATGAGTATTTTCACCATGAATCTTCACGAATTTACACTAATTCTGATCTATTTGTGAATATTCGTGTAGATTCGTGGTTTGTTTTCAGGGCAAGCGTTTGAGTACCCATCTAGCCCAAGCCGAACTGCTGCTGCAACGCGCGCGTTACAAGGATGCGGAGGCGTTGTTGTGGCGTGCGATCGCTGAAGATCCCACGGACGCCAAAGCGCACACGCTGCTGGCGATTGCCCTGCTTCACCTGGGGCACGAAACCGATGCCTTGCTCGAAGCGCAAGCCGCGGTGCGCTATGCCCCCAGCAATCCGGACGGACACTACATCGGCGCCATCATCCTCACGGAAATGGAAAAGTACGACGAAGCCCTCTCCGCGATCCGGACCGCCATCCGCATTGCCCCCGAAATGCCGCGCTTTCACGCCGCTATGGGCGGCATCTATCTGCGCCAGCGGAAGTGGCAGCAGGCGCTCGACGCGGTGGAGGTTGGGCTGCGCTTCGATCCCCAGAACATCCAGTGCAACAACATCCGCGCGACAGCGTTGGTGAAACTCGGGCGGCAGGATGAGGCCGAGCAGAACCTTTCAGCGATCCTTGCACTGAACCCGGAGAATCCGACGACCCATGCCAATCAGGGCTGGGCGCTGCTGCACAGTGGCCAGCACGAGCAAGCGCTCCAACACTTCCGCGAGGCGCTGCGCCTGAATCCGCAGTCGGCGTGGGCGCGGGAAGGCGTCGTCGAGGCGCTGAAGGCGCGCAATCCCATTTACTGGGTGATGCTGCGATACTTTCTGTGGATGTCGCGCCTGGGGTCGAACACGCGCTGGGGGCTGATCCTCGGCGTGTACTTCCTGAACCGTCTGGCATCTGGTGCGGCGCTGCAATATCCGGGACTTGCCCCAATTCTCGTCCCGCTGAATCTGCTCTACACGTTCTTCGTCTTCCTCTCGTGGACGGCGCGCCCGTTGTTCAACCTGCTCCTGCGCTTCAACCGTATGGGCCGGCTGGCGCTTTCCGAAGAAGACATCACTGCATCGAATTGGGTTGCGGTCTGTCTGGCGGCAGCGATTGGCTTCCTCGGCGCGGGCATGTTCCTGGCGGAGCCCCTGTTCTTGACGGTTGCCCTCAATGCATTTATGCTCATTGTACCGGTCGCCGGGCTTTTCAGCTTTCCCGGCGGGAAGCGACGTTTGTTCCTCATCATTTACACCGCTGGTCTGGCGTTGATCGCCCTCAGCAGCCTGCTGCTCCGGTTGAACGGCTCGGTGCTGGGCGTGCAGTTGAGTGAGGTCTTCTTCTGGGGTTGGATATTGTATTCGTGGATTGCCAATGCTATGGCGTCGATGAAATAGCACGGGCGTCAACGCCCGTGCTACAGAACCGCGCCCGCTCAAGCGGACTTTTGAAGCCCCGTTCACGGGGCGTGTGTCTGTAGCCCGGCGATTGATCGCCGGGCGGATTACGAATGAACAAACACCTTGCCCAAGCCCAATTGCTCGTGCGAACCCGGCGTTACAAAGACGCCGAGTCCGCGCTGCGACGGGCGCTGGCTGCTGCACCGAACGACGCACACGCCCACGCACTTCTGGCGCTCGCCCTCTACTACCAGGATCGCAACGAAGAGGCGCTGCGCGAAAGCCGTATTGCCATTGGCCTGGCCCCCGATGCTGACTACCCTCACTACGTCCGCGCATTAATTCTGCTGGACCAGAACCGCATGGACGATGCCCTGCGCTCCATCCGCGAAGCGCTGCGCCTCGACCCGAACTCGGCGACGTACCACGCCGTCGTCGGCCGCATCTACATCCGCAAGCGCGATTGGAAGCGCGCGCTCGAAGCGGCTGAAGCCGGCTTGCAGTGCGATCCGGAACACATCACCTGCCTCAACTTGCAGGCGATGGCCCTGGTACGGATGGGCCGCAAGGTGGAGGCCGAGGTGCCGCTGGCGGCGGCGCTGGCCCGCGCCCCGGAGAACGCATTGACGCACGCCAACTACGGTTGGGCGCTGCTGCACCGCGACAAGATCAAAGAGGCATTCGACGCCTTCCGCGAGGCGCTGCGCCTGAATCCGCAGTCGGCGTGGGCGCGGGAAGGCATCGTCGAGGCGATGAAAGCGCGCAACCTCGTCTACCGGCTGCTGCTGCGCTACTTCCTGTGGATGTCGCGCCTCACCGAGGAGGAACAGTGGGGCGTGGTCGGCGTGCTGCACGGCATCCGTGTAGCGCTGCGGATGGCGGCGCGCGCGTTCGCGCCGCTGTGGCTTGTGGTGTTCCCGATTTTGCTGCTTTTCCGCTTCTTCGCGTTCCTCACGTGGGTCGCGGACCCGCTCTTTGCCCTCCTCCTGCGCTTCGACCGTTTCGGGCGGCTGGCGCTCTCCGATGAAGACATGGTTGCCTCCACCTGGATGGCGATTTGCCTGCTCTCCGCCGAATTCAGCGTGCTCCTCGCGCTGCTGGCGCGCAACCTCGGCTTCCTTGCCCTTACCGTGGGCGCGCTGGCGCTCCTCGCGCCCGTCGCGGGCATTTTCCACGCGCGCAAGGGGTGGGGGCGGATCGTGTTGAGCGTTTATACTGCCGGGATGGCGTTACTCGTCCTGCTCGCGTGCGTCGCTGCGGTCATCGGGCATCCCGTGGCCCTGGGCTTCGCCGCGCTCCTCGCGGCGATCTTCGGCTTTGGGTGGATCATCTATTCTTGGGTGGCGACTCTGGTGATTATCTTTCAATCGTAACGGGTATTGCAAGGGCGAGGCATTCCCACCAGATATCTTCTGTGCATACACCTATGGATTCCAAGATGCCGGGGTAAGAACGGCTCTACGGGGAATGCCTCGCCTCTACGGTTATATACGCGTTACAACACCATTTTCAAATATCGTCCCGTATACGACCCATCAACCGCCGCCACCGCCTCCGGCGTCCCTTGAGCCACCAGCCGCCCGCCCGCGTCGCCGCCGTCGGGGCCGAGGCCGATGATCCAGTCGGCGGTCTTGACCACGTCAGGTGGTGCTCGATCACCAGGCTGCTACATAAGGCAAAAAAAGATGCATAGATGCATAATCGACTGGAGAGAAACCGTATAGGTCGATTATGACGTGACTTGTCACAAAAGTGTGGTAAACTGCATAGAGTTCATGGCAGTTCAATGTCGAACGATCGCTCAAGCCCCATCTCATCACCCGACTATTTGACTATCCGACTAACGACTACCTGACACTCTTGCTCCTTAACAGTTGAATAGAAGACCCCTTCGTTGGATCCGTCGCCAGCTTCACACAAAAAGGAGAACGCTTGTGGAAACGCGACAAAAGTCTAACGAAGTCTTGGTAGAACGGCTCTTACCCGCGGTCAATGACAACCCGAAGGATCGGGCGGTGGCGTGGGAGGAATGGTACGCGAGTGTGGGTGTGCCCTCGGTGATGGCGTTCGTGCGTGTGACGAACGACACGGTGACGCCCGATGATGACATCGTCCACGATGCAATCGCGACGGCTTACGAGCAAGTCGAGGGTGGGCGTTACGAACCCCGGCTGGACATCCCTTTTACGGCCTACGTCAAAGGTATTGCGCGCAACAAGATCCGGGAGGCGCGACGGCGGTCATGGCGCTATGTGGCGCTGGACGATGCGCGGCTTGCTTTGTTCGAGAGCGACCGGCCTAGCCTGGAAAGCCTTATCGAGCATCAGGAGCGGATCGCGAAGTTGTGCGACGACATAACCCGGCTCTCACCGCTGCAACAGCGGGTGTTGACCGGCTATTTTCATGGCCGCAGTACCGGCGAGATCGCGCAGGCCTCCGGGATGAGTGAAGAGGCTGTGCGACAGCACAAGAGCCGTGCGCTGCGGCGGATCCAGCGTCGGGCGCGGTTGTAAACCAGGGCTTTGCGGATCGGGACGATCCGGCGGATCGAACGTAAGGAGATCTGGGTGGGCAAACAGGTTCCCGCTCACCCAGACTTCCTTACGGTGATTTGTGATCAGGGATTAGGGATCAGGGATTGGGGATCGGAGACTCGGCAGCACGTCGCGCTGTTTCTGATCCTTGATACCTTATCACCAGTCATTATTCATCAGACGCGATCCAACGAGTGGATTTGAAGATTTAGGGATTTGGAGGATTCGAAACTTGGAGATTCAAATTCTGGAATTTGCCAAAGTCGAAGTTTCAAAGTCTTGTCAAGATTTTCTATCGCCAAATTATCCAGATTCGATTCAATGCATTTAAAGAATCCGCCAATGTGTGAAAATCACGAATCGATAGCTTTTAAACTGGAAAATCCTGTGTTCAAATTAAATCCCCAAAATTGCAGTTAAATTCCCCGGATTAAGGCTTTAAGAAGCTTCTGGGATTTTCCGAAAGCCTGAGTCAGAAAGAAGCCAGTTTTTAAAATTCTGATCGATTCTTAAAATGCAAAATACTCCAAGTTGTATCGGAATCCAGCAGAGAAACGCTAGAAGCTTGAATTTTCAAATCCGGATTTTTAACCCGTCACGCAGTGATAGACTTTTCGGGAATGGCCTGGGAACCTGCTCGAAATTAAAAGGCGGACGGAAAATAGATTCCACAAGCGTAACAAAAACAGGCCCCGACATTGTCGGGGCCTGTTGCGTTGGTTACAGTGTTGTGTGGACTAGAAATCCCAGTCTTCGAAGTCGTCAACCACGCTCAACGGGCTGCCAGCCTGGATTTCCAGGTCGCCTTTGTAAACGATGACCGGTACTTCATATGTTTGCTTTTCCATTTTGCGCTCCTCTCATATGGGCATTGTTATCGCTCAATGTTATGCACATTGTACCACTTTCCCGTTGTGTATGCAATAAGTTAGAAGTCGTCGAGGTTGCCCTTCGCCAGGCCGATGACGGTATCCGCTGCGCCGTAGTAGACCCACAGTTCCCGCCCCAGCAGGATAGCCCCGCAGGTGAAGACGACGTTGTTGACGTCGCCAACGATCTCCCAATCGGCTTCCGGCTGCAAAATCCATTCAGGCTGGCGCGCGATGACTTTGGTAGGATCGTCGATATCGAGCAAGGCGACGCCAAGGCGATACCACAGCTTCTCGTCTACGCCGTGGTAGATCAGCAGCCAGCCCTTGTCGGTTTTGATAGGCTGCGCGCCCCCGCCGATTTTGGTCGTTTCCCAGTCGAACTCCGGCTTCATGATGCAGACGTGGTCGGTCCAATGATGCAGATCGTCGGAGAAGGCCAGGTAGATATCCGGCTCCGGGCGATGTAGCATACAGTAGCGCCCGCCGATTTTTTCCGGGAAGAGCGCCGCATCCTTGTTGTTGCCGAAGAGCATACTCGGGATGACGATGCCGTGTCGCTGCCAGTGGATCAGGCCGGTGGACGACGCCAGCGCGACTTGCGTGCGCCGGAGATCGTAGGCGGTGTAGCACATGTAGAACGTGTCGCCGATCTTGGTCACGCGCGGGTCTTCGACGCCCTGTGATTCCTCAGGAACCGTGTTGGACGCGAGCACTGGATCATCCAACCGCTTGAAATGGACGCCATCATCGCTGACGGCGTAACCGATGCACGAGCGGTTCGGATCGCCGGGATTGTGCGCCACGGCGCGGTACAGCAGGTGGAACTTGCCGCCATCGTGGATCGCGGCGGTATTGAAGACGGTGTCCTTTTCCCAGGGAACATCCTTTCGCGGGGTCATGATCGGCCCGTTGCCGACACGGTGTAAACGTAGCATAAAACGCCTCCTTATCAGCGTTTCAGTTTCTTTTCCACGGCTTCGAGCCGTTCCAGCAAGGTTTGTAAAAGCAGAAGCATTTGCCCGATGGTCTGTTCTGGCGTCACCTCCGCCAGCTTCCATTTTGCAATAAGCTCATCCAATGAATACGCGCTCATTCTATTTTCCTCCTGGATTACGAAAAAGCCGTTACCGTGTACTTTGATATTTACATTTTACACGGTAACAGCTTTCTTGTCAAGAGGTATTTTCAGTGATATTCGAATCCCGCCCGTTCGGCAACTAGCATCAAGAATTTGCACATCGCGCGGCTTGGAGCATACACGCCGGTCTCCCACTCGCTGACGGTCTGCTGGCGAACCCCCAGCTCCTCGGCGAGTTGCGCCTGGCTCCACCCGGTCTGGAAGCGCAATGCCCTGATCAGATCGCTGTCCCACAGCACGGTGTCACCTTCGCGGCGCACATTGTAGGGGCGCAACGGTTTGCGGAAGGTGACGCGCTCCGCATCCAGATCCAGATCCTCCGCATGATAGCCAGCACCCATCCAGGCGGCTGCCTGCGGCGATCCTTTTCTGCGATTGCTCCACCAGCCGCGTCGTGTGCGCGCCGAAGGGGGAAGCTTATCCCCGATTACTTTCTCGATCTCGCTGAACGTGAGCGTGATCTCATCCTGCGGCGCGCGTTGGAGGTAACTGAGCAGCGGGGCGTATTTGTTACCTTGTTTCATTAGTTCTTTATCCTGAGGTCTCAAGATCGCAAATGCTCTATTTTGTAACAGATTACTCGGTAACCGTATTGTAGCATGGATTCGGAATGCTTCAAGAGAAAGACGTAGAGCGAGTTAGCAACTCGCTCTACGACCGGACGCGATGTGGAAATCGTGGCTAGAGGTCTTCTTGCAAAAAATGTTTGGTAGACAGTAGACAGGCCCCGTCTACCGTTTACTGTCTACCTTCATCATACAACCCTGGTGTGCAAGTGGAGAGTTACGAAGAACACCCCGGATAATTTCCGGGGTGTTCCTGTGTGGGGGTGGATCAGTGGGGTTGGACGGCAGAGACTGATCCATACATACCTTTCTAAACGTCTATGCGCTTTCAAGCAAGCCGAAATCGTTTAGTTTCATACGCACGGATCAGTAAACGTTTTTCAATCGCGGTTGCGAGTAGACAGTTTGCAATTGTGCGGCGCGTTGCTCAAGCCATTGACCGAATTGCACGAATGCGTGCCCTAGTCCGTGGATGAGCTGGCACAGTCGTTGATTTGGCCGATATGGCCGCTCGCTCTTTAGATCGTAGGGCAGGCGCCGCACCGTCGTTGGATGAAGTGCCTCTCGATGCCGACGGAGGGCATCTTCTGCCAATACGTTCATATCCAGATAAAGATTTTGCATCTTTCCCTCCTAACCCGGATGCAACGGAACCAAAACAGCCTGCACCACCCGTTTTCTTGCTCATTGTGTAAGGATTTGTGTGGTTAGGCCCTGATGAATTGGGTGTGCCGGATAGAGCGCCAGGACCCCCTATCCGGCATGATATTTCTAGTGCAGTGCTGCGAGCAGTTTCGCCGCTTCATCAGGTGTGAGTTGGCCTTCCTGGACCATACGCAGCACTTGCAGGCGCTCCTCGCGCAACTCATCTGCCGAGGGCATAGGAGGCGCGGGGGCTTCGGGCGCCATTGGCGGTTCGGGTGGCGTGGGTGGGGTAGGTGGCGTAGGCGGAGTAGGATACCCGCTGGCGCGCTGCCAGCGACGCTCGGCGTGTTCGGCGCGCATGCGGGCGCGCTCGGCTTCACGTTCGGCGGTGCGGCGGGCGCGCTCGGCTTCACGCTCGGCGGCGCGCTGTGCCTGTTCGGCGGCACGCTCGATGTGGACGCGGATGCGCTCGCCGTCGATGTGACGCAGTCCCTCTTGCAGACCGGCTTCCAGTCCAGCCATGGCCTGGGAGACGCGGGCTTCGATCATCGGGCCGAGTTCGTTCAACTGGTCGAGGAAGCTGAGATCGAGGTCGAAATCGAAGTCGAAATCCTGTGAATACTCCTCTTCCATCCCGGCACCCTTGAGGATCACACGCCCGCCAACCTGTGCTTTGATGAGGGCTGCACCTTCACCCAATGTGCCGGTCATCATGCCGCCTTCCTGATCCAAGGCGAAGTCCGGGACGCTGCTGCGGACGCCGCCACCAGCTTGCAGCTCGAAGCGTACGTTGGGTTCTTCGGGCAGGCGGACGATCAGGTCGCTGCCCGCGCGCACGCTGTATTCCGTACCTGCTGTGAAAGGCGGCTCCATGCGCACGTCCGACCCGACACTCCCGGCCGCTAGCCCTTGCTCGAGGCCCGTGGCTTTGAGATCGCTGCCAACGCTTTCAACGGAGGATGCGCCGGATACCATGTCGATGCGCGCATCGCCCGCCACCGATTCCACAGTGAGACTGCCGTTGACGTTCCGCGCCCGCAGGTCGCCCGCGACGCTCTCGATGGTGGTGGAAGCGACATCGCTCACGGAGGCATCCCCGTTGACGCTTTCGACGACGAGATCACCCCGTGTCTCTTTGATTCTGAGGTCGCCCCGGACGGCTTCGATGGCCAGCGCGGTGTTGTAGGGGCAGGCGATCTTGCAGTCCGTTTTCGCGTTGATGACCAGCGCATCGCCTTCCTGCATAACGCTGACTTCGTCGCCTTCGCCTGAGGTCTTGACGCTGACGGTAGTGGCGTCTGCTCCCTTGACCGTCAGATTTCCCAGACATTCCGTGATGGTGATCTGGGCCTTTTCCGATATTTCAAACGTTTGGGTTGTCATTGCTTTTTTCTCCTTTTTGATTACTGATCCAAACATAACTTTCTAAACGTCTATACGCTTCCAGGGGGAGCCAAAACAGTTTAGTTTCATACGCACAGATCAGTCGATATCTTCAAGAAGCTGAATAGCCTCTTCTAAACTGATTTCCTGGCTCGCGAGGCGATCCAGAATCTCTTGACGTTGTGCCATATCCTCGGCGGATATTGGCGGCGCCGGTTGAACGGGCGGTACGGCGGGGACCGGCGACTCGGCGGTGCGTTCGCGCTTCAATGCGTGGATGATCTCATCCAGGCGATTGCGTACGGTGGGGTAGGAGATGCCGAGTTCCTCTTGCACGCAGTTGAGCTTGCCTTCGCAGAGCAAGAAGACTTCGACGAAGTAGCGCTGCTCCGGGATGAGCTGCGAAAGGCGATCCATTTCGAAATTACCGCGAATCTCAGCGCCGCACGTGTGGCAGACCAATTGGCTGACGTGTAAATCGTCGTGACAGACCGGACATTCGGTAGGAACTGGGTACATTGTTTTATCTCCTTTACTTTTTTAATCTATATATTGAAAATTATAACATATGACTTAATATTTGTCAATAGTTTCTTGAAGGAAATCGCTTAATTTCTCTATTTTCCTCAAATGGGATAGGAAAAAATGAGGTGTGGGGGGCAAATCCGCAAGAATGAGCGCCCCTTTTTGCAGAGGATTATAAGAATTTCGTCAAGCACTCGCACGAATTCTGGGTATGATAAGAATATTGTGCCAGGATTGACGACAGAAGCTACTGGGAGGCGCCCGTTCTATGACCATCGTGTACGCTATCGAAAACCTGACCAAATTTTACCCCAAGCAATTCTCTCCGGCGAACAAAGACATCTCGTTCGAGATACACGAGGGGGAGATTTTCGGGTTCTTGGGTGACAACGGCGCGGGCAAGACCACCCTCGTGCGGCAGATGGTGAATCTGCTCCGCCCGACGTCAGGTTGCATTACCTTACTCGGAAAACCCGTCGCCGGGGATCCGCAGCATGTAGCAAACTACGTCGGCTATATGCCGCAGATGGCGCACGCGCTCAACAACCTGGCGGTGGGGGAGGCATTGTACTTCACGGCACACCTGCGAGGACTGAGCCGTGTCGACGCCCGTCGCGAGCGCGATACGTTACTCGAGCTGTGGGAGATGGGTGCATTGCGCGACAAATACAGCACACGGCTTTCCGGTGGTGAGCGACGCTTGCTGCGACTGGCGGTCGCCATGGCCGGCCGGATGCCCGTGTTGATTCTCGATGAGCCGACGAACGAGCTTGCACCGCAGCGTCGCCGTTTGGTGTGGAACGTTCTTAGCCGGATCAACCGCGAGTACGGGACGACGATCCTCTTCATCACCCACGATGCGATTGAGGCGGAGAAGGTGATTCAGCGCGTGGGCATCATGCGCGACGGTGAACTGGTTGCCGTGGGCCGGCCCGGCGATCTCAAGAAGCACATGGATCAAAAGCTGCGTCTGGAGCTCTTCTTCGCGCCGGATGCCCCGCCGCGGCTTCCCGCTGGACTGACGCCTCACGAGCTTCAGCCGGGGCATTGGATCGTCTGGATCGAGCGCAGCGAAGCAAGTGCTCTTCTCGAGCGCTTTGATCTCGGGCAGTTGGATGACTTTCGGCTGTACTCACCTACGTTGGAGGACCTCTATGTCCACTACGCCGCTTGACCGCCGCGGGCAACCTCTGCCCGTGCAATGGTGGGATTTGTTCCAGATGGAGTTGACGAACTGGCGCTGGAGCTGGCGTGGTTCGCTGTTGCAGGGGACAATCACGCCGATCTTCAGCCTGCTGGCACTAGGTCTCTTCGCCCGAGATTCGGGCCGCGAAATGCTGATGTACGTTGTGACGGGCAACATCGTCGTCAGCCTCTTGTTTGGGACGATGACGAGTGTGGAAAGCCGCGTCTCGTGGCTGCGCTTCCAGGGCGGCCTGGATTACGTTGCCACGCTGCCAGTGCGCCGCTCGGCGTTTGTGCTGGCGATGGTCGCCGCGTTTCTGCTGCTTTCGCTGCCTTCGGTCGTCGTCACAGCGGTGCTGGGACCTCTGCTGCTCGATGCGCCGGTTCGCATCCACCCGTTGATCCTGCTGGTGATTCCCTGTTGCACCGCGCCGCTGGCGGGGGTGGGAGCCGCGCTGGGGATGACGGGCCGCACACAACAAGCGTCGGGCAATCTCACGTTCCTCCTCATGTTAGTGATGACGGCACTCGGTCCAGTTGTTGTCCCGCCGGACCGGCTGCCCGGCTTTATGCTGTTCCTGGGATACTTCAGCCCGGCGACCTATGCCGCCTCGGCTTTGCGCCAGGTGATGGTTGGCCCGGTGACGGCGCGTCTGCTCATTGACTTGCTCGTGCTGTGCGCCGTCACCGTCGCCTCGATGGCGTGGGTGAGCCGGCGAATGGGCCGCCAAGAGGAGTAAGCAGTAGACAAGTCCCACCCCCGTCTACTGAATCAACTCGACGCGCTCGCGTACCGCCGCAACCCCGTCCGAAACAGCGCCGTCGCGCCCGCAAAGAACGCCAGCGCCAGCGCGACGGCCCCCGCGAGCATCCCGGCGGGCAGTTCCCCGCTGAGCGCCTGCGCGGGGATCGTCGTCATCACGCCGACGGGGACGATCCACGTGAGCACCAGGCGCAGCCAGCCGGGGTAGAGGCCCACGGGATAGCGCGCCATCTGCAACAGCGCGTTGAAGAGCCACGTGAACAGAAAGCCCGGACTCCAGAAGACCAGCGCGCTGAACGCCAGCAAGATCGCGTAGAGGATGAGCAGCCCCGCCGCCATCCCGATGACGAAGGCGAGTACGCGCCCCGGTGTGAGCGTTTGCCCCATCTGTACCATCCCGGTCCCTAAAACGCCCAGCGCCAGGAGCAAATCCAGCAGCGCCAGTGGACGCCAGTGGCGGAAACTGGCGAGGAACTGCACGTCCACCGGGCGCAGCAGTGTGAAATCGAACTGCCCCGTCCAGACCTCGCCGTCCATCCCCGCCAGCGCCTCCAGGCTCGGCCCGATGAACAGCCCGCGCAGCGCCCCCAACGTCAGGTAGACGCCCAACAGCGCCAGCGTCGAAGCCAGCGTCCACCCGCGCAACGTCTCCACCTGGCTGAACAGCACCACAATGCCGAGCACGCCGATCCCCAGGTTCAACACCGAATACAGCAGGCTGATCCAGAAATTCATCCGGTAGGCCAGCACGTCTTGAAAGGCGATTAGAATAAAACGCTTAATTAGTTTGAGATAACGCATACTTTCCTCCAGAATCAGCGAATGAGCGAATCTGCGAATACTGTCTTGAGCGCAGTTTCCGACTTTCGACCTTTGACTTGAGACTTTCGACTATCATCCCCCCACCGCCGAATACCGCTTCACGCCCGCCCGCCACATTACGCCAAACAGCGCGAGGGCGACGGCGAGCCAGCTGAGTTGGAAGGCGAAGCCTGTGAGGATGCTGGCGGCGTCCAGTTGCCCGGTGAGCACTTCAACGGGGAAGCCGATCATGTAGCGGAACGGTAGCCAGATCGCGATTTGTTGCAACACGCCCGGCAGTAACGCCACCGGCGCGACCTGGCCCGCGAGCAGGAAGATTAGCGCGTCCTGCAAGCTTAGCAGCGCGTCGGCGCGCGTCGCCCAGAAGGCGAGCAGCGCCAGCCAGTAGCCCCAGAAGAAGCGCAGTGCCCACGCGAGCACCAGCGCGGGAATGAAGGCCAGACCGCTTTGCAATGTCAGGTTCAGTTCGGGACGGAGCAGAATCGCCAAGATCGCCGTCACCGGGACGATGAAAAGCATATAAACCACTTTGCCAGCTACTTCCGACGAGAGCGCGTCGAACACTGGCGAGAGTGGACGGAGCAACAGCGAATTCATCCCGCCGTAACGGATCACGTCGCCGACCGTCCAGTTAGTCTGCGAGTAAGTCACTTGATTGACCAGGATCATGATCAGATAGTAAGCGACGAATTCTCCGCGCGAAAACCCGCCTACCGTCCCCCCGCCGGCCGCCGTGGACCAGACGAAGAGGTAGATGAGCGGCGGAATCATCCAACCGAAGGCCAGCAAAAAGAAGAAACTGCGATGCTGCACCCAACTCAGCCACGTTTTCTTGATCAGTGCCCAGCC
>JBNGDO010000093.1:0-20025 GCA_049975385.1 Anaerolineae bacterium | reverse complement strand
AGCCGACGAAGAGGGTCTGGTAGGCGATGGATTCGCGTACGCGTTCATCCTTGAAGTATTGCTGTAAGACATCCTGGTAGCTGCAGAAGAACAGGGGTGAGTATTTCAGCATCGCGGGCGCTTGTGCGAAAAACTGGATAAAGTCGGTCATCGAATCCATCGGACTTTTGAAAAGGATTTGAGCGCTATCGGAAAGCTCCTTCATCGAGGCGCAGAACCGCTCCCAGTTGGGGACTTCGGCGGGCGCGATGCGCCGGATTTCTTCGGCTGAGGCTTCGAGAGAGGTCGGGTATTTCATCCGCGTGCCGTCTTTCATAATGACGGTATAGACTGGATCGCAAGGTAGCAGGTCAACCTCGTCCCCTAAGGTTGTGCCGAGTCGTTGGAAAGCCTCATCGATTAAGTCTGTCGCCTCAATCAAAGACGCGCCCAAATCAAAGTGGAATCCCTGCTGCTCGAACGTGGAACAACAGCCGCCGATGCGGTCGCTCTGCTCCAGGATCAATACCTTGCGCCCTTGTTTCGCCAGTTGCGCGCCCACACTCAAACCGCCGGTTCCTGCCCCGATGACGATGACGTCGTAGTCTGCCATAGCTTTCTCCTCTCACACCGCATAGCGCGCCGGGAGATAGGGCGCTTGCCTGAGTATGTTCTGCACGAAGCGTTTCTGCGCCTCGCTCAGGTTTTGGTAAACCAAGGCCAGCCCTATCAGGAGCAGTAACACCAACAGCCGAAATCTACGTTGTTTTTGCTTTGCGCGTCTCATTGATATTCTCCTTTCAAAACTGGTGCATCAAAACTGATGTGTTTCGCGGGCGATGATCTCGTCCTGCAATTCTTTGCCGATACTGGTGAAGTAGGCGTTGTAGCCGGTGACGCGTACGAGCAGGTGACGGTAGTCCTCAGGATGCTGTTGGGCGTCGCGTAACATGGCTGCATCTACCATATTCACCTGCAACGCCGTGCCACCGTTTTCGGTGTAGCCACGCAGAAATGCTTTGAACTTCGCTTGATGCTCTGGGTCGCGCAGGAGCGAGGGGCTGAACGTCATCGTGTGGCTGCCGCCGTTGGGCAGCAGATTGACGAAGTCGCCCCAATCGCCATCGGATCCGTGCCCGCCGAGGGCTTTACCCACGGAATTGACGTTGGCGGTTGGCCCGCGTGTGTCTGCGCCGTTGGAAGGGCACAGCGCGTTGGAGAGGAACTTGCCTTTGGGCCGTCCATCGGGGCTGGCGGGCAGGATGAAGCTGTCAGCGATCCAATAATTCCAGCTCAGCATCCCGGGCCGGTACTGCGCGCCGGTGGCTTCGGTTTTGTGCTTCCAGGTTTCTTCCGTCCATAAATCCATCACCTGACGGGCGAGTGTATCGGCAGCGGGATCGTCGCGCCCGTATTTGGGTGCTTTGCGCAGCGCGCGCGCCTGGAGGACGGCGTGGCCTTCCCAGTTGTCGCGCAGTGCCTGGACGAGTTCGGCCATCGTGCAGGCTTTTTCGTCGAAGACGAGGTGCTTGATCGCCAGCAGCGAATCCACCGTAGTGGCGTAAGTGACGGCTTCGATGGTGATGTACGCCAGTTCCGCGCCCCCCTGGGTGACGTCGAGGCCTTTCTTGGCGCACCCGCGCACCATGCACGAGAGATATGGGGTGGGGGAGAATCGCGCGCGGAGGGCGTCCGTGCGGTTGTAGAGTGCCACGCTCTTTTGGATGATGAAGCGGGTCTGTGCAGCATACGCATCCCAGAACTGCTCCCACGTCGTGAAGATTGTTGGATCGCCGGTGTCCGGCCCACTGCGGGCGATTGGCTCGGTCTTGCCCGTCATTGGATCGGTGAAGGGGTGCAGGTCGTAGCCGCCGGTGAGCGCCAATTCGACAGCCTTGAGCAAGTTGAGGTTGTTGTCAACCGTGCCGGAGCGGTCGTTGCCGGCCATCGTGTTTTCCAGGCAGCCGACCGGCGCGTAATCGTGGACATTGCCGGGGTGGATGAGGTCTTCGACGCCGGATTTGCGCGCTTGCAGGAGCAGTCCTGCCATCGAACGCTCGTCGAAGTTGAGGAGGAACGGCGCGCCCTGGCTGCCGGCGATCATCGCTACGACTTTGTCCAGCAGCGCATCGGGTGTGCCGCGATGCAGGCGTACGTTAGGCTTGGGTTCGAGGATGGGCGACATCTCGTCCAGCACTTCGAGCATGGCGAAAGTGAGATCGTTGGTCAGGTCGATGCCGTCCGTGCCCATTCCGGAGAGTGTGAGCAGTTGCCCGTAGCCCGCCGTAATACCCTGGTTGCCACCGGTGCGGATCATTGCGTCGTAGGCGGTATTGCAATGCACCCAGAAGCACTTGAGGATTTCCTTGCCAAAGTCTCGATCCATGCCTTCAGCCAGCGACTTTTGCCAGAACGGGTAGAGATACTGGTCGATGCGCCCGAAGGAGACACCGGGGCCGGGGTAGTTCTCGTCGCTCATCACGAGCATGTGCGTCAGCCAGAGGGATTGCACAGCTTCCCAGAACGTCGTCGCCGGTTCCCAGGGAACGCGCTGCAGGTTCGCTGCCATTTGCTCGAGTTCGGCGCGGCGGGTGGGATCGATCTCTTCTGTGGCAAGTCGTGTGCAGAGGTCGGCGTAGCCGGTTGCTACGTCCCGCGCCATCGTGGACGCGGTGAGCATCGCGCGAAGCTGCGCGCCTTTCGCGCCGCGTTTGTCGGCTTCCGAAAGGACGGCGTAGCGCGCTTCGAGGTCAGCGTGGACAGCCTGCCAGCCGTGATTGAGAATATACGCATAATCGGGAATGAGATGCCCGCTTGTCGCGCCGCAGTTGCCATAGCCGTGATCGTGGAACGCCTTGATTGCAGCACGGGTTCCGTTTTTGCCATAGATGAGGCGATTATAGTCCCGTGCTTCCTTTCTGTTAAGGCAAGTGGATGTCATCACATTGAAGCGCGCACCCGCGAGCAAATCGCCGGGCAGAATCTCCTGAGGGAGGTAGTGCGCCATCACTTCGCGATTGAACCACGCCTTGCGCTCTGGCAGACTCCACGTCCAGAAGTCAGGATGCAGTGTCACGGGCCGTGCTGTTTGTTTGAAGCTGGATCGAAAGGTTTGGAAGAAGGCATAGGTCTCCGGCACGATGTAGAATGAGGTTTCTTCGTATTGGAAATCCCATGGTGTCCCGGTGGTCCAGGCGGTCGTCTCGTTGTTCCAGCGGCGCTGGACGCCCTGGAAGTAATAGTCTCGCAGCCATTGGATGCGCGGGGATAGGCTCTTGGGTTGCTTGATCTGGTATTGGGATTGGTCGACGGCTGTTGCGCTCATTATTGTCCTCCCGTAAAGCGGGCCGAAAGCCGCACTATGTTGTTTGTCAGATGCCTGTTAGTACTGCTTCGATGTGCTCTAGGGCCCAATCGATGTCATCCTGCTGGATCACCAATGGGGGCGCGAAGCGGATGACGTGATGGTGTGTCTCTTTACATAATAGCCCACGTCGCATCAGTGCCTCGCAGAAGCGCCGTGCGCCGCCGGCTTCGGGGTGCAGTTCCACGCCGATGAACAATCCCTTGCCGCGCACGTCTTTGATATACGGACTCTTGATCGCACGCAACTGCTTGAGCAGATAAGCACCCATCCTGGCCGAATTCTCAATCATGCCTTCTTCTACAAGGACTTTGAGTGCCATACGCGCAGTCGCGCAGGCCAACGGATTGCCGCCGAAGGTGCTGCCGTGGTCGCCGGGCTGGAACACACCGAGTACTTCCTTGTTTGAGAGCACTGCCGAGACAGGATAGAAACCACCGGAAAGTGCCTTGCCGATGAGCGTGAGGTCGGCCTCGACACCCTCGTGTTCTTCTGCTAGGAATTTGCCGGTGCGGCCCAGGCCAGTCTGGATTTCGTCGGTGATCATGGCGATGTCGTGTTCGGTACAGATACGGCGCACGTCGCGTAGATAGCCTTCCGGCGGGACGATGATGCCGGCTTCGCCCTGGATCGGTTCGAGCATAAAAGCGACGGTGTTGGGCGTGATCGCCGCCTCCAATGCCGCCGCATCGCCAAAGGGGATGATGACAAAGCCAGGCGTGAAGGGCGCGTAGCCATCGCGGTATTGTTCTTCGGTGCTGAAGCCCACGATGGTGATGGTGCGTCCGTGAAAGTTGTTGGCGCAGACGATGATTTCGGCTTTGCCATAAGGGATATCTTTTGTCTGGTATCCCCACTTGCGCACGGCTTTGATGCACGACTCCACGGCTTCCGCCCCGCTATTCATCGGCAGCACCATATGCGAGTTGGTCAATTCGCACAGATCTCTGTAAAGCAGTCCCAATTGATCGTTGTGGAACGCTCTCGAGGTCAGTGTCAGCTGGTCGAGTTGCTCGTGCACCACTGCCGCGATTTTAGGGTGACAGTGTCCCTGGTTCACCGCTGAGTAAGATGCGAGAAAGTCAAGATAACGATTGCCTTCAACATCCCACACCCAGATTCCCTGACCGCGGATGAGAACGACTTCCAGGGGTTTGTAGTTTGTTGCGCCATACTGTCTTTCCAGCGCGATGTAATCACGTGATTTCACGAAGGACCTCCTTCTGGTCAACGGATTGAACGGGTAAAATAGATCTATTATGGATATTACCCCGTCTACCGTTTACCGTCTACTGTCTACCGTCCACGATTGAATGGAGAAAGGTTATGCTATTATAGCACCCGTTGCCGTTTCGACGAAGTCGGATATAATGGGAATACGAAATCGGATAGCCAATTTAGCTCTCTAGGTGAATTCAGTTGAGGTAAAAATTGTATGGACGGTGTTAAGGTACTTTTCCTGGCTGCTGAAGCCACGCCTTTTACGAAGGTAGGAGGATTGGCGGATGTTGCTGGAGCGCTCCCTAAGGCTTTGCGCCACCTGGGTATCGATGTTCGCGTGGTTATTCCCCGCTATGGCGCTTTGCAGGGTACAGGATACGATTTCCGCCGGGTGGGGTCGTTGGCTGTGCCCATAGGATCGGGGGAGGAGCATGCCTTGCTCCTGGAGACCGACGCGGATGGTGTGCCGGTTTATCTGCTGTGGAACGATCAATATTTTTCCAATCGCGAGCGCGTCTATGGCTTCAACGACGATCCGCAGCGATTTACATTTTTCTCACGCGGCGTGATTGCGATGATGAAGATGCTGGACTGGCAGCCGGAAGTGATCCACGCAAATGATTGGCACACAGCCCCTGTTTTAGCCTGGCTCGACGTTTATGGACACTCACAGCCATTCTACCGCGATCTCGCGACGCTCTTCACTATTCATAACCTTGCTTATCAGGGTATCTGCGGTCGTTTGATTTTGACTTTCGCACAGATGGAGAAACTGCCTCATCTGTCGGCAGAAGTGCCGGGACAGGTCAATTGGATGGCTCAAGGCGTGGCCCATGCCGATCTCATTAGCACGCTCAGTCCAACGTACGCTCGCGAAATCGTTGATGGCGAGTCGGGGACACCATTGGCGGAACTGTTGCGCGAGCGACGTGACCGAATCTTTGGCATCCTCAGCGGTATCGATACTGATTTGTGGGATCCGGCGTCCGATGGGGCGCTGGCGCAAACATTTGGTCGTGCGACACTGAAGATGCGGGCCGTGAACAAGAGTGCTTTCCAGCGCGAGGCGCGCTTTTCTGTCCGTTCGGAGACGCCGTTGTTTGGCATGGTGACACGTCTGGACGATACCAAGGGCTTGGAGTTGGTTATCCCGGCGATCGAGATGTTGCTACAACAGCGAGATGCGCAGTTTGTGATTTTGGGAACTGGCGAAGAGGCGTACGAAAAGCGTTTCCGGGAATTGCAGGTGCAGTTTCCCGGTAATGTGCGAGCCTATATCAAGTTCGACGATCGCCTGGCGCGGCGTATTTACGGCAGCGTTGACATTTTCCTTACGCCGAGTCGCACCGAACCTTGCAGTATTGGGCTGATGTCGGCGATGCACTACGGTGCAGTGCCTGTGGTCCACGTGACGGGTGGCCTGGCGGATACTGTTATTGATGTGGACGCGCATGCAGATCGGGGTGTGGGGTTTGCCTTCGATGAATACTCTGCTCCGGCTTTATTGGGAGCGATGGAGCGTGCTTTGCATGCTTTTGGTAATAAATCTCGTTGGATGGTAATTCAACAGCGCGCAATGAAACGTGATTTTTCTTGGGATGCTTCTGCTCGTGCTTATGTCGATCTCTATCAACGCGCTTTGGCCCTACATCGGGCCGTTTGAGGCCCCAATATTTATGTCTCGCGCAGGGTCAACATAGGTTGGCCGTGCGCTTTTTGTGTGGGGCGTTACTTTATTGTGTCAAGTGAGGACGCTGTATGACGTTAAAGCCATTTTTGTGTGTCCATGGACATTTCTATCAACCACCACGGGAAGATCCCTTTACCGGTGAATGCCGTTCTGAACCTTCTGCCGCGCCGTTTTCAAATTGGAACGACAGAGTGACGGCAGAATGCTATGCACCTAATGCAGCAGTGGGTAACTTTGCGCGCGTAAGCTTTAATCTCGGTGGCACGCTGGCGCGCTGGATGGACGATTGCGTTCACGAGACTTATCAGCAGATCGTAGGCGCGGTCTACCAACATCGGCGGCGCTACGGAATGCCTAATGGTGTCGCGCAAGCCGTTCACCATACCATTTTGCCGCTAGCGCGCGGACGGGACAAGCGTTGCCAGGTTCACTGGGGAATTGCCAGTTATGTGCATCGGTTCGGCGCGCAGCCCGATGGGATATGGCTTCCGGAAATGGCTGTCGATTACGAGACATTGGAGACGGTCGCTGAAGCGGGGTTGTCCTTCGTCATCCTCTCCAGTGAGCAGGTGCATGGTGATCTCTCACGTGGTGCGGGACCGTATCGTGTCCAACTGCCGAGGGGAAGTTCCATTGCGGTGTTTGTGCGCGATCGTGATCTCTCGAACTATTTCTCGTTCGACATGCCGGAACCGGAGTTTGCACGCCCATTGATCAACGAACATCTGTCCCGCTCTGCTCCCGGTGCGCTGACGCTTATTGCTACGGATGGCGAGACCTTCGGACATCACCACAAACATGGAGTTCAAGTGCTGGAGGCATTGACAACGCCTAGCCTTTCGGATGTATATGAAGTCACGACACTGGGGCGTTATTTGCGTGAGTATCCGCCGCAAGCCGATATCGAGATTGTGGAGAATACGGCATGGAGTTGTGCTCATGATTTGGGGCGCTGGGCTACCGGTTGTAACTGTACACCGGGTCGTGGGCATTGGAAAGGAGCGTTGCGCCGCGCTTTGGACAATTTGTCCCGTGATATTGATGAGATCTACGCTGAGATGATGCGTCGCCGGAATCTTGCGCCGTGGAGTCTGCGGGATGATTATATTCGCGTGCTACTACGCCAGATCAGTGGTCCGCGTTTTTTGGCGGAGTATTATCTGGGGCATTTGACGTCGGCGGCGCAGCAACGGTTACTGAATTTACTGGAGGCGCAGGTCTACCGGCAGCGTATGTTCGTTAGTTGCGCTTTCTTTTTCGAGGACTTGGAGCGTATTGAGCCGCGCTATGCGATTGCCAATGCGGCCCGAGCAATAATGTTGATTTCGAATGTGACCGGTGACAATCTCGCACGTGCTTTCCGCCGTGATCTGCGTATTGCGATTAGTCCGGGCACGGGGCGCACTGGGGCGCAGATCCTTGACGAGATTTTGGCCGGGATATATCGCGGCGCGGAGGGCGCTCCTTCTGATGCTGAGGTATCAAAGGACGTACTAGGCGATGCACGTGATAGGCTTACGACGCACATGCCGCCTCACGTTCTTGCAGCACAGTAACTGTTGCTGTCGGCTATAATTAACAGGGAGTACGAATATTTCGCGTAGTCATAAAGCGCAACCCAGGGGAACCTTTTATGGCGTTTTCTTTGAGTGAGAAAAGGACTATGCGAAATTCCAATTCGTTGTATTTACCGTATGAGTAATCGTCCTGTTTCGAAATCGAATTCGGTACGTGGTCTATTTGTGCTGCTTTTGCTGGCGATCCTGCTCATCGCAGCATGGGTGGTGCGTACCTACAATATCGATTGGGATGAGGGGACCCATCTCCATCCCGACGAGCGCTACCTTACGATGGTCGTCAGCGCTATTCGGTTCCCTGATAGCCTCGCTCAATATTGGAACACAAATGAATCTCCATTAAATCCAGTAAACAAAGGCTATGCTGGTTACGTTTATGGCACACTCCCCCTCTTTGTAACGCGGGGCATCGCGGGGTGGGTGGATCAGGCATGCGCTAACCCACCCAATCCATTTGGAGTCTTATTGCGCACGGTGTTGCTCAATGACTCCGGCTCGTGCTATGAAGGATACTACATTGGCTATAGTGGGATCCATTTTGTGGGCCGCGCCCTTTCAGCGATGGCGGACCTGGCAACGCTTGTAGCTCTGGCATTACTTGCACGAGCACTGTACGGCGATAAAACTGCTCTGCTGGCAGCCGCGTTGTATGCCTTCGCCGTCTTACCGATCCAGCACGCGCACTTCTTCGTAGTGGATAGCTTTGCCACAGTTTTTGTCGCCTGGACTTTGTGTTTTGCCGTGTATGCCGTCCGCTACCGGCGATCGTGGCTGCTTTTGCCGGCAGGATTCTTGACTGGCCTGGCCGTAGCGTCGAAGATTAGCGTGTGGCCGCTGGCAGGCATCGTCGGGTTGGCGGCATTGCTACACTACGAAAAATCTGCTAAAGGGGAAGCGCGTTACCGTTTCGCTTTTCTGCCTGCACAGGTCATTGCTGTGGTCTTCTCCGGCGTTCTAGCTGCATTGGCATTCCGCGCAACGCAACCGTATGCATTTGTAGGACCAGGTTTCTTCGACGTTGGCATCAATCCATCGTGGATGAGCACCATGCAGAATGCACAAGAGCTGGCCAGCGGTCTGCGCGACGTGCCATACGGTCACCAATGGACGGCACGCACACCCATTATCTTCCCCTTACGAAATATGCTTTTCTGGGGCATGGGACTCCCACTCGGCATTGCAGCCTGGCTGGGGTGGGGATTGATGGCGTGGCGTCTCGTGCGCAAGCGAGAATGGCAACACCTGCTTATCTGGGTATGGGGAACGCTCTTCTTCCTGTACCAGGCCACACTATGGGTCAAGTCGATGCGTTATCTGCTGCCTGTGTACCCTGTTTTCACAATCTTCGGTGCATGGGTGCTGATGCGTGGAGCGCAGCAGTGGGTATGGTCGCGACGGAACTCCACGCCGCCCACACTTCTCTGGCGTAAGATTGCGCACGGTCTATTGCCGATCTTGCCCATTGCAGTGTTGGTGGGGACAGTATTGTGGGCACTGGCGTTTCTCCAGATCTACAATCGCTCGCTTACCCGTGTCGAAGCCTCACGATGGATGTACAATAACATTCCTACAGTCGCAACAGCGCACACTGAAAGCGGTATTAACATCCAGATTCCCGTCCATCCCAACACAGTTTTGAGTGACCTCGCGCCGGTGAGCTTTACATCGTTCACGCCAGAAATCGATGGCGTCGTAACCCATCTCACACTCAACAAGGTTTTTGCGCCTGAGAAAATCGGTAACCGTCGCTTGCGCCTGGCGTTAATGACAGATGCTTATGGAACGAATGTACTCGCTGAGACGACTGTCGATTTCACTATTCTATCAAGTGGCGCGCACACAATTGAAGCGCCGCTTCCCAATGCGACTATAGTAGAGGGTGGTAAGCAGATTTATCTTGGAATCACCTTGCTGGAAGGTGAAATGATACGACTACAAACATCGGTCATTGCCAACGAGCATTGGGATGACGCGCTGCCACAGCGGATGGATGGCAAGGATGCCTATGGCAACTGGTATCGTGGCCTGTCATCCGCTTCCAGCTTACCTGACGGACTGATGCATATCTACGACAACGATACGCTGGAGAAGCGTGAGGCGCTTTTCGACTGGCTGGACGAAGCCGATTACATCGTGTTTTCCAGCAACCGGGCATACGCTTCCATTCCTCGTCTGTCGATGCGTTATCCGTTTACTACCGCCTATTACAAAGCGTTGTTCGATGGCCGCCTGGGTTTCGAATTGCTAGCGGAATTTGTCTCTTACCCAGCGCTAGGACCGTGTCAGTTTCCCGATCAGGAAATCCCCTTTGCGTTGCAAACACCACGCTATACCAACGCGCGACCTTGCCAGATTTCATTTCCGGCAGCCGAGGAAGCCTTCAGTGTCTACGATCACCCGACAGTGTTGATCTTCGCCAAGACCGGTGCCTATTCGCGGTCGCAGGCAGAATCCGTGTTGCCACTTTCCCTACTAAGCGATGTCCGTTGGATGACGCCGCTTGAGGCAACACGCAATCGTGAAACGAAATCTCTCAGCCTGCTGATGACGCCGCGCATGCGCGCCGATCAGGAGAGTGGCGGAACCTGGTCGAGACTTTTCAATCGAAACGCGCCGCAAAACCGCTCGCAGATTCTTGCTGTGATCACGTGGTGGCTCTTCTTGACGGTTCTCGGTCTTATCGCGTTTCCGTGGCTATATTATGCTTTCCCTGCGTTGCGTTATCGTGGATATGGGTTGGCACGCGCGGTGGGATTGTTGGCATGGTCTTATGCTGCCTGGTTACTGTCAAGCTTGCATCTGTTGCCGCACACTACGTTGCTCCTATGGGGTGTGTTTATACTCTGTGCAGCCCTCGCGGCGTGGTTCGTCTACAAACGGCGAGACGTTTTCCGCGCATTCTTCCAGGCGCACTGGCGCGATCTACTGCGCGTGGAAGTCCTTTTTGCTGTGCTTTATGTTGTATGGGTTTACATGCGCTACCTCAATCCCGATCTGTGGCATCCTATCTCCGGCGGCGAAAAGCCAATGGACTTCGCTTATCTAAACGCTGTGATCAAATCGGCCTGGTTCCCGCCCTATGATCCCTGGTTTGCCGGCGGGACGATGAACTATTACTATTTCGGCTTTGTGATGGTCGGTTCGCTGATTAAAGCTTTGGGCATTGTGCCAACTGTGGGCTACAATCTGGCCGTGCCTGCACTTTTTGCGATGACTGGGGTGGGGGCCTACACCGTTGCAAACAATCTAGCGGGAGGGGGGCGCAAACGCGGGCATCGTGCCGGAGTCTTGGGAATGCTACTGGTGGTTATCCTGGGCAATCTGGGGGAACTGCGGCTGCTGTTCTTGGGTTTCCAGGAGATCGGTAACATCGACTTCGAGAGTCTGATCCCCGGCTATCCGGCGACAGTCTCCGCGATTGTAGGATTGTGGGAAGTGTTGATGAAAGGCAAGTCTCTGCCATTCCGCGCGGAATGGTGGTATTGGAACGCCACGCGCGTGATTCCGGTCTTGGACGGTGAAGTTGGCCCAATCAATGAGTTCCCGGCGTTTACCTTCCTGTATGCGGATCTGCATGCGCACATGATGGCGCTCCCGTTGACGCAGGTGGCGCTGGCGATTGCCCTGCAATGGGGACTCGGTACAACGCCTCCATATCGTATTTCATCGAATAGAACGTGGCACGATCATCTGCGGCGTTGTATTCCACATCCTTTGTCGACGGTGGTTTTGGCAGGATTGATCGCTGGAGCGCTGTACGCGACGAATACCTGGGACTGGCCTACATATCTGGGATTGATGAGTGTAGCGGCCTGGCTAATGTTCTTCAGTAAACCGGAGCGGAGGGATCCTGTACCGGAAACAGAACCCGGTGACGAAACGCTCTCTAATGCGCCAAAGGCGATCTTCCCATATTACAAATTGCTCACGCCTGCGCTATTCTTTCTCTTAGGACGACTGCTCTTCTTGCCTTTCACCAGAAACTTTGCGGCCGCATATTCATCGTTTAGCTCCTGGCAGGGATCCCGCACACCATTCGGCATTTACTTGATCATGTACGGGCACTTCCTCTTCCCGCTTGTTGTGCTTGCTGTGGTACATGGTCGTACGCTGTTGTGCCGTTTTTGGCGGGAACGCGACGAGAGTACACTGGTAGCGCTTGTTATGGTGGCTCTGGGAATGATCGTTCTGGGTGGAGTCTTGCTTTTGATGGGTGTTGCCGTTGCCTGGATTGTCATTCCGCTGGGCATGGTTGCTGCGCTATTGGTTATCGATACGCAAAGTACACCGCACGCGCGCCAACTTTGGATGTGGGTAGGGACTGCGCTGGCTCTCAGCCTGTTGGTGGAAGTGCTCGTTCTGGATGGCGACATCGGGCGAATGAACACGGTGTTTAAGTTTTACCTGCAAGTGTGGATGCTGCTTGGACTGAGTGCTGCTGTCGCTGCCGAACGCATCATCGACTACGCGCTCAGGAGCTACCGTGCTGACAAGAGCACCTCCCTGGCCAAGATTCCGTACTTCCTCGCCGATGCCGTGTCGGTGGTGCTCGCTATTCTGTTTGCAAGTGCGGCGCTGTATCCGGCCCTGGCGATTCCCGCTAAAACCCGTGATCGCTGGGCGACTCAGGCTCCGCACACACTGGATGGGATGGCTTATATAGCTCACGCTGTGCAGTACGAGAGCGAGAGCCGGTTACCACTCGAGGCCGACTACCGGGTGATCCGTTGGTTGCAGGATAATGTCCAGGGTTCGCCTACAATTATGGAAGGACAAGGTGCGCGCGAATATCTCTGGGGAGGCCGGATTTCGGTTTACACCGGGCTACCAACTGTGGCCGCGTGGCGCTGGCATTCTGTCCAGCAGCGGATGATAATGCCCAGTGGCACTGTTGAAGCGCGCCAGATGGATATCAATTATTTCTACAATACCACTGACGCCGAAACCGCAATGAAGATCCTGAAGCGTTACAATGTTCAGTATGTCATTCTCGCGCCTTATGAACGCGCTTATATGATGCCGGAGGGCTTGCCTAAATTCGACGTTATGGCCGAGCGTGGTTGGCTGGCGCCGGTGTACGATGATGAATACTCGACCGTTTATCGCGTTGTGGATGTGCCTTAAGGTTGAACGTCGGGCATTTTCCAGTAGGATTCAGGGGCGTGCTGCCATTCGGGCATACTTAGGCCGGTGGGGTCATATACAATTTCCCCAGCTCGCAGCGTCATCGCACATTCCAGCTTCTTGCTACCGACGATTTTCGCCTGCCCACAGTCGGTAAACCCAAATGTACCCTCGCGGAACTCAAAAACGGCGACGTCGGCTTCTGCACCGACGGTCAATGTCCCTAACTCGGGGCGGCCGATCTCGCGTGCCGGTGTCACCGTAGAGCGGAAGATAACCTCCTGAAGTGGCATCCCCATACTCAGATACTTCGACATTGTGTTAAGCATGCTAACAACCGGCCCATTAACGTTGCCCATGTGCAAGTCTGTGCTGATCGAATCAGGCGGGAACCCAGCAGCCAGCGCCGGAGCCGCATTGCGAAACCAGAAACTACCCGCGCCGTGGCCCAGATCGAAGATAACCCCACGGTCTCGCGCGGCGAACATATAATCGTAGACCTTTCCATTTGGGTCGATAATGGGGAACTGCTGCGCGAAGACGTGCGTGTGAATGTCGCCGGGCCGTAGCTTTTCTAGGATCAACTCAGGGTAGGAACGTTCTGGCGGGCGCGGCCAGAAATCGACCATTACCGGTTTGCCACAGAGTTCGCCTGCCTCCACTGCGCACTCGACCGAAGTCCACGGCGGGTGTTCCGCGTCCCAGGGCAGCTTCGTCCAGTAGTGCGCTGTCTTGATCCCCACAATGATGTCTGGGTAGGCCTCAGCTACAGCCGCGACGATTTCTGGCTGCATCGCGTTGACGTCTTGTTCCGAGGTGCAGTTTACCATGCCCTGGTCGGCGATATTGAGGAACGCCAGGATGCGCACCTGGGATCTATCGATGTAGTGTGTTTTGAAATCAGGAAAGTGCCGCCAGCCAACTGTCCCTGCATCCACGGTTGTGGTGACACCGGAAGCGAGCATGTGCGCGTCGGCGTTGACTGTGCCGACGTAAGCATCTTTGGTTGGAACGAAAGGGTAGACGTGCGTGTGGATGTCCACAATACCTGGAGTAACGATGTGTCCGGTCACGTCTACGACGAGGGCCGCGTCTGAAGTCGGGATGTTTGCCGCTACCCGCGCGATGTTCGAGCCTTTAATCGCCACGTCTTGGCACGCGTCAACGTGGTTGGCGGGATCGATGAGGTACCCGCCTTTGAGAAGCAAGTCGAAAGCGGCAATGCTCATGGATCTGGCGTCATTGTGGGCGTAGGGGTAGGCGTAGCCGGCGGAGCATCCCACCAAAGTTTGGCCACCGCCATAATGGTATTGTCGTAGTAGTCCAATTCGATCTGTGCCATCTCTGAGCTTCCCCAAACGTCATACGTGGCCGTAAACTGGCGAGCATCGCCAACGGCCCATTGATCGATGAGCGTGCGTCCATTGACGCGCAATCGCGCGCCGTCATCGACAATCACGTGGAATTGATACTGGCCGTACACCAGTTCCATTGTGCGCTGCCAACGCACAGAAAAATGATCGTAGTTCAAACCCGTATCCGGCGGTGCAAATTGCGCCCAGTCGAAGTCGATGTTTGGGGCTGTTCGCACGACCACTGGCGGACCTGCCAGGTCGGGATTATCAAAGAAAGTGCCGATCCAGGGCTCGCCCGCTTTGGCCGG
Organism: Anaerolineae bacterium; assembly: GCA_049975385.1. GTDB lineage: Bacteria > Chloroflexota > Anaerolineae > B4-G1 > SLSP01 > DSWT01. The sequence goes on along the minus strand of JBNGDO010000093.1, from coordinate 5,407 downwards.
CACAGTCAGAACGCCTAGAAATGGCGCGCCCAGTGTGTGGAAATATTCGAGGCTGACCTGATGTAGCGGATTTTTCCCGAGATATACGCGATTGCAAATCAAGCAACTGCGTTCGCCACAGTTGCACTGGGATATTAGTTGGTTGTGGTCTAACCACAACCTCACGTTGTCTTGGGCATAGACACAAAGGTAGTAATTCCCCGGGCGCTCAGGGGCTTGAAGTTCTCGCGTTATACGCGCAGAGAAAGGATTCCCATAACCTACATGTTGCCAAATCTCCGCTTCTCTGTCATCCCAAGATACACGCAGATCCCCACCCGTTACAGATTCATTATACAGTGGCTCTTCGGAAATAACAGGGTTATGATAGTACGTTATCATCCAGCAACAGTCTTGTTTCTCATATTCCCAGTAGAACTGGATATGTGCGTTTCCCCAGTATTCAATGTACTTGACTTCAAACTCGATGGGCTCAAAGCCTTGCACGTATCGCGATACCCGATTGACGGCCGGTGCTTTGCCTGCATACGAAATGAGCTTCTGTCCATTCATGTAGACTTCTGCCTGGTCGTCGGCGCTCAGCACGAATGTGTAATATCCTTCCGGTAAAACGACACGCCGTGTCCAACGAACCGAGAACCAGTTTTGCCCTATTGCGCCAGGCGCCGGAGAATTCTCGCCCCAATTGAAGGCAATGTTCTGATTATCCCCGATGACAACTGGCTGATTTCCCCATGTAACGTTGTTATAATACTCTGCGCGCCAGTTTGGGTAGAACGATTCCACGGGCACAGGGGTGGGGGTCGGAGTTGGGGTTCGCGTGGGGATGGGCGTAGCTGTATCGGGTAGTGTAGGAGATGGTGGCGATATGGTTGGTGAAGGTGTTGGGGTGTCGGTGGGTTGAGTCGGCTGCTGTGTTGGCGTTGGCGCATTATTTGCATAGCCAGATGGGGGAATCTCATATGTCTTTCGTTTCTCCGCATCACCTACGCTAACGACAAAATCCACATTTTCGAGGGGAACCATTTCTTGTAGCCGTTCAAAACGCACCTCAATACTGCTTATTTCATTAGCTGTATCGGTTTTAGTGGCTACCACACGCCCTTTATGCTCCATACGAACTACGACTTCAGTCCCCGGTTCAATATCCAGAGCTTGCACGGAGAACTCATTGGTCTCATATAGGATTGCGACATCAATATCTCCAATCGGTGATGTCGTCGATTGAAGAAAATCGTCCGGGGAGGAGTCTTCTGCGATTGCTTCAGCGATCTTGTTTTCTGACTGCGTGTTGCTGAGTTGATTGTAAGCCGCAGAACTACCGCATAGGATAATAAAGGCGAGCCCCGATAGAAAACCAAGCATATACAAACAACTTGCGGTCCTGGGAGTACGTTGTGGTTTCATCCTTCACCCTCTAAATCAGGTTTTACGCAGCACTGCGTACAGCGTCAGATTATTGTTATGCCCGTCGGCACGGAATAGAGTTTCTATGGTCAAACCAGCATACGTTGCCAGGGATACCGTTTCGTCTTCGTCGATAAGATGCACGTAGCGTATGCCGTATCCTTCACGTTGCCAGTCCAGCAAATAGTCGCCTGGTTCAACGTCGTCTGCCTGCAAGCCTACAACATCCCAGGACAGTAACCGGCGGCGCAGGCGTTCAATCTCCAAGAATTGCCAATTGGCGAGCAGCAGGCGTCCATACGGCGCGAGGCATCCCGCCGCACGTTTGACCACGCTCTGGCGCCTTTCCTCGCCAGGAATGTGATGTAAAACGGCGCGGAGGATGACCCAATCTGCATCACTGGGAAGCAGCGTGGGCCACTCTGGATCGAGCAAATCTCCAACGACGAAATGGGGTGCGCTCGAGAGCTGTTCCACGCTCACGTCCGCATTCGCGGCGCGTTCTGCAATCGCGAGCATTTCAGTGGAAAAATCCATACCCACATACTCGCATCCCGCCGGCAGCATCGCCGCTACCCGTCCCTGCCCGCATCCCAGATCGAGCACACGTGCACCCGGCTGCATTTGTTCAAAGACGCGCTCCAACCCTGGTTCTTTTGCTCCTCTGGAGGCAGCAAAAACCTCGGCTAGCGCTTCGTAGAAGGTGCGATTAAGGTTATTCAATCGATTTATGACTTCTCCGCGCATAGCGCAAAGTATAGTCGAATTTGTACGAGTGGCAAGGCAAATTCAAACCGTTTGGAAGAGCTTCTTTATAACTTCCGATGAGATGTAGCAGTGGTATAATACGCTACAATCCGGATCAATCAGAACAGAAAAACCTGAAACGTTCATATTCTTACCTGTTGGGTATAAGGTTAGGTGGTTAGACACTATGGTTAAGGGTGGGGTTCCTGAAGCAATCGATTTAACGCAAGCAAGCGAGCGCGACAACGTCCTACATTTATTACAGGCGCTTCGCGATCTACCAGCGAGTGAAAACGATATCACGCCGATTCTCCGGCGCTATCCAAGCGCGACCGGCACGTATGCTAAATCGCAACTGCTGGACGCTTACCATCGGGTGGTGCGGGGTGGGGCGCTCGTGCAAGATAAAGGGATAGAGCGCCGGTTACGAGGACGTCCCGTGCGCACCATTTCTGGTGTCGCGCCGGTGGCCGTCTTGACCGAGCCATATCCATGTCCGGGGACGTGTATCTTTTGCCCAGAGCAACGTGGGGCGCCAAAGAGTTACCTCGATGGCGAACCGGGTGTCCTCCGCGCTATTCAAAATGACTACGATCCTTATGCACAAACCCACGCGCGTATTGAAGCCCTCAAGGCTATTGGTCACGCCACGGATAAGGTCGAATTGTTGATCTTAGGTGGTACGTGGTCCGCCTACCCGCGCGACTATCGCGAGCGCTTCCTCCGCCGCTGTTTCGATGCGATGAACGGTACGGAATCTGCCACCCTAGATGAAGCTTTGCAACGTAATGAGGCGGCTTCTTGCCGTAACGTTGGCCTGGTTGTGGAGACACGTCCGGATTGGATTACACCAGAGGAGGTGTTGGCGCTCCGCCATCAAGCGGTAACGAAAGTGCAACTTGGCGTGCAGAGCTGCGATGACCATATCCTTGCGCTCAATCGGCGTGGTCACACGCTGGAAGATGTCCGCCGTGCAGTGAGACTGCTACGCCTTGCCGGTTTCAAGGTTGTCCTGCACTGGATGCCCAATCTGTATGGCGCAACGCCTGAGTCGGACCTGACAGACTTCGCGCAGTTGTGGGATGATCTTGCTTTGCGTCCCGACGAAATCAAAATCTATCCGACGGCGCTTCTTGAGGGGACTGAACTCTACACCCTCTGGAAACAAGATAAATACCAGCCTTATTCTGAAGAGGTGCTCATCGACTTGTTGGTACGTTGCAAGACCTTGATACCACCCTATAGCCGTATCAATCGCTTGATGCGTGACATCCCTGCCCAGTACATCGTTGCCGGAACAACTAAGAGCAATCTGCGCCAGCTTGTACAGGCACAGATGCGTGAACGTGACCTGGCCTGTCAATGTATCCGCTGTCGCGAGGTGCGTGGAAAGAAGATTGCTCTAGGGCAAGCGCTGGCAACAGAAGCGCTTCAATTAGATGTCTTATCTTATCCTACCGATACAACACAAGAACATTTCTTGCAGTATCTTACGCCTTCGGGCCATTTAGCTGGTTTCTTGAGGCTCTCTTTGCCCACAGCATCGCGTGATATGCTCCCGATTTCCGAAATCCGTGAGGCGGCGATGATACGCGAATTGCACATCTACGGACCAGCGCAAGCTCTAGGACAGCGGGGTGGGGCGGTGCAGCATCGCGGCCTGGGAACACAACTACTCAATGTCGCCGCAGATATCGCGAGCCAGGCAGGATTTGGCGAACTAGCCGTCATCGCTGCCGTAGGTACGCGACCTTATTACCGCGAGCGCGGCTTTACGGCAGGCGACCTCTACCCAATCCGTCGGTTGGATGTATAATACCCGGGAATGCTGTCCATTTCATCTTTATCCCTCGAGAAAAGGAGCTTATGGTCCTGGACGCGGTGATGTTTCTTGCCGGAGCTGTGCTGTTTTTGCTGGCCGTGCTGTTCTTCATTTATCTGTGGTTGGAGCGCAGTGCGACCGTAAAGCGTGGGGCGGCTCTAGTTGAAGAACAAAAAGAAATGCAAGAAAAGAGTATTGAACTTGAGATATGGCAAAAAGAATTGCGAGTATGGCATGATGCATTGGAATACGAAGAACGCCAGCTTGAGCAAGAGCGCGAAGAATTCAGGATGCTGGTCGCTTCACAGCATCTTGCGAATGAACGCGTACTCAGCGCGCCGCGCGACATTCTCGAGAATGATGAAACTGTTGCACTAAAAGAGGATCACTGGGGCAAGAATCTCAAACACACAACAAAGTCTAGCACAACAACAAAAGCGAAGAGAGAACGTAACACCTCGTCGTAGGGGGGATCGTGAGGGTGTCTGTACCTTTTATAGATCGAACTCACACGTTTCTCATAGAAATGGAGCAAACCTTTCTAACACAACCACTGAGAATTTCTGTGAAATCGCAGAAATCGCAACGAAAAGCCTCGGGTCGCAACGCTCTGCAAAACTCTAAAAGCGTCTCTTTAAACACGATTCCAACTTCCGACTATGTATATTATGTAAAGTTAAAGCTCTAGAGAGCCCTGAGCCTCTGTATCATATCGTTAGGGTTGCGCCATAGTTCAAATGCTAGTGAGGCCGGCTCGCGCTTGCACACCGTGCAAGTCATAACCTTAGAAGTAAGGTTCTTAACCACGGGTGAACACAGCACGAAGCCCCCCACGAGTCACTAAAATACATATAGAACAAACGTTCTGAAACTCTGACTGCCCTTGACGCAAAAACAGGCCAGCATTTGTGCTGGCCTGTTTGTTGTTAAATTAGGGGCGTGTGATCCGGTCGTGCCTTTGGATCACTGCCCACTACGATTGCTATGAACTCCCCCACCCCAAATTGCTACTCTGCACGGTGTTACCACCCTGCAAAGGCACCACATTGGTGGCTTGTAGCCCCTTAGGGCCTTGCTCTACGGAGAATTCAACGCGCTGCCCTTCACCTAACGTCTTGTAACCTTCCGCCTGAATAGCGGAGTAATGAACAAAGACATCGTCACGGCCTTCCCGTGAGATAAAGCCGTAGCCTTTAGCTTCGTTGAACCACTTGACAGTTCCAGTTTCCCGATTGCTCACAATTCTCTTCCTTTCAACTTAAACTTGATTATTTTGAGCAAAAATTCTAGCCAATCTACAAAAAAAAGATCTGGAATCGTAAAACCTCCAGATCTTTCAGTGGACGAACTCGAAATTTTACTCACCTACATCCAAGATTATAACAGACTCGACAATATTGTCAAATTGGCTTGCGGTGGCCGGTCTCTGAC
>JBNGDO010000092.1:0-20280 GCA_049975385.1 Anaerolineae bacterium | reverse complement strand
CTAAACTACTGATTCGCCCATCCTTGCGCACGATCACTCAACAGAAAAACATACACCCTCGCGCCGTTCTCACGGAATTCCAGCGGATCGTAAGGATTCTCGAAAGCCAGGTGGGAGACCCCGGAAAAAAGCTCATCGTAGAGACGCGCTTCTTTCGCGTACACGTCCGGCTTCTCGTAGAAACGGTTGAACATCCCCGACCCGGCGATGACCACGTCGTACCCCTTTTGCCGGAAATAGGCCAGGTCGCTTGCTAATGCGGTGAGGGTGTTGACGTATTCGGCATCACAGCAAGCCAGGTCGATGTAGACGGTATACGACTCCGCGACGATTTTCAGCGCGTCCAGAACGCGGCAGCCCTCCGGCGTAGCGAGGCGCTGATCGAACCACTCCTGTGCCTGCGCCCGCCCACTCGGCTTGGGGCTTTGCAGGAGCGGCGGCAATGTCATCAACGACGGCAGTAAAGGAATCAGCGAGAATAAAATCAGCGAAGAGAGAATCAGCGACGGCGGCAATACCGGCTTGCGGTCAGCCGCCAACGCGCCGGCCAGCGCATCGAACGTTATCCCCACTCCGGCAATCAGTAGCACCAGCACCGGCAACACGTTGCGGTCGAAGTGGACGGCCTGCCCACCGATCAACGCAAAGTAGATGAGGACGAAAACGACCAGCGGTGCGACAATCCGCTTCGCGCGCCAAAGCACCAGCCCCAAGCCGGGGACGCCCAAAAGCAGGTAGAAGGGATTGCTGTGCCAGAGATAGCCCAGATACCAGAGAAAGCTGCTGCCCGACACGCCGAGATGCCCTGTAGCGTAATGGCGCATTTCGCTTTGGATAGCAGGAAAGGCCACGCTCGCATCCAAGAGCACGAAAGGAGAGGTCAGCACGAAGGCCGCACAGAACAGCACACCGCTGACGATGACGCACCGCGCCTTTTCGCGCCAGGTCCCCGCCAGCAACACGCCCGCCAACCCCACCGAGCTTGACAACACGGCATAGTTGTACTTGCACGAGGTCGCCAACCCACCGCAGATCGCCGCGGCCCACAGCCAGCGCTGCGCGTGCATCCCGTCGTCGTGCGCCAGCGATTCACCACATGCCACCAACGTCGCCACGACGAAAGCGGTGGCAATCACGTCCACGGTCATGTAGTGCGAGAGTTGCACGTGCGGCAGCGAAATCGCCAGTAGGAGCGCCGCCAACAGTGCGCCCCACACCCGTCGTGTGAGCCGCCGCACCAGCACGAAGAGCAACACCACCGTCGCCGTCCCTAGCACCGCGGTGACGGCGCGTCCAACCAGCAACATGGACGGCGTACCCACCACCCCCACCGACATCTGCAAGGTCTGAATCGGCTGCACATCCGCGAGCGAAGTGTACGTTCCCGCCAAACGCCCGATGCCGAAAACGACGTACATCACCGCAGCGTTCAGATAAATGGTCAGACTCGGATAGTTGAAGAAATGCGGGTTCAAATCACCCGTTCTGAGGATATTGATCGCGGGATTGTACTGCGTCGGCTCGTCCGTGTGCGCGAGGTACGGCAATTCCATCCCGAAATCCAGCCGCCACAAGCGCAGGAAAAGCGCCATCGCCAGCGTAGCGACCAGCAACACCCACGTGAGACGTTTGTCGGAAATCTTCATAAGCCGTCAGCCCTCAGCTATCAGCCCTCAGCTTGCAACATCCACCATCCAACCTCATCTTCTCCGCAGCAGCATTCCTGCCACCTGCTTCAACTCTTCGAGGCGCAACAGCAGCGCGAGGAGGGCATAGACGATCACACCCAGGGCTACACCGCCAACGCTTTGCACGAGCACGCTCTCCGGCGCGACGCGCATCCATCCGAACAAGGCCACGCCCATACCCAACGAGGCGAACGAAACACGCGCCGCTTGCCACGCCAGGCCGCGCAGATCGAAGCCACCAATGCGCCGATAGATCAACACCAGCAGCACCACCATCTGCACCGTAAACGCCAGCGCGCTTGCCAGGGCGAGCGCGCCATGGGGTTCGCCCCCAAATGTGATGAAGACTGACGGCAAGGTCAACCCCAACGCTACGTTCAACACCACGGAAAGCAGCGCCGCCAGCGCCGGCGTCCACGTGTCGTGCAATGCGTAAAAAGCGCGCGCCAGCACCTCGATGGCCGAAAGCCCCACCAGTCCCAGGGCGTAGAAGGTCAACGCCCAGGCCACGGCCTGCGTCGACGTGGCGTCGAACTCGCCGCGCTGGAATACGACCGCGATGACCGGTTGGCCCAGCGCCATCAGGCCGACCGCCGCCGGTAGCGTCACCGCGACGATGACGCGCAGCATGAGCGTGAGCGTCTCGCGCAGCGCGCCGGTTTCGCCGCGCGCGGCCTGCGCCGCGAACGTCGGGAAGACCGCCGTACCCACCGCCTGCGCGAATACGCCGTGCGGCAAAAGCGTGATCAGCCACGCGTATTCCAGCGCCGCAATCGCTCCCGCACCCAGGCGCGACGCCAGGTTGTTGGTGACGAGCATGTTCACCTGCATCGCCGCGACGCCCAAGACGCGCGGGGCCATCAGACGCCCCACCTCGACCACGCCGGGATCGCCGCGTCCCAAGATCGGCCAGTAGCGTGCGCCGTAACGGACGAGGCCCGGCACCTGGATCAGCAAATGGACGACCGCGCCAACGACCGTTCCAATCGCCGGCCCCATCGGCCCCAGGCCCGTCTCGCCGCCCCAAATCCCCCCGCCGATGAGCGCCAGGTTGTACAGAATCGGCGCGATCGCCGGGAGCAAGAAGTGCTGGTGCGCGTTGAGCGTCCCCATCACCACGCCGCTGACGCCGAAAATCGCCGTCGAAAGCAACATCACCCGCATCAACGCGGCGATCTGTACCTGCACCTCGACGGAAAGCGCAGGCGCGATCAACGTCCGCACCAGCCAGGGCGCAAAGAGGATGCACAACAAGCTCAACGGGACGAGGATAATCAGGAGGACGTTGATAATGGCCGAGGCCAGCTTCCACGCGGACTCGGTCTCGCCGCGCGCGAGCCGCCCGGTGAACAGCGGGATGAAGGCCGCACCAAGCGCGCCGCCTGCCACAACGAAGAAGATCGCTTCGGGGATGCGCTGCGCCGCGACGTAGGCATCCATCGCCGCGCCCGTGCCGAAATAGTGCCCGAAGACGATCTGCCGCACCACACCCAACACGCGACTAACAGCAAATGCCGCCATCACCAAGACGGCGGCCCGCGCTACACGTTTTTGTGTGTTTTCCATAAAGGGGATTATAACCGATTTTCTTCAGCAGATTAAGCAGATTGAGCAGATTTTGTATCTATTAACAGAAAAAAATCTGTTTCATCTGCTTAATCTGCTGACAGAACTAGATCTGTGCCCGAATCACCACGGATAAGGCTTGAATTCCTCAGCCAGCGCCACCGGGCCCCCGAAGGTCTTTCCGGCTTCAGACAAGGCATAGACCATGGCGTCGGGTTGGGTGTAGTAGTGGATCAACACCAGCCGCCCCACCCCCGCCCGCGCTGCGAGTGCGCCCGCTGCACCGGGCCGGGTATGATGACGATCCGAGTCCGTCGCTTCGTGGAAAAGCAAGGTCGCGCCACGCGCCAACTGCTCCACCTCTGGGCAAGGGAAGGTGTCGCTCGAATAGACAAAGGCGCGGGACGTCCCACGTAGAGCAAAGCGCAAGGCCACCGACGGGATCGAATGTTGGGCAGGCGCCGCCGTTACGATGAAATCGCCATCCTCCGCCACCGGTGCGCCAACTTCCGGTACAATTTCGCGATAGTCAAGGGATAAGGACGCTACCCAACTCTGGGTTCCAAACAGCGCGATCATCCCGCGCACCAAAGGCAATACCTCAGGAAGCGCGTAGATCGACAAGGGTTCGGAACGCGGCTCGCCCTTCGCCAGCATGAACAATCCAAGCAAATACGCGGGCAAGCCGTACACGTGATCTGGGTGAAAATGGGTGATGATGATACCGCGCACCGCCAGGGGATCAAGGCCAGCGCGTTGCAAGCGCCCGATGGGGCCATCGGCGCAATCGACCAACCAGTAGCCATCGCTCCCGGCTACCGCCAGGTACGAGTTGGCATGCCCGGCATCGGCCAGCGCCGCTGCCACGCCCAAAGGGATAACGTAAGGGTAATGCAGTACCTCGCCCATCCCGACCTCCATTTCAACGAACTTAACGGATGAAACGGATCAGTAACCGTGCTTTTGCCATGCGCGGAAAGGAAAACTCCCCCTGTCTACTGTCTACCGTCTACCGTCTACTGAATTTACCGCGTGCGGTAGGAAAGGCCACTGTAGGCTGCGGCGGCCTTCATCAGCAGCGTCGCGTAACTTCCCGATTGCAGGGTGAAATGCACTGTCACGGCCTGGCGTCCGGGTGTATACTCGTCGGGATAAGGCGCGCTCACTTCGACAGCGGTCGGCATAAACCAGACTGCGCGCTCGCCTTTGGAAAGATAGACGCGCCGCAGGATGCGCGCTTTGAAGTCGTGCAGGGTCAGGCCTTCCAATTCAAAGACGGTCTGTGCAGCTTCTCCAACTGCCTCCTCGTAACGCGCCGTTAAGCGAGGCAGGTCGATCTTCAGCGCTTTAGCTTTATCCGGTACGGCACTTGCTTCAGGAAGAGGAAAGTCCACATCGGCGATCTCTAGAGTGCTCGGCTCAGAAGTAAAAGAATCGAAATAGCACCCCGTAATACGGTTCCATATCCACGATTGGTAGGCTGAGAGATAAATGGAGAGCAGGCGATCCTGGATCAGGTTTGCCGCTTTTCTGTAGTCGTGGGGATGATCTTTGAGGTACGTGATCACGCTGCGAAAATTCGAGGGGCGCGGGGCCTTATGTAGCAAGAACCCCCATTGTCCCCAATGCGTCTGCACCAGCGCTTTGAATTCGCGGACATTGGCCGGATCGCCGCGCATCGGTTCTTCGAGATAAAAACGCACGACTTGTTCGGCATCGCGCAATAAAATCGCTTTACCGATGAAGCCTTTGTCGGTTAGTGAACCAAACCGTTGCTCATCAAAATAGTTGGGCAAACCCTGAGCCTCCAGGTTCTGCAGCGCACTGGTCACTGCAGGCACATCCTCTTCCGACAAGTCGCGTGCGACGATGGCGAACCGGTTGCCCAACACATCCTTTGGTCGAAGTGCGCGAGGCCCCCATCGCACACGCTGTGCCGTGAAACCGCGATCTTTCACCCGGTCGGGACCACGCTTGCGGACGCTGGCATATTGGACGGCTTCCGCACTGGCATCCTTGAGCGCGGGAAAGACTAACGCGCTCGGCGTTACCTTCAACCGCGCGGCGAGGCGGTCGCGGACCTTTAACGTGGTAAGGTTGCGCTTCTCAACACGGTAATAGGCGTAGGCACCCCGCTCGCTCCCGGGTAGGGCAATTTCCTCTTCAACGCGGAAGTCTTCAGGTACACGTTTAATGCGCATGATCGCGTCCTAGGGTCCAACGACGGTGACCGTCACCGTCGGCACAGGCGCAGGCGTGGGTGTGGGCATCTCTTTCACAAAGATGACGTGCCGGAAGCCCAGGCCCAACAGCAGTGAACGCAGCACATCGCGCGCGTTCTCATCCGCCTTCTCCAACAAACCGTTCTCAATCGCTGCCTGCAACATCAACCGCTCGGCCTCCTGCCGGGCAGCGGTTTCCAACTGCATATTCATCCCCGCCACGCCAGTGCGGCGGTCGTAGACGTAGGTGCGACTGTTATCCAGCGTAGCGACGAACACCTCCGCGGGGGGAAGGTGCACGTACACCGTGCCATCGTCGGTGGTCATCAAGTCGGCGGGGCCGATGTACGACACATCGACACCCGCGATCATCTCCCCGTACGCGATCAACAACAAGCGGTCGCCAAAGAGAAAGCCGAGCGGTCCCTGCCCCGACTCCGCCGTGATCACCTTCTCCATTTGATACGACGCCGTCTCCAGACGGCTTAACGTCTGCACGCCTTCAATCACCGTCGCGGCACTTGGATAAATTGTCGGTGTGAGCTGTGGCAAAAGCGCCTGTGGGTCGATGCCGTTCGGGGAAGATGGCTTGCGCGAGCGCGCGAAAATCCACACACTCGCCACAACGACGACGATAATTCCTATCCACATCAGGATGTTTTTTAGTCTCATACCCCTTCCCTCTCCAGTGACATCTGCATTCTCACATACACATACGTAGCATACTACGATTTAGGCGCATCGTCAACACGAGCGCAATCGCAACTTGACTCCGCCCCTGTTCGTATTACTCTATACTAAAAGTCTATCCGGAAATTCGCCGTTTACGCACCAGAAACGCTTACAGACACAGTTTTCGGCTGGAGTCTAAATCTTAACAATGGTTTTGGCGAAAAATGGGAACAAAACCCATTGCATCCTTTTAATTCGTCAACCATTTTGGAGGCAATTCGTATGAATAACAGACCGACCCGATTGACGTTACTTTTCATCATCATCGCGGCGCTGTTCATCTCACTTGGCTGTACAGTTGGGAATTTCAGCAACATCGATACTGTGACCGTGGGAGAACTCAACAAGGAAACGCAGACGGTAGAAGTGGGTGACGCCGAACAAGTACATGTGTACATCAAAATGGGCACCGGCGAACTCAAGGTAAATCGCGGCGCCGATACGCTGATGCGCGCCAACTTCACATACAACGTCGCCGATTGGCAACCCCAGGTCGATTATACAGTCGATGACGGGAGTGGACGGCTGAACATCCGCCAGCCGAACAGCGACCAAATCTCGATCCGCAGCGACATCCGCTACACGTGGGATCTCAAATTCGACGAGGAGACGCCACTGGATATGCGTGTCGAGTGTGGTGCAGGCAGCGGCGATATCGACCTGAGCAAGCTGAACGTGACGCGGTTTGACGGCAAACTGAGCGCGGGAGATTTCAGGATCGATTTGAGTGGCAATCAAAGCCTGGAATATCTCGAATTGGATGTGGGGGCCGGCGACGTCATCGTGGACTTGAACGGTGACTGGGAGCAGGACGTCGAGGTCTACATCCAGGGTGGGATTGGCAAGACGATGCTGCGCCTGCCCAAAGACCTCGGCGTGCGCGTCATCGTCAACAAAGCCATCGGCGCGGTCGACACGCAAGGCCTCACACGCGATGGCAACGTGTACGTCAACGCTGCCTACGGCGTGTCCCCCGTCACCGTCGAGATCAGTGTCCAGAGCGGCATCGGTGAGACCTCGTTGGAAGTTGTGGAGTAAGGCGCAAGTTCCTTCCCAGATAATGATGCTCAGAGGGGATCTGGCGATCCCCTTGAAGCTATAAACTAGAAGGGATTTATGCCACGCTGTACTAGCTTTCGCGAGGGTTACGTTCCAGCCACACGACCAGCGCCAGCGAGAAGCAAAAGGCGAACGCCAGATCGATCACGAAGTAAGACGCGTCCACCAACCCGTGCGCCAGGAAATCGGCCATCGACGCCATAATCCCTAGCGCCAACGCCCGTGTCTCTGGACGCGCATCGCCGCGCAGAGGCCACGCCTTTCGCCAGAACGAAACCTGCAACCCCACAAACACCAGCAGCCCCCAAACACCAAGCCGCGACGCGAAATCCATCACGACGTTATGCGGGTGCGCCAGGTTGAACTCCTCCCACGCCGTCGGTAAAACGTAGCGGGTGCGATAGGCGTAGAGGAAGTTGTCCGGCCCCACACCCAGAAGGGGATAATCGCAGATCATCCCCCACGCGCTGTGCCACAGCGACAGCCGGAAGCCCGTCGTGCCCCCGCTCGGATCGAACATCCCGGCAAAGCGCGGCGTGCGCAGCAGCGGGATCAACGCGACGACGCCGATCAGCAAGACGACGACCGTTACGCGTCGCCAGCGCGGCCCGCCGAGGATGCCCAAAAGCAGCAGCGCCGCCGGAATGCCCAGGACAATCGCGCCGCGAGAAAGACTCAGCAGCAAGGCCGCTCCAACCGGCGCGCACGCCAGCGCGTACAGCAGGCGTCTCCGCGAACCGAATAAATCGCGCAGGAACGCCCATCCTTTGCTCGCCGCCCCTGTTTTATTGCTCAGCGCCCCTGTTTTATTGCTCACCGCCCCCGTCCCCGGGGGCGGGTATGCAGAATCCCCACCAAAGAACACCACCGCGAGCATCAGCGGCAGCGCCCGGCCCAGGTACAGCCCCACGTTGTTGGGCGAACCGTAAATGCTGCGCAGCCGCCGCATCCCGCCCTCCGCCGTGATCACGTCGCCCAGGAGGAAATACTGCACCAGCCCCACAAGCGCCACCATCACCGCGCTGCACACGAAAGCGTCGATAATACGCTGCTGCTCGTGCTTCTCCATCGGCAGGGCGATCAGCGCCAGGTAGAACAGCACCGGTTCGAGGATGACCAGGCGCAACTCGCGCAGGGCCTCGTGCCGGTGTTGGGCGAAGAGCGTCGAGAGCACCGCCACGACGACGAAAGCGCCCATCCACATCACCTGACGGCGCGGAATACGCGGGCGCTTGCCGTTCTTCCACAGCCCCACAACCTGGACAAAACCACCCGCAAGTGTGGGCAGCAACAGCAGTTCCGCCAGTGAAAACGATTTACCGAGCAACGACAGCGGGTGCATATACAGCGGCGCGGCAAACATCGTAAGCGCCAGTCCAAGCGCCGGTCGCATAAAGACGATAAACGACACCACCGCGCCCGCGCCAATCGTCAGCACCATCCACGGCGAGAAGTAATACAATCCCGCCGCCAGCAGCAACGCAACCTGCTCGCCGCCATCGCCCAGACGGCGAAAGACGCCCTGGCCCATCATCACCTGCCACGCGGCGAAGAGGTAGATCGCGCTCAATGTCGCTGTCAGCACCACCTGTCCACCCTTACGCAGCCAGCACCAGGCTTTGGCAACCCCCTGCCCCAGACGCCCCCACGCCACGCGCCGCCCAGCAAAGATCGCCAAAATCAGCCCGCCGAGGCCAAGCAGCGCCAGCGCCACGTAGCGCCACGTGTCCGCGGTTGTGTCCGGCTGGTTCGCCACGCGCCAATCGACCAACGCCCACTGGCCCCACCCCCGCTCAGCGATCACTTCGACGGTATGCCGCCCGTAGGGTAGGTTCTCCGCCAAGGGGACGGTCGCCACGGCGGCCAAGGGATCGTAGAGGACGACGTAGGCGCGCCCATCACGGTCGCGGGGAAGCGCGGGAGCCGGTTCGCCATCGACGGTGACGAACAAGAAGGCGCGGTACGGCCCGCGCCGCACCGTCAGCGCGACGCCCGTGCCTTCGAACGCCAGCGTTACGCGGTCGCCGTTCTGGCCGATGTCAGCCCCCTGAGGGCCAAGCGTCCACGTGCCCTCGAAGTCCGCCAACGACGTACTGGCAACGTAACCGCCGGGCGTCGCCACACGCGGGCGGGCGTTCCAGTCGCGCAGCGCCGTGTAGACCGGACGTAGCGCCCCATTCGGCCCCACCAGCGCGAAACCCCAATGCTCTTCGGCGTCGGGCACGGCCCCGGAGGCACTTTCCGGGCGCGGCTGGAAGCCGTTGACGCACATCACGCCCATCCACGGCCACTCGCGCTCCGCGCGTGCCAGCGCCGCGACGGTATAGTCCGCCTGCGTCGTTTCATCCACGCTGCCCCAGATCGATGCAGGGCCAGGCCAGCCAGAGGGCTTGCTGTTCCAGCCGAAGTCGCTGATCCACACAGCCTTACTCCCATCCCCGTGCGCCTCCAATGCCTCGCGGATCAAGACCGCACGCGAAAAGGTAATAACATCGCGCCCTACCGCGCGATCCTCCGGGCTGGTGAAAAAACCGTAGGGCTGTGCGGCGACCACATCGAAGTACGGCTGTGCGCCCGCCGCGTACAGGATCTCCAGGAAAACATCCTCGGCGTAGTTGCGCTCGCCCGTTTCGACGGTGGGGGCGAGGCTGCCCAGCACGATGCGCGCGTCGGCATCCGCTGTGCGGATCGCGTCTGCCGCATTCGCGAGCAGGGCCGTGTAGGCATAGGCGTCGGCGTAGCCTCCCCAAGCATCGCCGAGGTTAGGATTGTGCCAGATTTGGTAATAGGTGAGTGCGTCACCGTAACGGGCGGCGAATGTCCCCGCAAACCGTGCGAACGCAACGGGGTCGGGCGGCATCCCGGCCCACGCGGGCACGGTATCGAGGACGGCGATCAGGCGCAGGTCACGCGCGCCAGCCTCGCCCACGAGCGCGTCCCACGTCTCCCAATGGAACTCGCCCGGCGCGGGTTCGATGTCGGCCCAGGCAAAGCGCTGGCGCACCCAGGCAAAACCGCCGTCAGCAATCGTGTCCAGCGCCCACGTCAAGCGACCGGCGTCGTACTGCTCCAATGCGGCGTTGACGCATCCACGCGGCAGCTCGGTATCGGCCAGCGGCGTGGGGAAGCCGGGCTCCCAGCCACGGGTGAGGAACTGCCGCCGCGCGGAAAGTTGCACAGCGCTGAGCACGGCCGCAGCGATGAGGAGTAATCCACACACGAAAATAAGCAACGGTTTACGGTTCATAGTGGGGATTATATACAAGATGCGTGAAACGGAAATAAGCAATCAGCAGTCAGCCCTCAGCCTTCAGCTTTAGCGTTCCGCCAACACGTCAACAACACGTTGGGCCCTTTTTGCTGATAGCTGAAAGCTGATGACTAATAGCTGAGATACCGTGGTATAATTTCGCTATGTTCAGCAAAGTCCGCGATTTCCTGGAACTGATCAAATTCGAGCACACCATCTTCGCGCTGCCTTTTGCCTACGTGGGGATGCTCCTGGCGGCTGGCGGGTGGCCGACGTGGCGGCAGTTCGTCTGGATCACCGTGGCGATGGCGGCGGCGCGAACGCTGGCCATGGGCGTAAACCGCATCGCCGACCGGGCGCTCGACGCGCGGAATCCCCGCACGGCGAACCGGCCTCTCGTGACCGGGCGCATCGCGCTTTCGACGGCCTGGGTGGGGACGATGATTTCTGGATTGGTGTTGGGCCTGGCGGCGTGGCAATTAGGACCGCTGCCGTTGACCTTGCTGCCGGGCGCGCTGCTCTTCCTGGTGGGCTATGCCTTCACCAAACGCTTCACGTGGCTCTCACACTTCATCCTCGGCTTCACGGACGGCCTGGCGCCAGTGGGCGCGTGGGTGGCGGTGCGCGGTTCGCTGTTTACGGCGGATGACGTTCCGGCGTGGGTATTGCTGGGCGTCGTTACCCTGTGGATCGGCGGGTTCGACATCATCTACGCCTGTCAAGATGTCGAGGCCGATCGCGAGACGGGATTGCACGCGATCCCCGCGCGGTTCGGCATCGCCAACGCGCTCGCGATTTCGTCGCTGTGCCACGTCGCCACGATCACGTTGCTCGTCGTCTTGGGGCAAACGCTCGTCTTGGGCTGGCCGTACTGGCTCGCGCTGGCCGTCGTCGCCGGGTTGCTCGCCTACGAACACAGTCTGGTGCGCCCAGATGATCTTTCGCGGGTCAACGTGGCGTTTTTCAACATCAACAGTTATATCAGTGTGACGTTGTTGGCAGGCGTGATGGGGGCGCTCGTTTTGGTCAACGGATTGAACGGATTTTAACGGACAGGGCAAATTTTCACCACGAATCTTCACGAATTCACACTAATGTTTTCTATTTGTGAAAATTCGTGTAGATTCGTGGTTTAGAGGAGAACAATCATAGTGCATCAATCTACACACACACAAATCACTTTCGTTCGACACGGGCAGGTTTACAATCCAGAGAAAGTTGTATATGGACGATTGCCGGGATTTCCGCTGAGTGAATTGGGCGAGCAACAGGCGCAGGCAGCAGCCGAGGCCTTGCGCGACGTGCCGCTGGCAGCAATCTTTAGCAGTCCGCTGCTGCGCGCACAACAGACAGCACAAATCCTGCTGGCCGAGCGCCCTGAAGTTCCCTTGTACACATCCGAGTTGATCAACGAGGTGCGCTTTTTCTTCGAGGGGCAGCCGTTGATGGCGATGTTGTCACGCAACTGGGACTTGTACAGCGATGTCGATCCAGCCTTCGACCAACCGGCGGACGTTGTCGCCCGTTCGCGCGAGTTCCTGGCGCAGGTGCGGCGCGACTACACCGGGCAGCACGTCGTCGCCATGAGTCACGGAGACGTGATCGCCTTCACCGCACTGTGGGCTTTCGGCGTCGACCTGATCCCTGCAAACAAGCACACGCTGAACAAACACGGCCTGGCGGAAGATTATCCTGCACCGGCCTCGTTGATGACGTTGACTTACGCGCCGGGTGCGGACGAGCGCCCCACAGCAATCACGTACCGTCGACCTTACGGCGATGACCTGGCGGATGGCGGCGTTTCGCCCAAGTAGAGGTAATCGGGGATTGGGGATTGGTAACTGGTGATGAGTAACTGGTAACTGGGTACTCAGGAATGGTCCAGCCCCCTGATTACCAATTACCGATTACGGATTACCAACAAGGAGTTATTGTGCGAAGACTAGAAGTTGTGTTGCTGGCGCTCTGCCTCGGCGCGGTTGTGGTGACCGGATGCCGCAAGCAGGAAGCGGGCGCGCTGCGCATCGCGGTGTTGCCGATTCTCGACACGCTGCCGCTATACGTCGCTGAAGCCGAGGGGTATTTTGCCGCGCAAGAAGTCGAGGTCGAACTGATTCCTGCCGCGTCAGCCGCCGAACGCGATCAATTGTTGCAGGCTGGGCAGATTGATGGTTTCATCACCGATTTGGTCGCGCTGGCGCTTTACAACCGCGACGCGACGCAGGTCGTCGCCGTGCGTTATGCGATGGTTCCCACGGCAGACTTCGCGCAGTTTCGTGTCCTGGCGGCGGCGCAGTCCGATATTGCCACGGTGGGGGACTTACGTGGCGTCCAAATCGGCGTCTCGGAGGGCACGGTCATCGAGTATGTGACGCACCGATTGTTGGAGGCCGAAAGACTACCGACAGATGAAATCACCACGTTGGCCGTCCCCAAGATCCCGGACCGGATGGCACTGCTCGGCGCGGGGGAATTGCGCGCGGCGACGCTGCCGGAGCCACTGGCCTCGCTGGCGATGCAGCAAGGTGCAGTCGTAATCGCCGACGATACCGCTCACCCGGAGATCAGTTGCAGCGTGTACGCCTTCCGCAAGGAGGTGATCGACCAAGAACCGCAGACCGTGCGCGCCTTTCTCGCCGCCATCAATGAGGCCAGCGCTGCGATCAACATCGACAAAAACCACTGGAGCGCTCTCCTTACCGAGAAGGGGTTGGTTCCCGCCCCATTAGCCGGTTCATACACACTGCCCGACTATCCCGCCAGCGCCGTTCCCACCGAGAGCCAATTCGCCGACGCCGTCACCTGGCTCAAAGCTACCGGGCGACTGACGACTACACCGGCATACGAGGATTCGGTAGACGGTAGGCAGTAAAAAGTAGACGGTAGGCAGGGGGGAGAGGTAGAGGGGAGACGGGAGAGGGGGAACGGGGAACTGCTGATTCGCTGATTCGCTGATTCTCTCATTCGCTGATTCTGCCATTCGCCATTTGCCATTTGAGAGGAGGCCATAATGTTCGGAAAAACGAAAGTTCCATTGTCCTTTGTCGCACCGAAAGTGCTGGTGATCAACTTCGCACCGGTGTTCCCTAACCGGGGCGGCAAACGGCTGTACGAAGTCCTGGGGTGGAACGATCCCCGCGATCTGATGCCACAGTACATCGCCGACATCGAAGCGTGCAGCTACGGCTACGTGCGCTATCACATTGTGGAAATGATCGACGTAGACGCCTATCCGCTCAAGCTGGACGGCTTCCGCTACACCAACGCCAAATACTTAGCCTGCCATGAGGGCGGAGGCACCTGGCACCAGCCCGACGCGGTGGACTATGCGGCGATCTTCAAGGCGTACAAAATCCCCTGGCGGGTGATGCTCGGGGAGATTGACGAGGTGTGGCTGTGGGGCTTCCCTTATGGCGGCTTCTGGGAATCGACGATGGCCGGCGGGCAACCCTACTTCTGCAATTCCGAACCCGTGCCGGGCTTCTGGGGATTCCGCACGTTCGTCACGATGGGCTTCAACTATGAGCGCGGCGTCGGCGAGATGTTGGAGGCGTTCGGGCACCGCGCCGAGTCGATCCTGCGCCACGTCTACGGCTCGTGGGAGCTTGTACCGGTCGCGCAGCAGTCGACGCCCCATGCCTGGAATCGCTTCACGCTGTACGACAAGGTCGCGCCGGGCGAGGCGGCCTGCGGCAACGTCCACTTCGCGCCAAACAGCGAGCGTGACTACGACTGGGGCAATCGCCGCACCGTGATGAGCAGCGCCGACGATTGGCTTAACTACCCCGATCTCACCGGTGAGAAGAAGCCGATGAACTGCGCCCAATGGGGCAACGGCGACATCCGCGAGCACCATCGTTGGTGGCTCGAGCGCATCCCCCACGCCGAAGGCCGCGCCGCCGACGGCAAGCTCAACAACTGGTGGCCCTACATCGTGGATTTTAACCGGTTCCCGGAGAGCAGGAAGTGAAACAGGATGCAAGAGGCAAGAGGCAAGAACTAACGAGTGAGCCTTTCGTCTCTCCCCCCCGTCTACCGTCTACTGTCTACCGTCTACCGCAATGTTTGAGCTACGCGACGTAACCTTCGCTTATCCGAGCCAGGCGCTGGTATTCGAGCGGTTTTCCTGGCGCGGGGAGCACGGGGACGTGTGGGCGGTGTTGGGGCCGTCGGGGTGTGGGAAGAGCACGCTTTTGATGTTGCTGGCGGGATTGCTGCACCCGCAGTCCGGGGAGGTCGCTGTCGATGGCGAGCGCATCGTCCGTCCGCGCCCGCGCACGGGATTGATTTTGCAGGAGTACGGCCTGCTGCCGTGGGCGACGGTGCAGGATAACGTGATGTTAGGGCTGCGCATCCGCCGCTTCTACGGACCGGATGGACGACACGTCCCCCGCGACGAGCGCCTGGACCCTGCCGAGGCGCAGGCCCGCGTCGATCACTGGCTGGCGCGGTTGGGCATTGCGGACGTGGCGACGAAGTACCCCGGCCAGATTTCCGGCGGGCAGCGCCAGCGCGCAGCGATTGCACGCACCCTCGTCCTTGATCCCGATCTGGTGCTGATGGATGAGCCATTTTCCGCGCTGGACGCCCCCACCCGCGAAGGCT
Source organism: Anaerolineae bacterium (assembly GCA_049975385.1). Classification (GTDB taxonomy): domain Bacteria; phylum Chloroflexota; class Anaerolineae; order B4-G1; family SLSP01; genus DSWT01. Next base: position 5,158 of record JBNGDO010000092.1, on the reverse strand, counting down.
TGCAGGCACTCACGCTAACGTTGTGTGAGGAAGCAGGCGTCACGGTGGTGCTGGTCACACACAACATCGAAGAGGCAGCGTTCGTGGGACAGAAAGTATTGCTATTGAGCGAACCGCCCAATCAAGAAGCCAATGCCTTGGAGAATACACACGATGCGCGCGTCGAGTATCGTCATTCCAAAGCTTATCAAAATGCGTGCATGACACTTCGTGGTCGAATGGGTGAACGATGAAGAAAAACATCTTGCTAGTGGTTTTGACTGTCCTGCTTTTGGGATCGATTGCCCTGAATGTGGTCTTCTTTCGACGTGGACAACAATACTACCTTTTGTTGAATGCCGTCAAGCTTGATCCTATCGGTCTTGACTGGTACGAGTCAAGCGATCTGCCAAGCGACACAAACCAACAGCGTGTGGTTTTCTTTGGTGATTCGCGAGCGTATAGTTGGCCCGCCATAACAGAGCTAGATACGTATCAACTCGTTAATCGAGGTATCGGCAATGAAACAACTGCACAGGCGCTTGAGCGATTCGATGCACACGTTGCACCTTTGAACCCTGACATCGTGGTTGTTCAGGTAGGTATCAACGATCTGAAGACGATCCCACTCTTTCCAGAGCAAAAAGCTAGCATCACGGCAGACTGCAAAGCCAATATCGCAGCGATTGTCGCCAAGGCTTCTGACCTGGAGGCACAAGTTGTTGTGACGACCATCTTCCCGTTAGGGCGTGTTCCGCTAGAACGCCGGCTTTTCTGGTCAAGCGACGTTGCCGAGACCATAGATGAAGTTAACGCGTATATTTTGACTCTTGCAGAAGAGAGGGTTGTCGTTTTTGATACTTCGATCGTTTTAGCAAACGAGCGAGATGTTGTACAGAAGGCATATAGCCAGGATTTGCTTCATCTGACACCTGAGGGTTATACCGCGCTTAATGAGAAACTCCTACCTATTCTGAAAAACCTACAAAAGGGCCAGCATTGATGAAGCGCCGTGATGTGCTTCTGGCGACGTTGGTGCTTTTTGTCCTGTGGTACGGGCTTGCAGCTGTAATTCAACGCCCCATTCTGCCCACGCCAACTCGCGTGATAGCCGCCTTCATCCGCGACCTGCCCCGCGACCTGGGACGCCACACGCTCGTCAGCCTCTACCGCGTAGCAGCGAGCATCGCCCTGGCGATTGCACTGGCGACACCGGCAGGGCTGGTATTGGGGCAGAGCATGCGGCTCAACCGCATCTTCGCGCCGTTCATCTATCTGCTGTTCCCCATCCCCAAAGTCGTGCTCGTGCCCATCGTGCTGCTGTTTTTGGGCGTGGGCGACTTCCCTAAAATCGTCATCATCACGATGATTCTGTTCTTCCAAATCCTGGTGCTCGTGCGTGACGCCGCTACCGCGATCCGTCCGGAACTGCTGCTGAGCGTGCGCAGCCTGGGCGCGGGACGGCGCGCGCTGTTCCGCTTCGTCTACCTCCCGGCGAGCGTTCCGGCGATCCTAACGGCTGTGCGACAGTCCATCGGCACCGCCGTCGCCGTGCTCTACATCGCCGAACTGTTTGCCACCCGTTACGGATTGGGCTATTATATCTACTATCAGGGCAGCACGCTCTTCGATTACCCCAAGATGTACGCGGGGATCATGGCGATGAGTTTGCTCGGATTGGGGTTGTACTTTGGGGTGGATGTATTGGAACAGCGGCTGTGTGGGTGGGCAAGGGTAGACGGTAGACAGTAGACGGTAGACGGGATGAGAGCATTCGCTGATTCGCTCATTCGCTGATTCTGGATTCTTGATTCGAGGGAAGACAATGAAGGTTAATACATTGCGGGATTTTGTGCGGTGGCTGGAGGGGCGCGGGGAACTGGTGCGCGTGACAACACCGGTTTCGGCGGAACTGGAGATTACCGAAATTGTAGAACGGGTGAGCAAGGGCCCGGCGGAACGCAACAGAGCGCTGCTTTTCGAGAACGTGACCGGCTACGATATGCCGGTGCTGATCAACATGTTCGGCAGCGCGCAACGGATGGCGTGGGCGCTGCACGTGGATGAACTGGATGACCTTACCCGCAACTTGGGGAAGCTTATCGATCTGCGACTGCCGCAGAACGCGGGCGCAGCGGTGGGACGCGGTGTGGGCCTGCTCAACGCCCTGCGCGCCGCCGGGATCAAGCCCCACAAAGTCAAACGCGCGCCGGTGCAGGACATCGTCGAGACCGAGAACCCATCGCTGGACGGCCTCCCGATCCTCACGTGCTGGCCCAACGACGGCGGCCCGTTCGTCACGCTGCCGCAGGTCATCAGCCGCGATCCGGTCAAGGGCGTGCGCAACGTGGGGATGTACCGCCTGCAGAAGGTCGACAGCCGCACGCTACTCGTCCACTGGCAACGGCACAAGGGCGGCGCGGAACACGAACGCGTCGCTAAATCATTGGGGAAGCACATCCCCGTCGCGGTCGCGCTCGGCGGCGACCCGGCCTGCATCTGGGCCGCGTCCGCACCGTTACCGCCCGACATCGACGAGTACCTGCTCGCAGGCTGGCTGCGCGGGAAGCCCGTCGAACTGGTGGACTGCGTCACGCAGCCGCTCTCCGTCCCCGCCGAAGCCGACGTCATCATCGAGGGGTATGTCGATCCCGACGACCAACGCCCTGAAGGTCCGTTCGGCGACCACACCGGCTACTACACACCCGTCGAGCCGTTCCCCGCGCTGCACGTCACCGCCGTCACCCGGCGGCGCGACCCGATCTATCCCGCCACCGTCGTCGGCATCCCACCGGCGGAGGATTACTGGATGGGCAAGGCCACCGAGCGCCTGTTCCTGCCGCTGCTGCGCCTGTTTCTGCCGGAAATCGTGGACTTCGCGATGCCTGCGCCGGGCGTCTTTCACAACCTCGTGCTGGTGAGCATCAAGAAGCGTTATCCGGGCCACGCCCGCAAAGTGATGCACGGCCTGTGGGGACTGGCGCTCCTCAGTCTGGCGAAGGCCGTCGTCATCGTCGATGAGTGGGTTGACGTGCACGACCCGAACATCGCCGCGTGGCAGGCGTTGGGCAACGTCGATTGGTCGCGTGACGTCGTCATCGGCGACGGACCGACCGATCACCTGGATCACGCCTCGTACCACCACTCCTTCGGCGGAAAAATCGGCATCGACGCAACGGCGAAATGGCCCGAGGAAGGCTTCACCCGCGAATGGCCTGAGGTCGTGCAGATGCCGCCGGAGATCAAAGCTCGAATAGACACCCTTTGGAAGGACCTGGGACTTGACCATGACTAAATCCTCCTCTGCCCTCCCCGTCTACCGTCTACGGTCTACTGTCTACCTCTACGTCACCGCCTTCATCGGCGGCCTCGTCTCGCTGGCGCTGGAGTTGGCGGCGTCGCGGTTATTAGCCCCGGCCTTCGGCACCACAGAACTGGTCTGGTCGGCCATCATCGGGCTGATCCTGCTGTATCTTTCGGTGGGCTACGCACTCGGCGGGCGTTGGGCCGACCGTTCACCCCACCCCACAACCCTCTACACGATTCTGACGGCGGCAGGGCTGACCATTGCCACAATTCCGTTGTTAGCGCGCCCGATGCTGCGCCTGGCCGCGCAGGGGATGATGGCATGGAGCCTGCCACAGATCGCCGGGCCGTTCATCTTCGTGCTCGTGCTCTTCGTCGCGCCGGTGACGCTGCTGGCGTGCGTGTCGCCTTTTGTCATCCGCCTTTCGGTGACGGACGTGACTGCCTCCGGCGGCACGGCGGGGCAAATTTACGCCGTGTCCACACTCGGCAGCTTCATCGGCACGTTCCTGCCCAACCTGGTGCTGATCCCCAACCTGGGCACGTACCGAACGTTCATCCTGCTGGCGATGATCGCCGCTGTAACAGGTCTGTGGGGCTCGTGGCATTTCAACCGCCGCCGCTTCTGGCTGTTGGCGTGGACGGTGCTATTGCTCATCGTGCTCTTCATCCTCAAACCGGGCACGATCAAGCCAGAGGCGGGTCTCATCCACGAAGAAGAATCCGTCTACAACTTCATCCAGGTGATAGAGAACACGGATGGCTCGCGGTATCTGCTGCTGAACGAAGGCCAGGGTATCCACTCGGTTTACTTGCCCGGCGACGAAATCCTCACCGGCGGGCCGTGGGACTACTACCTCATCGCGCCGTATTTCAACGCCGTCCCCCATCCGCCAAGCGCCGTCGGCAGCCTGCTGGTCATCGGGCTGGCGGCGGGGACGACGCCGCGACAATACACCGCAGTCTACGGCGCGCTGCCGATTGACGGAGTGGAGATCGATCCCGCCATCATCCAGGTGGGGCGAGATTACTTTGCGATGACGCAGCCGAATCTCACAGCTTACGCCGCCGACGGGCGCGCTTTCCTCGTGCAGACCAAGCGCCGTTATGACGTCGTCGCCGTGGATGCGTACCGGCTACCCTACATTCCCTGGCATCTGACGACGGTGGAGTTCTTCGCGGAAGTGCGCGCGCGTCTCACGGAAAAGGGCGTGGTCGCCATCAACGTAGGACACACGCCGGGGACGGGAGACGGCGACTGGCGACTGGTCGAGGCGATGGCCAACACGATGCGGCAGGTTTATCCATCCGTCTATGTGATCGAAGTGCCAGACAGCTTCAACGCGATTGTCGTTGCGACGGTACAAATCACTACGGCGCAAAATCTGGCGGACAATCTGCAGGTCTTGAACGACGCGCGGCTGGAAACCGTGGCAAAGCGCGCACTGGCGAATCTGCGGAAGCCAGGGACGAGTGCCCTGGTCTTTACCGACGACCGCGCTCCAGTCGAGCAACTTACTCACAACCTCGCGCTGCGCTATATCCTCGGCGGGCAGTAAAGACGCCTGCAATGGATACAGTCGTTATCCACAAAGCCGCCTGTGATGACGTTGCTGCCATCACTACGTTGATCCCTCAACTGGGCTATACTGTGCCGGAAAGCGATATCAGCCACCGGCTCAAGGACTTATAAATCTAGCCGTTGTGTTGACTAACCCGGCGCTCTCTCTATAATGATGCGCATAGCCCACAGCTCCACCATACTACGGAGGAATCGATGTTCAAGCGAATACATTATTGCGGATTATGTTTCATCGTTGCGCTATTCATCACCGGATGCAGCACGCCTATCCCACCAGCAGCAACCGCCACA